>DYSN01000050.1 GCA_020718205.1 Draconibacterium orientale
TTTCATATTTTATTTTTTAGCAAAATAAAAATAACAAAACAAGTTTTTATTTCGGACGCTTTCCTTCAACAACGTTGTGAAACTTTACACCAAGGAAAAAATAACCATGAAATACCCACTCAAAGTCTTAACGTTGGGCTATTTCGGCACTGCAATATTGGCCATTTTGAATTTCCGGGCTGTCATGAGCTCGAAACTGGAAGATCGACCCAAATTGTGGTTACAGATATTTGCCTGGATTTGGCTGTTATTCTTAATCTTTTTTAGTGTTTATTTTTTAATCTGGAGGTTCTTTTAAATGATAGAAAATATTGATTTCAAAACCATTATAAGCCAAACTGTCATGATTACCACTTTTGTGATGGTCATGATGCTGGTGATAGAATATCTCAACGTAAAAACCAAAGGAGACTGGGCTCACAGGCTCAGGAAGTCGCCGTTTTTACAAATTGTGCTGGCCGCGTTGATGGGAATTATTCCCGGATGTCTGGGAACTTATACCATCGTGAGTCTGTACAGTCACGAGGTGATTCGCTTTTCAGCCCTGGTTACCAATATGATAGCAACATCGGGAGATGAGGCTTTTGTCATGTTTTCCCTTTTTCCCGAATATGCACTTTTGCTCAACGGAATCATACTTTTGATTGCTATTGGAGTTGGGGTTCTATTAATGTTTTTCGGAAAGCGATTTGAGTTTTTCTGCGTGGCTCCGGGGCATTTGGTTGTGCATGAGCATGAAATAGAAGCACATAGCCATAAGCGAACCAATGTTTTTACAAATCTGAAAAACTTGAGTTTTATCAGAGCTTTGCTCATAGGCGGAGTTTTATTGTTTCTTTTTGGCTTGTTTATGGGGATTTTTAGCCACGAGCATTTCGATATTTCTACACTTACTGGTGCTCAGCCTCAACACGAAGGACATGACCACGAGCATGGAATCAACTGGTTGAAAATCACTTATATTTTGGTTATGTCGGCAGCTATGTACATCTTCCTTACCTCCAGCGACCACTTTTTGGAAGACCATTTATGGGGTCATGTTATCAAGAAGCATTTTATGAAAATCTTTGGCTGGACATTTGGTGCCTTGTTACTCATTGCTTTCTTATCACAGTTTTATGAAGTCAATCAGTGGATTAGCGAAAACATGTGGATGGTTTTGGTATTTGCCGTCTTATTAGGCGTCATACCCGAATCGGGTCCTCATTTAGTTTTCGTTATCATGTTTTTCCAGGGGTTGGTACCGTTTAGCATTCTGTTGGCCAGTTCCATAGTTCAGGACGGCCACGGTGCTTTACCGCTGTTAGCTGAATCGCAAAAAAGCTTCTTCGTCATGAAAGCCATCAATATTGCGGTGGGTCTTGCTGCTGGGGCTTTGGGGCTTTGGCTTGGTTTTTAGATATTCATTGTTTCCAGGTTCATTGTTCGTTGGTCGCTCTCCTGACATTGAGTGATAGTTGCTGAGTTTCGGTTACTGAGCGAAGTCGAACTAAGCCGAAGTAAGTCGAAGTAAGTCGAAGTGTTCTTTGTAACGGGCTCAAAGTTCAAGGTTCATGGTTCCGGGTTCAAAGTTCAGGCTGGGGTAACCGATTTCATTACCTTTTTGCCTTTTATCTTTTGCCTTTTTCCTTATAGCCAGTAACCAATCACTAATCACCAGTTACCATTCACCATAAACCAAATAACTAAATCTCTTCAATCCTTTTCTTAGCATACTCAATAGCACGATCGAAGGAATCGAAAATGTGATCGACTCCCACCAGGGTTGTAATATTGCTTTTGTTAAAATCGTTGAGTACCGTTGGGTTAACCCCCGAAAGAAAAACGCATACATTCTTGCTTTTCAATATTTTGATGGTCTCGAGGAGGTTGTGAAGTCCGGTTTGATCCACAAAAGAGACATGACGCATCCGGATGATGAGAATCCTGCTTTTCATTCCAATCTCTTCAATCACTTCGGAATAGGTTTTGGCTGAGCCGAAGAAAAGCGGGCCGCTTATTTCGTAGATGGAAATACCTTGAGGAATCTTTGAGTAGTCTTCCAGAACATCGGTATCGATCATATTGTTCATCCGTTTTTCGGCCATATCGCTCATGCGTTTCATAAATAGCAGTGCCGACAGCACAACGCCAATTTGAATGGCCACTGTTAAATCGACCAAAACTGTGAGAATGAAGGTGGTAAGGAGAACAATAATATCAAACGGCGAACCCCTGAAGATGGCCACAAACGAGCGCCATTCACTCATATTATAGGCAACCACCATCAGAATTCCGGCTAACGCGGCCATGGGGATTAATTTGGCCCATTGGCCCAGAAACAAAAGGATGAGCAACAAGGTGATGGCATGAACGATACCGGCTATGGGCGTGCGGCCACCGTTTTTAACATTGGTTGCAGTTCTTGCAATGGCGCCTGTGGCGGGGATTCCGCCAAAAAGCGGGGTAACAATATTGGCAATTCCCTGAGCAATTAGCTCGGTATTGGAACGGTGTTTTCCGCTTATCATACCATCGGATACCACAGCCGAAAGTAAGGACTCAATACCCCCCAAAAGTGCGATGGTTAGGGCAGGAGCAATATAGTTCTTCAACTCGCTAAATTCGACCTGAGGAATAGAAAAATGAAATTCTTTGGGGATATCGCCAAAAAACGATTCGATGGTTGTTACTGGTAAATCGAAGAATTTAACCACAAAGGTGAGCAGAATAATGGCCACAAAAGAACCGGGAAATTTAGCACTTATTTTTTTAAAGTATATGGTAATCAGTATAGTAGCGGCGGTAATGGCAATGGCGGACTCGTTAATAGCCGAAAGATTGGTGATATAGGTGCCCCATTTTTCAATAAAATCAGAGGGAACACTTTGAATATTTAGGCCCAGAGCATCTTTTATCTGAGTCGAAAAAATGATGAGGGCAATACCGCTCGTAAAACCAACCACCAAGGGGTGGGGGAAATATTTTAAAAGGGTACCCAGTTTCACGAGTCCAAAAAAGATGAGAAAGAAGCCCGCCATGATGGTGGAAATGATGAGCCCGTTGAGCCCGTATTGCTCAATAACTCCAAGAACTATCACTATAAAGGCGCCTGTTGGACCCCCAATCTGCACACGGCTACCGCCTAGAAACGAGATGATAAAACCCGCAATTACTGCGGTAATGATTCCTCTTTCGGGCGAAACGCCACTGGCAACAGCAAAGGCAATGGCCAAAGGAAGCGCCACAATGCCCACCACAATACCCGAGAAAATATCTGCTGTTAGTTGCTTTTTGTCGATACCCGCTTTATAAATGCTAAATAATTTGGGGCTAAATATCTGATTCATGATGTTAGAAAATATGGGCAAAATTAGTCATTTGAGAATTGTCCCAAATCGACGATCAAATTTATTTAAGCACCGTGGTTTGTTGAAAAAATTGACTTATAAAACCCGAATTTTACCTCACCATATTGATTATTTCATTAAACCAAATCCTATTTTTTCCATGCATTCCATGATATTGTAAGTCAGATTTTAACAATTGTTCTGGTTTTTTGTGTATAAATACCTAAGTTATTGCTTGTTCAGACCAATTGTTTCAATAAATAATAAGATATTTGCACCTTATTGCTCGCGATGATTAAAACCGAAAACATTATAAAATCTTATGGCGATTTGAAAGTACTCAAGGGCATTGATATGTCGGTGAAGAAATCGGAAATACTCAGCATTACAGGCGCTTCGGGAGCCGGCAAAACCACACTACTTCAAATACTTGGAACACTCGATAAACCCAATCAAGGCAGTTTATTAATCGATGGAATCAATCCATTCCAGCTCAGCGAACAGAAACTTTCCGATTTTCGCAATCAAAACATTGGCTTCGTCTTTCAATTTCATCACCTTTTGCCCGAGTTTACTTGTCTCGAAAATGTGTGCATTCCCGCTTTTATCGGGCGCCGCAAGCCGGCCCGGGTAATTAAGGAGGCCAAAGATTTGCTCAGCTATCTTAAAATGGATCATCGTTTTAATCACAAGCCTTCGGAGCTTTCGGGCGGAGAACAACAGCGGGTGGCTGTGGCGCGCGCCCTCATCAACAACCCCAAAGTGGTTTTTGCCGATGAGCCCTCGGGCAATCTCGACCGCGAAAATACCGAAGAGCTTCATCGCTTGTTCTTTCAGCTTCGCGATGAGCGAAACCAAACCTTTGTTATTGTTACCCACGACGAACAATTGGCCGCCAGTTGCGACAGAACCATCCATTTAGTCGACGGAGCTGTTTTTCAGCAATAAATCAATAATAGAATCGTTATCTCTTGTTATAATAAAATATAGCTTAAATGCACCCCATGAATAGATTAAATATAAAGTCAGGTATCAGTTTACTTTTTTTCACACTCATCTTTTCTCTTCAAATCTTTGCTCAGCAAACCGGCGATTACAATCAGGTAATCAAATCTGCCGACGAGTATTATCAGAAAAAAGACTACTACAATGCCAAAGCGGCGTACCAATTGGCTGGAAAGCTGAAGCCTGATGACGAATATGCCAAAAAGCGGGTTCAGGAAATTATTGACTTGCTCAAAGCCGAAATGGCGGTGCGTGGCGATTACGACAATTTTATTTCTATGGCCGACGAAGCCTTCCAACTCAAAGACTATCAAACTGCCATTACCAACTTCGAGAAAGCCCTGAATCTCATTGCCTACGAAACCCATCCCCGGGAACGCCTGGCCGATGCCAAACGATTGCTGGAAGCATCCCAACTTAAAAAATCGCTCTACGAAGAAACCATTAAAACCGCCGACCAGTATTTTGTGGATAAAAACTACGAAAAGGCCATGAGTTACTACCGCGATGCAGCCCATTTGGACGAGTCGCAAAAATATCCCAACGACCAGATTTTGAAAATAACCGATATCCTGAAAACCGATAAGGCCAATAAAATTGCCTTCGAACAGGCGGTACAAAAAGGCGATCAACATCTTAATTATCAGAAATTTGCCGATGCATTGGCCAGCTATGAGCAAGCTCTTAAAGTAAATCCCACCGATGCCTATGCATCTGCTCAAGTGGCTAAAATGAAGGTTTTCATTCAGAAGGAAAAAGAATACGATGCCTTTACCGCTAAGGCTGATGAGCATTATGTGGCTCAAAAACTCACCGAAGCCAAGGCCCAATATCAGAAAGCATTGCAGATTCTTCCCGAAAAAACCTATGCTTTCAATATGATTGCCAAAATAGATGCCAGTCAGGACAAGGAAAAATCGAAACAACAAAAGCTCGAAGCCGATTATGCCAAAGCCATAGCCGATGGCGATCAGCTATTTAAGGAAAAGAAATATCAACTGGCCTTTTCCAAATATACCAATGCTTTGGAGCTTAAGCCCAACGAAGAATATCCCAAATCGCAGCTTGCAGAGATTGATATTCTGTTGGCCACCGGATTTATCGAGATTGATTGCTTTGTTCACGAAGAAAATAAAGGCTTGTTCGATGCACGGATTCAGCTCATGCAAAATGGAAATGTTATTGAAACCGCCGAAATAGGAACCAGTGGAAGGTATAAATTTAAACTCGAGCTCAATCAGACTTATCAAATTCGATTATTCAAAGAAAACTATGTCAACAAAATTTTCGATGCCAACACCGCATTGCCCAAAGATGTGAATCACAACAATATCTATAAATACGATCTCATTGTGGAGCTTTTTCCGCTTTGTTCCGCCGACTTGTCAATTCTCGATGAGCCACTTACCGAAATCACCTACCATCGCAACAAGGGAAATTTTTACATCGACGAGCAAAGAGCACAAATCATTATCGACCGTGTGAACGAGCTGAAGAAGGAGTGCGATAAAATTAGAAAAGAAGAAGCCGGCAAACAGGATTACAACGACTTGATTGCAAAAGCTGATAAGTTCTTAGAGCAAAAAAACTACACCAAAGCTCTGGAAAATTATACAGCCGCATCTGTCCTTCTGCCCAACGAACAATATCCAAAGCAAAAAATTGCGGAGATAAAAGCGCTGCTCGAAGCCACCGATAAATATCAGGCTCTAATTGCCTCTGGCGATGCCAAATTTAAAGCTAAAGATTACGAGAATGCTCTTTACGACTATTATGCGGCAAAAAATCTGAGTCCCAAAGAAGTTTATCCCCAGCAAAAAATAGACGAAATAGACGGCCTTTTGGGAGCTCTCAAAGATTTGAATGCACGCTATGATGCCAAGATTAAAATGGCAGATGGTTTTTTTGGAAACGATAGTTTGTTGCAGGCGCAAACTGCTTATAAAGAAGCACTTCTGATAAAAGCAGAGGAGCAATATACCAAAAACCAGCTGGCAGAAATAAGTAAAAGGCTCAACGAGAAAACGGAGTTGGAAAAACGTTATAAAGATGCAGTAGCGGTTGCCGACAATCTCTTTACCCGGCAAAAACTCAACGATGCCCGTTCGGCCTATTTGGTAGCTTCGCAAATCAAGCCCAACGAGATGTATCCCAAGTATAAAATTGAGGATATCAACACCATCGAAGAACAACAGCGGCTCAGGGCCATGGACAATGATTATTCCGGTCTCATAGCCAAAGGCGATGCCGAGTTCAATAATAAACAATACATAGCTGCATTGAGTCTTTATGAGCGAGCCGCCGAAGTAAAACCCAAAGAAACCTATCCAAAGGCTCAAATTGAAATTATCAGGGGAATTTTAGCTCAGCAGGAAGCTGATGGCCAAAAGTATAACGAGCTGATAGCGCTGGCCGACAAGCAATTTGATGCCAAAGAGTATGCCCCATCGTTCGATAACTATAAACTGGCGTCGGGCATTAAACCCGCCGAAGCTTATCCAAAATCGCGCATGGCCGAAATTGAAGCCATCATGAAAAAGCTTGCCGACCAGGAACTTGCCTATCAGGAAGCCATAAAACAAGCCGATGGATTTTTTGCTAATCAGAACTATACATCCGCTTTGCCCGTTTATCAGAAAGCGTCGAATATAAAACCATCGGAACAATATCCAAAAGATAAGATAAACGAAATCAATGGATTGCTTCAGGGGTTGGCCAATAAGGAAGCCGCCTATGCAGCAGCCATTAAAGAAGGCGATTTGCAATTTAAATCAGCCCAATGGACACCCGCTCTAACTGCCTATCAAACCGCTTTGGGTTTTAAGCCCAACGAGAAATATCCGCAGGACAAGATTAACGAGATAAACAAAAAGCTGGGTGACCTGGCACAAATCAAGGCCAGTTACGATGCATTGATAGCTCAGGCCGATGCTTTATTTACTCAGAAAAGCTATTTGGATTCCAAAACCACCTATCAGAAGGCGTTGACTATTTTCCCCAAAGAAACCTATCCTCCCCAGCGCATTGCTGAGATTGATGCCATTTTGAAAGCCTTAGCCGAAACCGATGCTTCCTATCTGGCTCTTATTGAAAAAGCCGACCGCTATTTTAAAGAAACCAAATGGGATATGGCCTTAACAGCCTATGAAAGCGCATTGGATATCAAGCCATTGGAAACCTATCCAAAAAACCAGATTCAGCTTTGCAAAGACAAACTTGGACAAGCTGCTGCTCTTAGGGCTCAGTATGACGCCTTGATTTTGGCTGCCGATGGTCTCTTTAATTCCAAATCTTACACAGAATCCAAAGGTAAATATCAGCAAGCATTGGCCATGTTTCCCCAGGAAACTTATCCCGCCCAGCGAATTGCCGAAATAGATAGATTGCGCAAGGAAATGGCCGATAAAGATGCTTTATATCAACAATATATAAAATCGGGCGATCAGTTTTTTACTGCTCAAAACTACAATCCATCACTCGATCAGTTTAAGTTGGCATTGACCTTAAAACCCAACGAGGAATATCCCAAACAAAAAATTGCCGAAATTGAAGCCATCCTATTGCAATTTGTGGAAAAGGACCGACTCTACCAGGAAGCCATTCAATATGCCGACAAGAGCCGCAACGATAAGGTTTACGAGCTGGCCATCACCAAATATCAGGAAGCATCCGCCATCAAACCCCAGGAAAAATATCCCAAAGAACAAATCAAGCTCCTTCAGGATATTCTCAAAGGTGCCGCCGCTACGCAGGCTGCCTACGATGCTGCTTTGGCTCAGGCCGATAAGGATTTTGCTGCAAGTCAGTGGAATGCCGCATTGGCGGGATATAATAAAGCACTTGGTTTTAAACCCAACGAAGTCTATCCACAAACCCAGATTCAGGAGATAAACCGCATTTTGGCTGAGCTGGCAGAGTTGGAAGCAAATTATAAAAAAGCCATTGTTGCCGCCGATGGATTTTATAAAACCAAATCGTGGCAAGAGTCGCTCACCCAATACCAATTGGCCAATAAACTCAAACCCGCCGAGAAATATCCCATCGACAAGATTGCCGAGCTCAATGGAATTTTAGGTGGTTTGGCAGCAGCTCAAGCCGAATACGATGCCTTGATTCTGAAAGCCGACGGTTTTCTGGGTCAGAAAGACTATGCCAAAGCCATCGACAACTACAAAGCAGCTTTGGTGATAAAACCTACCGAAGAATATCCAAAAAACCAATTGAAACTCATTGACGGAATTCTGGTTCAGTTAGCCGAAGCTCAAAGGAAATACGATGCTTTGATTAAGGAAGCCGATGGATTTTTTGTAAAACAACTCCGGGCAGCTGCCTTGCCAAAATATCAGGGAGCTTTGGAGATGAAACCCGCCGAAATTTATCCCCGGGAACAAATCAGGCTCATCAACGAAAAACTCAATGCCGAAGCCCAAAATAAAGCCAATTACGATGCTTTGATAGCTCAGGCCGATCAATTTTTCCAAAAGACTGACTATAACAGCGCTTTGCCCAAATACGAACAGGCATCGTTACTTATGCCGGCTGAGAAATACCCAAAGGATAAAATGAACGAAATCAGAGCCTTGCTCGATGCATTTGCTAAAAAATCGGCGGAGTATGATGCGATTATTGTAAAAGCCGACGAATGGCTGAAGCAGGAAGTTCTGGATAAATCGAAAGAGCAATACCAGCTGGCATCGGCAATTTTCCCCGACAGAGCCTATCCCAAAGATCAGATTCTTAAGATTGACGAGCTCTGGAAACGCAAGGGTCAGTACGAAGGCTACATAACCGAAGGCGACGAGCGGTTTAAGGCAAAACTCTACACCGAAGCGTTGGAATCGTTCAATAAGGCTTTGGTCATCATGCCCGAAAAAGAATATCCCCAGAAAAAAATCAAAGAAATACAAACCATTCTCGATGCCTTGGCCATGGTGAAAGCCGCCTACGACGAAGCCATCAGAAAGGGCGATGCAGCTTTTGCAATTTCCGACTTCGAAGTGGCAAAGAAAAGCTATCAGGAAGCTCTGAACCAGATTTCTACAGAAGCTTATCCACGCCAGAAAATCATGGAAATAGACCAGATTTTACAAGACATGGCCCGCAAAAAAATGCAGTTCGATAAGATTATGGCTCAGGCCAATACCGCTTACGATGCCAAATCCTACGATGCTGCTTTGGCCAAATACAAGCAAGCCCTGGAAATTCTTCCAAACGAAAAACTGCCACAGGAGCGGATTCTTGAAATCAATAATATTCTGGCCAATATGGCCGATAAACAAGGCCGCTTCGATGCATTGGTAGCACAAGGCGACCAGGCTTTCAATGCTCAGGATTACCCAATGGCCATCAATCTTTTTGAACAGGCTCAAGCCATTTTTCCCTACGAAACCTATCCGCCGCAAAAAATTGCTGAAGCTAAAGCAGTCATGGCCAAAATTCAGCGGGAGATTGATGTGGCTTACCAAAAAGCCATTGACGAAGGAGACAGAAACTTCAAAAAACGCGATTGGGATCCGGCAAAAAAAGGCTATCAGCAGGCCAGCGAGATTAAGCCTTCCGAGCTTTATCCCAGGGAAAAACTGGCTGAAATAAACAGCATTCTCGAAAAAGATTTGGTGGCCAAACAAAAAGAATACGATAAGTACATTGCCGATGGCGAGCGTTTCTATGGCACCAAATACTACCGGGAAGCCATTCTATCGTTTGAGAAAGCCTTGGGGGTTTTCCCTTTTGAGAAATATCCCGCCGAAATGATCGACAAGATTTTTGAGCTCATTAAGAAAACATCGATGGTTCATATTCTTGACGAAAAAATGACCATTCCGCGCAATCACGAAGAGAAATTCAAATTTGAGCCCATCGCTTTTAAAGATAGGAGTGAGAATTATATACTATTGGAAATCAGAGCGGTAAATCCTAATGAGCAAGTGAAGCTCTTTGTGAATTTTGGTAACGGTGGCGCTCAAAACGGGGGATACAGCATTCCGCTGAAAAACAGCGATGGTTACCACAGCTATTTTGTGAGCATTGGCAAACAGGTTCGCTGGGTAAATCAGGAAAACGATTATATAAGCCTGTTGCCCGAAGGCGGTGATGTGGAAGTGAAACTAATAAAAATTTCAAGAAACGGGATTTAATCCCGTTTCCTACATTTTTTCTGCAATAAACTGCTCTAATTTCACCAAATCAACGCTGAATTTTCTGATTCCTTCGGCCAATTTTTCGGTGGCCATAGCATCTTCATTCATCAACCAACGAAAAGATATTTCATCGGTGGGAATCTCATCAATCTCCATTTGCTGTGCCATCTGACCATCCAATCGGGGGGAAATTTCCAGAGAGCTGTTTTCGAGTTCGGCCAGCAGGTTGGGGGAGATGGTCAACAAGTCGCATCCGGCAAGTTCAATAATCTCTTCCTTATTGCGGAAGCTGGCACCCATGATTTCGGTCTTGTAACCAAACTTTTTATAATAGTTGAAAATGGCGGCAACCGATAAAACGCCGGGGTCTTCGGTAGCATCAATATGACTTACCCCGCGGTCTTTTTTGTACCAATCGAGAATACGGCCCACAAAAGGCGAAATAAGCTGAACCCCAGCCCTGGCACAGGCAATGGCCTGAACCAGACTGAAAAGCAATGTCAGATTGGTGTGAATGCCTTCCTTTTCAAGAACTTCGGCTGCACGAATTCCTTCCCGGGTTGCGGCGATTTTTATAAGTATTCTTTCTTTATCAATGCCTGCCTGAGCATACAAGTCAATTAGTTTATGTGCTTTTTCGATGGTTTTTACAGTATCGAACGAAAGGCGGGCATCCACTTCGGTGCTTACTCGTCCGGGAACGATTTTTAAAATCTCCAGTCCAAAATTCACCGCCAGCACATCTAAAGCATGTTCCAGTTGCTCATTTCTCAAAGTGCTGTAAGATTTCGCTACCGATAAGGCCTGTTCCACCAAATGACTGTATTTTATATCCTGAGCCGCAGCATAAATCAACGAAGGATTGGTGGTAGAATCTAAGGGTTTAAACTGTTTAATGGATTCAAAATCGCCAGTATCGGCCACCACTTTAGTAAATTTTTTAAGTTGTTCTAAACTGTTCATAGGTTTTGTATTTATTTGGTTTATAATATTTTAAATTGATTTATCAGTCGATTTAGAGCAAATCCTGCCGGTTTACTTTTATAATGTCTTTATAGTATTCCAGCCAATCTTCAAATTTAATCATCTGCTTAAAAAAGAAGGAATATACTTCGGGCCAGCATTTTTTATCAAAAATATTCACCTGCTCTTTAATCATGGCAATTCTGATGATGTCTTTTCCGGTTTCGAGCGCAAACATATCGTCCCAAATCAATTCATTGTTAAACTCGGTGTCGAGCAATGTTTTAAGGCCCAGGAATTTATTCCAGTAAGCAACTCTGCTGTCGATGGATTTGCTCACCACATCAATGCTTACGGAGGCCATTTTTTCGTCAATGTGAAATTTTAAATCAACCGCTTTAATTCCGGTATTTTGCATGACCCAGGTTTTTGGCCGGCCCATTCTCTTCCTTTTGGGGGCTGAATATTTGGTGAAACCTTCCCAAAAAGCCTGTCTAATAATTTTCGATTCTTCTTTTGATAACATATTGGGGTCAAAAATACTTTTTCTATTTCGTTAATGGGGTTCTTGGCTGCGTTTTTTCTGCGGAATGTTCAAATCTCAAGTTTCAGTTGTTCGGTCATATTGAAGGTTAAGCGATGAAAGTCAGTGGTTCCAAATTGAGCAATGGCTCTTTTATGTTGTGGCGTTGGGTAACCTTTGTTTTGCAGCCAAAAGTACTGTGGATGAGTTTGATGAGCCTTTTCCATATATTCATCACGATGTGTTTTTGCCAGAATGGAAGCGGCTGCAATCGACATCATTTTTTCGTCGCCTTTTACAATGCATTGATGGGAGATTTTCTCAAAAGCTTTAAAGCGATTTCCATCGACGAGAATAAAATCGGGTTTATTCGACAGTTGAGCCAACGCGCGGTGCATGCTTAAAATGCTGGCATTTAGTATGTTTATCTCGTCAATCTCCAGTGGTGAACAAACACCAACTGCCCAGCTCAAGGCTTCTGTTTCAATGATTTGGCGAAGCATTTTCCTTGTTTTTGCGCTCAGTTTTTTGGAATCGTTGAGCAACTCGTTTTCGAAATGTGCGGGCAGAATAACAGCAGCGGCAAAAACCGGACCCGCTAAGCATCCCCTTCCGGCTTCGTCGCAACCAGCTTCCAGCTTGTTATCACTCGAAAAGTACTTTTGAAGCATAGGCTAAATGGTACTTATTTGCCAGCAATAGCAGAATAAAAACGGTAAGAACGATATCGAAAAATATCTTTCTCTTTTTAATGGTGCGCAGATAGTAGCCAACCACGCCCACTAACGGAATCAGATACAGCTGGCTCCCACTGCTTTGTCCACCGAGAAAGAAAGCTATCAGGCCGATAAACAGAAACCAAAGGGTTAACGAGGTCTTTTTGCGGATGGAAATGATTTTTCCGGCTGTTTCGGGAATAATCTTCATTAAACTCAACAGGAGAAATAAGGATAACAACCCAAAAATAATTAAATAGAAAAGGTCTTTGGGGATGTTCAAGGTTAAAAAACTGCTTACGATAAATTTCCATTCAGACTCGGCAAGAAACAGAAAATCGTACCAGAATAAGTAGGAAAACAGGAAAATATAGGGTGTTACGAGTCCAATTAGTGTTATGGGCAAATAGCGCCAGTTATAATTTTGAAATACAAAGAAACTAATCCAAACCAAAGTAATCATAAAGACATTTCCGTAGCCAAGAAAGCTCGACAACGAAATCAATATCGCAGCACCAAAATAATTATTATTGGGGTTGTGATCTTCAAAACTTTGAAGCAAATAGCTGTAAGTGAAGGCAATAAGAAACAAGTTAAGAATGGCAATGAGCTGATATTGAAATGGTTGTGTAAAATTAAAAAGAGCTATAAAAAGCAGCGATGGTAAAAAATTGAGATGATGGTTGAGTTGATGCCTGGTAAAAATGTCCTTGATATAAAAGGCAAAAAGCACCACCAAAATAAATACCACCGATTGGTAAATCCAGTTGATTTTCAGAAACGGTGCCAGGCAGCTAATTTTGAAAAACAGGGTGTTTTGTACCCAGAAATCGGCGTTGCTCTGCACAAAATTGGGGATGGAAAAAAGAATGGCAAACAGAATAACAAGAGCTATTTGTCCATAAAACGATTTCTTGAAAAAGTATAAAATCACCTTCTATCTATTATAGATTAAATATCGAATCCTATATCGCGACGGTAATATTTCCCATCGAAACTCACTTTTTCGGCCACTTCAAAAGATTGTTTAAGAGCCTCTTCGCGGGTTTTAGCCTGGCTGGAAATGGCAATCACACGGCCACCATCGGTCTCAACACCCCGGGCGGTGGCTTTGGTTCCGGCATGAAATATTTTAGAATCTGATGCTTGATCCAACCCGGAGATTAATTTGCCTTTTTCGTAGGCATCCGGATAGCCTTTGGAAACCAACATCACAGTAACAGCAGTCTCGGGTGCAATTTCCACCGGAAATCCCTGGAGATTCTTTTTCGCGGTGGCCACAAACAATTCAACCAAATCGGTTTTTAGGCGTGGCATTACGCTTTCTGTTTCCGGGTCGCCCATGCGAACATTATACTCAATCACATAAGGGTGACCTTTTACATTGATGAGCCCGAAAAAAATAAATCCTTGATAATCAATTTTTTCGTCTTGTAATCCCAAGATGGTGGGTTCAATAATGCGTTCTTTCACCAGACTTAGAAATTTCTCGTCGGCAAAAGGAACAGGTGAAACAGAGCCCATTCCGCCGGTATTTGGTCCGGTGTCGCCTTCGCCAATACGCTTATAGTCTTTGGCTTCGGGTAGTAAAACATAGCTTTTTCCGTCGGTGAGAACAAAAACTGACAGCTCCACGCCACTCAGAAATTCCTCTATAACCACTTGATTTCCGGCAGCTCCAAATTTTTCACCCACCAAAATATCCTGAAAGGTATCGATGGCCTCGTTTAGATCGTCGAGAATAATGACCCCTTTTCCGCTGGCCAACCCATCGGCTTTGAGTACATAGGGCGATTTAATGTCTTTCAAAAATTCAATGCCATCGTTAACCGAGAATCGGTCAAAGGTTTTGTGGTGGGCGGTGGGAATATGATATTTGTTCATAAACCGTTTGGCGAAGTCTTTGGAGCCTTCCAATTGGGCTCCTTTCTTTTTAGGACCAATCACTGCAATATGTTTCAGCTCGTTGTCGGCTGCTATTGTATCATGAATCCCATTAACCAGGGGCATTTCGGGGCCAACTACCACCATATCAATATTTTTCGCTAAAACAAAAGCTTTCAACTGTTCGTGATTGTTATAGTCAAAATCCACATTCCGGCCAACGTTTTGTGTTCCGGCATTTCCCGGGCAAATATAAAGCTGACTTAGCAGAGGGCTTTGAGCCATTTTCCAGGCTAAAGTATGTTCCCGGCCACCAGATCCTAGTAATAAAATATTCATGATTTTGAATTTATATATTTAGCGTTTTTTCTATTGATTTCCAGAGTTGGTCGGCTGTATTTTGCCACCGAAATAGTTGCTTTCTCACATTTCCTTTGGCAATATAGGCATCGCGAAATTCAGTATTATAGGCCATTTTCGACAATCCTTCGGCTATTTCATCCACCGAAAAAGGATCGACCAGGTACGCTGCATCGCCTGCAACTTCGGGCATGGAGGTCACATTGGATGTAATTACAGGAGTTTCGGTGTAAAATGCCTCTACAATGGGAATCCCAAATCCTTCGAAATAAGATACATAGGTGAGTGCAATGGCCGATGCCAAAGCTCTATGAAGCTCAATGGAGTTCAACCTTCCGCTGAAAACCACATCGGCTTTAAAGTTCATGTTTTCGTAGGCTTCGAAGATGGCTTCGGTTTTAAACATTTTCTCACCAACAATTAAAAGCTTGATATGCGAACGATCCTGAATCTTAAATTTATCGAAAGCCTTTAGAAGATTCACTAAGTTTTTACGGGGATTCAGAGCACCAATGAAAATGAAATAAGGATTTCCACCGGTATATTTCTCGACAATGAGCTTTTTGATATTGGGCATCAATGGGATAAACTTCTCATTGGCACCATTGTACAACACATCAATTTTCTCTTCGGCAATGCCATATTGCTTCACTATGTCTTTCTTCGAATACTCAGAAACCGTAGCTATTCGGGTGGCCATTTTTGCAAACTTTGGAAAGTATTTCCGGTAATAGTAGCGTTCCATCTTGGGCAAATCCATGGGGTAATGCTCAAAATTGAGATCGTGAAATACCGCCAAAGTCTTAACAGGCGAATGGAGCGGAAGGTATCCATCGGGCGAAACAAACAAATCGACCTGATGCTTCTTCAAAATTTTGGGAACACTGTGGTTGAACCAAATATAGTATAGAAATGGGTGACGAGCCGGAGGGCCTATAACCACTGGTGTTATATTAGGACCAAAAACAAAATCGGGATGGTAGGGGCGGTCGAATATGAAAATGAATTCGTGTTCCTTATGTTGTTGGGTCAATCGTTTCAGGCTTTCGTAGGTAAACCATCCTATCCCTTCTAATTTGTCTTTCAGTAGTAATCTGGTATTGACAGCTATTTTCACTTACAATGGTTGTTAATTATCTAAATCCGATTGAAATATCATTAAATTTGCCGCAAAGATACAAGATTGACTGGTATTTAGCCTTCCGAAATTCAATTTTATGCAGAGAAAGTTTCTTACTAACCTGGGTTTGCTTCTGTTACTCAATTTGCTCATCAAGCCTTTCTGGGTTTTTGGTATCGACAGGACTGTTCAAAATATAGTTGGTTCGGAGGATTTTGGTTTTTATTTCACGGTTCTTAATTTTAGTTTCCTGTTCAATATACTCCTCGATTTTGGCATCACCAATTTTAATAACCGCAATATTGCTCAGAATACCCAACTTCTAGCCAAGCATTTTTCGCGTTTGGTTACCATGAAATTGGTTCTGGGGTTTCTGTATTTCCTTGTAACTCTGGGTTTTGGCTATGGATATGGTTATCGCGGAAGTCAGCTGAACTTGCTGGCATTGGTAGGTTTCAATCAGTTTCTACTGTCGTTCATCCTTTATCTGCGCTCCAATATTTCCGGAATGCTCATGTTTCGAACCGAGAGCATTATGTCGGTTCTCGATCGCCTGCTCATGATTGTAATTATGGTGGTGCTTCTGTGGGGAAATATTACTACGGCTCCTTTTAAAATAGAGTGGTTCGTGTATGCACAGACAGTGAGTTATATCATTGCACTTTTTGTAGCCTATCTGGTGGTGGTTATTAAAAGCAAATCGCTGACCATCAGCTGGGATTGGCCGTTTTTTCTCATGATTATGCGCAAAAGCATGCCCTTTGCCCTCCTCACACTTTTAATGACCATTTACAACCGCATCGACACAGTGATGATGGGAAAACTTTTAAGCAACGATATCGCTGCTGAACAGGCTGGAATCTATGCACATGGCTACCGGATTCTGGACGCCACCAACCAAATAAGCTTTTTATTTGCTGTGTTTCTGCTTCCCCTGTTTTCGCATATGATAAAACAAGGGCAGGAATTGCTCAAAATCATTAAAATTTCTTTTTCAATTCTGATAGTAGCTACTGGTATGCTCGCTGTTACCACTTTTTTCTACAGCTACGAATTTATGGATTTGCTTTACGAACATCATATCGACGAATCGGGGAAGGTTTATGCAACCATGATATTTGGAATTGTGGCCATGTCGACATCCTATATATTCGGTACCCTGCTCACAGCCAACGGAAACATGAAAGCACTCAATATAATTGCCGGCATCAGTGTGGTCATAAGCTTTGTTCTCAACTATACTCTGGTACCTGCCTTCATGGCCAAAGGTGCCGCTATAGCCAATCTTTCCGCACTGTCGTTTAGTGCACTGGCTCAATTGTGGGTAGTTCATAAGGAATTTAACTTTAAACCCGAAATTCGGTTTACTTTGCGATTGCTCATTTTTTGGCTCATAGCCTTTTTACTCACTTACCTTAGCCGCAGTTTCAACCACATCGATTGGATTTTAAGGATAGGAATTCTGTTTTTAATCATGCTTATACTGGCCTTTGCCCTGCGCTTGTTCAATATCAAGGAATTGTTTAGCTATCTGGAAACAAGAGAGTTAAGTTAACGATAAAAGTCCTTAATCCGGGTGACACCGCAAATCGACTTCTTTCGTTTTTTTATCTTCCTATTTGGGAAATTAATTCTATTTTTGGCCTTTCTTAATGATTCTTATCAATAATGAATAATCAGATATACGAAGGATTCGATTCCTCTAATTTTATCAGTTTTTTAGTTCAGTGGAGAAAAACATTTTTCTTTGTGGCACTGGTATCTGCGTTATTGGCGGTTATTTTTTCATCATCTTTTTTCATCACACCCCTGTTTAAAAGCCAGGTTGTGCTGATTCCAACTTCTACCAATGCCATCTCAAAGGCGCTTCTAAGCACCAATTACGCTGCCAAAGAAGATATTTTGGAATTTGGTGATGATGAACAAATCGAACAGATGCTCCAGATTTTGAATTCGAACATCATCCGCGACAGTATCATCAATAAATATCATTTGATGAAACACTATGATATTAATGAAAACGACAAGTACCGGTTCACAAAACTCTATCATGAGTTTGAGGCGAATTTTCGCTTTAAAAGAACTGAGAACTCTGCGGTTAAAATCATTGTATATGACAAAGATGCTCAAATGGCAGCCGATATGGCCAACGAAATTGCAAGCCTTTACGATGTGGTTAAAAACGATATGAAACGCGTTAGAGCCAACAAAGCCTTTAAAATTGTTGAACAGGAATACTTTAAACTCAAAACAGAAATAGCACAAAAAGAAGATTCGTTAACAGAGCTGCGCAAGCTGGGGGTGCATGATTATGAGTCTCAATCAGAGATGATTAACCAGCAACTCGCCATGGAAATTGCTGCGGGAAAAAAAGAGAATATTCGGAGGCTTCAGGAAATTCTCGATTTGCTTGCAAAATATGGCGGTCCCTATGTTTCTCTTCGCGAAGCCCTTGAACACGACAAAAAGCAGCTGAGCGAATTAAGAGCAAAATACGAAGAAGCAAAGGTGGATGCAGAGCAGGATTTGCCGCAAAAATTTATTGTAAATACAGCCTATAAAGCGGAACAAAAATCGCTGCCTATTCGCTGGTTAATTGTGGTGATATCAACTTTTGGAGCTTTATTTTTAAGTGTCCTCGTAATTATAACTCTCGAAAAGATGGAAAAGATTCAGGTAAAAAAAAAAGTCTGATAACCATCCTTCTAAATCAAATAGAGTATTATAAAAAGAGAGTCGATATAAATGAAGCCAAAAGCAACATTGAAATAAATGAGAAAACAAAAAAGAAAGTAAGACTAAGAATAAATCATATAATAATGGAAAGCAGTTTTAATAATTTGAACATCATCAATACTTTGCTTCGTTGGAGAGTACATTTGGCTGTGGTTTTGCTTATTGCATTGGTGGGGGGAGTTATTTTTTCGAGTTCATGGGTTATTACTCCCAAGTTTAAATCGTGGGTAGTGGTATATCCTGCCAATATTTCTCCCTATTCCAAGGAAAGTGAAACTGAACAAATGTTTCAGATTTTACAAGCCAGTTATGTTAGAGATAAAGTGATAGAACAGTTTAAACTGGACGAACATTATAAAATCTCCAGAAATTACGAGTACTATACTACCGCTCTGCTCAATGAGTACCGCGAGAATGTGAAAATATCGAAAACCCCCGGCGAAGCCATTCGTATTGAAGTTTTTGACAAAGATCCCCGTATAGCCAAAGAAATGGCCGAAGCCATTCTCGAAGCTTATAACCGGAAAATTAAATTACTCCACGAGCAAAAATTTGGCGAAGTAGTAGCCTTGTGGAAACGCGCCATCAAACGAAAGCAAATTGTTATTGACTCCTTAGAGAAAAACCTTCACAACCTAGCCACAGAACATGGTTTAATCGATTATCAATCACAGTCAACCGAAGTGGTTAAAGGTTTATTAGGAACTGTAGAAGGTGGGTCTACCCGTGTAAACAGGGGAGAAGTTGAAAAACTAAAGCTTAAAATAGAAGAAAAAGGGGGAGCACTTCTTTTAACCCTTGAAAACCTGGAGCAAGAGGCCATTAACCTGCGCGAAATAACCAAAGAATACGATATTGCCTACTCAAACTACGATAGGCAGTTCACCTATACCAATATCATCGAAAGCCCCTTTCAAGCCGATAAAAAATCGTATCCTGTGCGTTGGCTCATTGTAGCACTTACCATGTTTACCTCTTTATTGGTGGCATTGCTGGTTATTGGTATTCTCGAGAACCTGAAAATTAGAAAAGCACATAAATAGGTGTTTAACAGCAAATTAAATATAGGGATAGTTTACCTGCTGACCATCATTTTTGTTTTGGTCAATATGTATTTTGTTTCTAAAAATCAGTACTATGCTTACGCCATACCGTTTGGTTTGTTTTTTATTCTGCTCTACTTTTTTACTCTCGACAAACTCATGTGGCTCATTGTATTCTTTACTCCTTTAGCCATCACTATTAAAGACGATGATTTTGGTCTCGGGGTGTCGCTACCCACTGAACCTCTAATGGCGGGAATTCTTTTACTTTTCGTCATTAAAATTTTCTTCGACTGGAATTTCGATAAACGATTTATTAAGCATCCTCTCACGACTATTCTTCTAATCAGCTTATTGTGGATGCTTTTTACCACCATCACCAGCGAATTACCCATTGTATCAATCAAATATCTTGTTTCCAGATTGTGGTTTGTAATTCCGTTCTATTTTATCTTTAGTAAGCTGATAAAAAAAACCGCCGACATACGATTGTTTTCCTGGTTGTATATCATCCCCTTGATTATCGTAATCGTTTATACCACCATTCATCATGCCATGTGGGGATTCGATAGCAAAGCCGGCCATTGGGTCATGTCGCCTTTTTATAACGACCATACCGCCTATGGAATGATTCTGGCCTTTTACCTGCCCATTTCCGTTTCGCTTATTTTTACCATAGAATATACCAAGACCATGAGAGTGTATGCCATAGCGGCGGCCACAATCATTCTGTTTGCCCTCTTTATGTCGTATAGCCGTGCTGCCTGGCTTTCTATGCTAGGTGGAATTGCGGTTTTTGTCCTGATATATTATAGAATCAAGCTGCGATACGTTTTGCTGATTCTTGTTTCGCTTGTGGGAATATTTTTTGCTTTTCAGCATCAGATAGTAGATAAATTATCAAAGAACGATCAGGACTCCTCGGCCAATTTTACCGAACATATTTCTTCTGCAAGCAATATTGCCACCGATGCATCGAATCTAGAAAGAATAAACCGATGGGCCTGTGCCCTCCGATTGTTCGAAGAAAGACCTATAGTGGGCTGGGGTCCGGGAACCTATCAATTTGTTTATGCACCCATGCAAAGAGCCAAGGAAAAAACCATTATCAGCACCGATTTTGGCGATGGTGGAAATGCTCACAGCGAGTATCTGGGGCCTCTTGCAGAGATGGGAATATTGGGACTTCTAAATGTTTTAGCTTTAGGGATTGTGATTATAACTATTGGTGTGAGAGTTTATAAAAGAGAGAAAGATGCTTCTACCCGGCATATCATTATGGGTATTCTGGTGGCTTTTATTACCTATTTCATCCATGGTTTTCTTAACAATTTCCTCGATTCCGATAAGGCTTCGGTTCCTTTCTGGGGGTTTGCTGCTATTTTGGTTCTTTGGGACATCAGGCAAAGTGAAAACAAAACAAATCATGAAATTTCAGAGGAAAATATCACCCAATAAACCAATAAGATAGAATAAAAAAAAGCCTCTGAATAGTGGCTTTTTTTATATTATTTCCGGGCTTTTGCCAACCCGCGCACAAAGGCCATTTCTTTCCATTTCTCACGTGCTTCGATAGCTGGAACTCCAAAATAGGTTTTGCCGCCTTCAAGGGTTTTATCCACTCCCGAAGTAGCCAATACAATGGCACCTTTTCCAATAACCAAATCCTTGTTCACAGCAACACGTCCCCAAATGATAACATCATCCTCTATTTTGGTAACTCCCGCAATGGCGGCATGAGCTCCAATTAAGCAATGTTTGCCAATTTGAGTATCGTGTCCTATCTGACAGTGGTTGTCGAGCTTGGTATCTTCACCAATGATGGTATCGCCACTAACTCCTTTATCGATGGCACAAAGAGCGCCAATTTCCACTTTATCGCAAATAATAACCCGTCCGCAAGATTCGAATTTTTTAAATCCGGTGGGGCGTTTTTGAAAATAATAGGCATCTGCGCCAATCACAGTACCGGAGTGAATGATAACATCATTGCCAATAACACTGTGGTCGTAAATGGTAACATTGGCATGAATGATACAGTTAGCACCTATTTTAACGTGATTTCCAACAAATGCTCCAGGCTGAATAACAGTTCCTTCGCCAATTTCTGCGGAAGGACTAATGTTCTGATTGCAGGCCTCGAAGGCACGAAAATGGCGAACCAGATTCATGTAATCGTCGAAAGGGGTTTCGGAAATTATGAGTGCTTTACCTTCGGGGCATTCTACTTCTTTGTTGATTACAATAGTAGTTGCAGCACTGTTGAGCGCCTTAGTATAGTATTTCGGATGGTCAACAAAAGTGAGGTCGCCCTGTTCAACCATATGAATTTCGTTCATTCCCGTAACTTGATAATTGGCGGGACCCACGTATTTTCTATTCCCTGTCAGGGTGCTGATTTCGGATAGATTGTATGCTCTCGGAAATTTCATGGCTTATCCTTTTACCCTTTCGGAATATTCACCTGTTCTGGTATCAACCCTAATTCTTTCACCTGTGCCGATGAAAAGGGGAACTCTTACAATGGCACCTGTTTCCACAGTGGCATCTTTCATGGCGTTGGTGGCAGTGTTTCCTTTATCACCGGGTTCGGTGTAGGTAACTTCTAAATCTACATAAGCTGGTAAATCAACTGTGAGAGCGGTGTCGGTTTCTGCATGAATCAGAAATTCAACGTTTTGGCCTTCTTTTAAAAAAGCAGCGGAATCGCCGATAATGGCTTCTTCCAAAAAGGTTTGCTCGAAAGTTTCGTTATTCATAAAATGCATATCGTTTCCTTCTTTGTAGAGAAACTGATAGCTCTTGCGTTCAACACGTTGAACATTGATTTTTACTCCTGCGGTAAAAGTGTTTGGAAGCACTTTGCCCGATTTAAGATTTCTGAGTTTAGTTCTTACAAAGGCAGGGCCTTTCCCGGGTTTAACATGTTGAAATTCAATAATTGAATACAAATCGCCATTGAATTCCAATACGAGTCCATTTCTAAAATCTGATGTTGTTGCCATAAAGTATTTTTATAAAAATCTGGAATATCCCCTCATAATTCCGCGGGTGGATTTCGCAATAAAAGTTAGTATTTCGTCTCTCTCAGGGGTAGCCGGAATCGATGCTTCGATATAGTTCACCGCCTGAGAAACATTTTTATTTTGTAAATAAATGATTCTGTATATTTCCTGTATCTGATTGATTTGCTCCATGGTAAATCCTCGGCGTCTTAATCCTACGGAGTTAATTCCCACATACGATAAGGGCTCTCTTCCAGCTTTGGTGTAGGGAGGCACATCTTTTCTGGCCATTCCACCACCACTAATCATGGCATGTCTTCCAACTTGTACAAATTGATGTACTGCTGCCAATCCGCCAATAATAGCCCAATCCTGAATTTCGATGTGACCCGCTAGAGTGGCTCCGTTGGCCAGAATCACATTGTCGCCCACAATACAATCGTGGGCAATATGCACATAGGCCATCAGCAGACAGTTATTTCCCACTATGGTTTCCATATTGGCTTTGGTTCCGCGGTTCACGGTAACAAATTCTCTGATGGTTGTATTATCACCTATTTTAACCAGAGTTTCCTCACCATCATATTTCAAATCCTGTGGAATGGCAGATATAACTGCTCCAGGGAAAATCTTACAATTTTTACCTATTCGAGCGCCCTCCATTATGGTTACGTTCGATCCAATCCAGGTACCTTCACCAATCACTACATTTTTTTCTATATTCACAAATGGCTCAATAACAACATTTTTTGCAATTTTAGCCTGCGGATGAACATATGCTAAGGGTTGATTCATATTATTTAGGTATTTATTTTTTCTTAATGATTTGAGCCAGCATTTCGGCTTCCATAACTATTTTTGTGCCCACATAGGCTATTCCTTCCATATGGCAAAGGCCACGACGAATAGGGGATAATAATTTGAGGCTAAAATTTATCGTATCTCCTGGAACCACCTGTTGTCTGAATTTTACATTGTCAATTTTCATGAACAAAGTAATGTAATTCTCCGGATCGGGAACGGTGCTAAGAACCAGAATACCACCGGTTTGTGCCATGGCTTCTATTTGAAGTACACCTGGCATTACAGGGTTACCTGGAAAATGTCCCACAAAGAATCCCTCGTTCATAGTAACACCTTTGCTTCCTATCACATGGGTTTCGCTCATCTCCATAATCTTATCAATCAATAGAAACGGCGGCCTGTGTGGAAGCTTTTTCATGATATCATTAATATCGAAAAGTGGTTTGGCATCGGGGCTAAACTGAGGAAGCGCTTTTTTTGTTTCCTCATCTTTCATCTTTTTCTTGATTATTTTAGCAAACTCGGTGTTATTTTTATGGCCGGGACGTGTAGCAATAATATGTGCTTTAATTGGTTTTCCCAACAGTGCAAAATCTCCAATAACATCAAGTAATTTATGGCGGGCAGGCTCATTATAGCTAAACAACTCCACATTATTCAGGTAGCCTTTTTGAGTGATACTAACGGTAGGTTTGTTGAACAAAGATGCCAGTCGATCCAATTCTTCCTGCTCCACGGGCTTGTCCACATAAACTATGGCATTTGATAAGTCGCCGCCTTTAATTAAATTATGGTTTAGCAAGAGCTCCAGTTCGTGAAGAAACACAAAAGTACGGGCTTTGGAAATTTCGTCAGTAAATTGTTCAATATGTTGAAGGCTTGCGTGTTGCGTGCCAAGAACTTCGTTTCCATAATCAATCATTACCGAAACTTTGAATTCATCGCTGGGTAAGGCCAGATACTCTACTTTATCGTCGCTGTTGATATAGCTCATGTTTTCGGCTAGCTCGAAATATTCTCTTTCTGCATTCTGCGCTGTTTTTCCAGCTTTTTGAAGTGTTTCTACGTAATATCGGCTGCTTCCGTCGAGAATGGGGGTTTCTGCTCCGTCCATCTCTATGCGAACATTGTCAATTTGTAAACCCACCAGTGCTGCAAGCACATGTTCTATGGTATAAACCTTACTGCCTTTATACTCTAAAGTGGTTCCTCTGCTTGTATCTATTACATTGTCAACCAATGCTTTAATTTCGATATCGGGGTTAATGTCAGTTCTTACAAACCGATATCCATAATTTTCGGGGGCTGGTTTAAAAGTGATGCTCACCTGCTGCCCTGTATGCAATCCAGTGCCTGAAATATGTACTTCGTTTGATATGGTGCATTGTTTTTCCATAGAAAAAAAGTTGGTTTTTGGTATTTTACATTTGTTTTTATCACCCAATCAAGGGCTTTTATAAAAACAGCCTGCAAAATTAATAAAATTCCCTTAGGAGAATTCTGTTTTTTTGAGCTGTTTTTCAAGCTCATCTATTCTTTTCACCAACTCTGGTAGTTTTTTAAAATAGACATACGATTTTCGATAGGGAGCGATTTCAAAAGCTGGTGAACCTTGAATAATTTTCCCATCGGATATATTCGATCCAATTCCGCTTTGGGCGGCAATCATTACGTTGTTGCCAATGGTTAAATGACCGGCAATGCCAACTTGTCCGCCAATCATACAGTTTTCGCCCACTTTGGTACTCCCCGAAATGCCACTTTGTGCTGCTATTACCGTATTTTGGCCAATCTCTACATTGTGAGCTATTTGAATGAGGTTGTCTAATTTAACCCCTTTCCTAATGATGGTAGAACCCAAAGTGGCTCGGTCTACGGTGGGGTTGCTGCCAATTTCCC
>DYSN01000380.1 GCA_020718205.1 Draconibacterium orientale
GTGATCTCTGTGTTCTCCGTGGTTAAATCTCTTTCGGCTTGTCCGAGTTAGGTAATTATGCGGCACTCCGTAATTTTACACGGTTTTAGTGATGAGATATCAAACCTCCAAAAGCGTATGCACGCAAACCATGTCAGGTAATTTGCTCCCTGCGCCGTCCCCGTCGCAGGATTTCCCCGCAAAACGCCGCCGGGGACGGCGGCTTGAGCGTTAGCTGCCGACAAGGTTTTAGTGATGAGATATGATTTATTTAACCTCTTGCAAAAGTCTTTTTGCCACACACCTGCCCTGGCGGGCGGCGCCAGGGCAGGTCACAGAGAAAACAGAGTTTTAAGAGTTCTTCTCAAAAGACTCTGTGTGTTCTGTGGCTAATTTACACCTTTTATGCAAGAGGTCTATTGTATAGATATCCAGATAAATTCTTTCTGCGCCAAACCTGACAGGTTTCATTATGCGCGGATTAATCGGGGATCTGTGCATAAAAACCTGCCTGGTTAACCAGAACCCTGCGGAAACCTGTCAGGTCTTTGGAAAAAACTTTTCTGGACAGCTATATAGGCTCAAAAAAAAGCCCCGCTTTCGCGGGGCTTTTTTTCTTCAGCGTAAAGATTTATTGAAATTATTATTCTGATGCGAATTAACTTGCTTTCCATAGGTGTTGAACATCTTCAAAAAAATATCGTAATCCGAAGGGGTCATGCTGACAATCTGGAAGCCGACGTTATATAAGTTCGGGTCAAATTGATCAGGCTGGCACCACAATGCGCGCGCAGTAAAGGACATGTAACTCTTATTGGAGATTTCGCCGGTCTGGTCAATTCGAAGTTTGAAGTCCACTTTAAGCGGAATAGGCTTTGAGCTATCCAATTTAAAACCATTTGTGCTAATGTCTGAGAGATGCCCAACCAGTTTGCCAGTCACTTCATCCACGACACGCATATAATACGAGAAATTTCGACGTGACAATTTTCGTCTTTCCGCTACCATAACAACCTCCTCACGAACCTAACAAATGCCTTATAGCTGTCCAGAAAAGTTTTTTCCAAAGACCTGACAGGTTTCCGCAGGGTT
>DYSN01000381.1 GCA_020718205.1 Draconibacterium orientale
TAGGTTTTCGAGAACATCTTCCCGTCTCCGCAGAAAGGTTGTTCTTTTGTATGGCAAACTTATTACCCGATGAGCACCAGACAATTCCTCCCGAAGTATCTGGTTTGTAATTTTCAATTTTTCCCGAATCTCTTTTTGGGTAAAACCTTCACAGCACATTTCTACGATTTGCTCAATTCGTTGTGATGAGTACATATCAGTGTCCTTTGTCCGAAGGTGAACGATTCAACAAGAGAGATTGCTCAAGCGGTTCAATTTTTATTTCCTGAATTGTTGTCTTGCCGATCTCCAAACCAAACGGAGACGGGTCTGCAAAAGCAAGAACAGGCGATTTGCCGTAAAGCTATATTCAACCCCTTTCATAACCCCTCTGACGTACTCGGGGTTGGTGGACAGAGATTTGTTCCGCTCCAGCACTATCTTGACCAGAGATTTTTTATCGAGATTTTTTTCATAGCTTCCCCCTTATTAGTTTTCGAGAGAATTTAATTATTTTTTATAATAAATAATATTTTTGCCACTTGACGTTTCAGATCGGCGTTTTTAATTTGACATTCCATAGCCCTTGGGCTTTATGATTAAATCACAAGAGGCATTGAGCCTGGTGACGTAATCTCAACCACTGCTTATTTATCAAAAACTATCTTTTAATTGTTTTAACTCGTTAAAGATTGTTTCTGATCGCATAAGCGGCTTAGTGGTAACAGCTTAGTGGCAAGACGGGAGCAGCCTTCTGGGTATTTCCAGATTGGAAGCGATTATGGCATCCGAGGCGACTGATATTCCTGACTGACTACCCATAATCCAAGCATCAGCTTCGGCGGTGTCTGCTAAAAACGGACAACTCAATTCTGATTTTTGAGTAATGGTAATTGAGGCGAGGGCAAACTCCATACCTTCCATAACCCCTCTGATGTACTCGGGGCTGGAGAACATATTATAGTCCAGTTCAAAGGCTTTGTTTGCGAGGTGGTCTATATCGAATTGGTTGATGTCTAATTGTTCGATCTCATTCATGGTGTCTCCTCCATTGAGATGTGGTTGGGATTGGGATGTTGTTTTCGGTTGAT
>DYSN01000382.1 GCA_020718205.1 Draconibacterium orientale
GATGAATCTTCAATTTGCCGAGCGTGGCGTCGTCAAATTTGTGGAGCAGGCGGTGAAGCGTGCTGCCGAAATATTTTGTGTCGAGCCGCGCCACGAGTTGCGTGATCTTCTTTTGTGTGACGGAAGGCGTCAGGTAAATATCCCAGGTGGTCAGGCTGGTGAAGGTCGTTGAATCGCGCGAGAGCAGGCGATGCAGGAAGGTTGATCCGCTGCGCAGGTTGCCGAGGATGAACAACGGCTTTTCGATGGGATGATTTTTATAGGCGGGGAAGAGAATGTCATCCAGCCAGAAACAGAACCAATGGATGAGCATACCGAAGGGCCAGACAATGAGGAAGAGCGCAAGGAAAATAATGCGTTTTCGAGTGAGGCGGGCTGTGGTGTTTTTTGAGTCGAAGAAGGAACGGTAGAGGGAACGCCAAAAAAGGGGAAAGTTATATTTCATGAAAGAGTGTGTATCCTTGCGGTGTAAACTTGCAGTGAAAAAGCCCTTTGGGACTTTCCCGGTTATTCTATCAGCAAATAGGATTTTTGGATTAACGGGGTGTAAGCAAATAAAGGATGGTTGCGACACCCAGTTCCCTTTTCATTTCGCCAGCAAATCTTTAATAAGTTGGATTTTTTTGCCATGCCTTTTCTTCTTAATTTCGCATTCCCATACTCTCACAACGCCCCACCCTTCTTTTCTTAATCTTTTTGTTACCGTCCTGTCTCTGATTTTATTCCTATCTATTTTTTGTTTCCAATACTCGTTATTTTCCCCGGGCTTACGTTCTCTGCAACTATGACCATGCCAATAACATCCGTCAACAAATACGATTAGTTTTTGTTTCGGAAATACAAAATCTGGTTTTCCTATGAGATTGAAATTTCGCCGCCATCCTGAGATTTTGCAGGACTTGAATATATTTATCAAGGCAATTTCTGTGGACTTATTGCCTTTAGAGCGAACTGCGCTCATAACTTGCGAACGTTTTTCTTTGCTAAAAACATCCGTCATAATCTTGCCCAATATCTATAGCTGTCCAGAAAAGTTTTTTCCAGTAATCCAAATGAGATGTCACTGCGAG
>DYSN01000383.1 GCA_020718205.1 Draconibacterium orientale
TGGGATTCTGCGGCATTTTCAAGCATTTTCCTCGCTTCGAGTTTTTCCTGCTCCCGAACAGAATCCACGCCCGCCCACACGCAGGTAACGCAAACCGTTGGCTGGCTGGTTGTGAGATTGTCACAAATCAGTTAAAAATAATTTTGTAAAAGGAGAAGGAAAGATGAAAACAAAAAATACATATTTTATTTTAGCGGTAGTTTTATTAGTTTTATTAGCGTGTCAATCTGTTTCCCCTGCTACACCAACAGCCGTACCAACGGCTACATCTCTGCCGCCTACAAATACTTCCGTTCCAACAAATACGGCTTTGCCAACAGAAACTCCCAAGCCTACAAACACTCCATTGCCCGCAGGGGTTATTTTCCGTGATGATTTCAGTGGAGAACTTCAATCTGGATGGGAATGGCAAAATGAAAACCCAGATAAATGGACATTAACCGATGATGGATGGTTACAAATTATTGGGGAACACGACTCTTTGCTAGGCGAAAATAACCAAAACAATCTTCTATGGTATACATTGCCAGCAGGTGATTTTATTATTACCGCTCACCTGAAAACAAAACCTTTCGAGAATTTTCACCAAGCGACTATTTACATTTACGAAGACCCAGAAAACTATGTAGCCATTAATCGGGGCTACTGTGACGTATGTTCAACTGGCGGCGGCGGCTTTTATATGGAATATAAGATTAGCGGTCAATGGGGCAGTTATACCGCTACAACAAAAACCGAAGACGTTTATCTAAAACTAGAAAGTGCTAATAACACTATTAGCGGTTATTATGCGACTGAACCTGATAATTGGGTAAGGTTGGGACGCTTTGGAAATTATTTCCAATTTAAGAAAGTAGGAATTGGTGTTACCAACGTCCGCGCATCCAATGATGTAGTTGGTTTATTCGACTATTTTGAAATTACTCAACCTTAAGACAGCGAGTCTTCCAGCCACGCCAGCCAACAAAGCGTGCACCTGACGTGTGGGATTCTGCGGCATTTTCGAGCATTTTTCTGGCTTCGAGTTTTTCCTGCTCCCAAGCAGAGTCCACGCCCGCCC
>DYSN01000384.1 GCA_020718205.1 Draconibacterium orientale
CCCTTGTGGTCTCGCTCACACTTCTGAAAATTTGGTTTTTCGACAGTCTCGTTGGTCACCTCTCTCCAAAACAGTGTCAGTTTTATGCTACACTTGCCATAGGATTTCTACAATGACTATTCAAAGTAGCGTTCAAATCGGTGATGTTATTCGCAATGCCGTTGTATTCAACGTCAAAAACTGGCTAGGTGGCACGATGAATTCTGATTCTTTAATCCAGTCCGTCCAAGATTTTTTCGCCGTCTTAGAAGAAAGAAAGATTGATTATGTTCTCGTTGGCGGAATTGCCATCCTTCATTATATTGAAGGAAGAAATACTCAAGATTTAGATTTGCTTATGGCGGTTTCTTCCCTGGATAAACTTCCCGAACTCAAAATTACAAGTCAAGATATGTATTTTGCTCGTGCGAATTATGGCGAGTTGCAAATTGACCTTTTACTCACGCAAAACCCGCTTTTCAAGAAAGTACATAAAGAGCATTCAAAGGTTCAAAAATTCCTCGACAGAAATATCCCTTTGGCAACCGTTGAAGGCTTATTACTTCTAAAACTATATGCGCTGCCTTCCTTGTATCGGCAGGGTAATTTTGCAAGAGTTGGTATTTACGAAAACGATATTGCTACTTTGCTTCATTATTATCAGCCAGATACAGCCGCTTTACTTGGCGAAATTTCAAAGTATGTGAACGAGGCAGATTTTGAAGAAATTAAAAACGTTGTGTCTGATATTCAAAAGCGTATTAACCGTTTCAAAAACGAGTCTCGGTAAATAGGCAGGTGGCTAACAAAGCGTGCACCCGACGTGTGGGACGCTTCGCGTGCGCGGTTTACAAGCATTTTTCTGACTTCGGGTTTTTCCTGCTCCCAAACAGAATCCACGCCCGCCCACGCGCAGGTAATGCAAGCCGTTGAAACTGTCGAAAAAGTGGGCGAATCTAGCGCAAAGCGATGGGGTTTTATAAGCCAGAGGACTCTATGGCAAAATATAAACCAAGCAATGAAAACCAAATGGTCATGCTCCCCATATCACTCCAGGACCAACTTGTCCCGGGGACA
>DYSN01000385.1 GCA_020718205.1 Draconibacterium orientale
CCACGGTTATAGAAAAACTCTACACTGAGGGCTATTTAGGGGAGTGTATGACGGTAGAGGACGATGGGTTTGACACCTTTTACCTTAACCGTCGTGGTCGTGCTGCTATTGGGGTAGAGTGATGGTCACATTGGTCATTTTTTAGGAAAAACCTTTTTGCGCTGCTAATGCCAAACAAAAAGTCCTTCTCCGCCAAAGTGGCTGTACTCTCATTCAACGCAATCTTCTCGAACATGGCTTAAATTCCCCAACACTGCGCAGTTTTATGGGAGATAATCCTATCGTCGATTGGTTTAATCCGGCTGTCGATTCGTTAGATATTTGGCTGTATCAGCTTCGAGCTGAAATTCTTTGAAATTATTCTTTTCTAAAATCCCATATCGTTACTTTTTAACTCATCCTCTCGAAATCCATCCCATTTAATCGTTTTATACACCGCTTTGTTTAAAGTTGATCTGTTATAATTTCTTCACTTACGGTGAGCCTCTGCACGCACGCTTACCTTGTTCTAATAAACCCAAAAACGAAATCTTCCAGTTTACTTCCCAATCCGATCAAATTATTTGACACAAATAAGCCTATTAAATCATCCACCGTTTTAAAACCATTCGCACTTCCGATCAACACATGAAGCGAATAATAGACATCCAGTATTTTATGCTCGTAAATTGTTTTTCTAAATGCTGTGTGTGTGCCAAACGCTTTCAACCCTCTAAAATTTCGGTTAAAAATCCTGCCGTTATGAGCACATCGATTACGAAGCTCTTTGAGTCTTAACAAATAGTTCAAAAACAATTCATGACTATAGAAGCCGAATTTTTTCCCTAACAGTTTGAGGATATCATTACCATCAATTCGTAGCTTCGAGATAATATTTATCAACGTCCCAAGAGTTGCATTTTCAATAAAATAGTGAAATGGTGGGTAGTTGATATTTTTGGTAGTATTGACGACTACCATCGGCTCATTTTGGATATAGTCAGCTTGATTTGATTGAAAATCTGACCTTACGCACCCTTCAACTTCTGAAGCTCCAAATAAGCCATCCGATTTGC
>DYSN01000051.1 GCA_020718205.1 Draconibacterium orientale
AGAAACTGTTAAAAGCTCATGGTACTGTGACATAGAAATTCTTTTTGCAAATATAAAAAAAAGCGACCCGTAAATCACAGGTCGCTTTTATATTATCTCACCACTGTTACATTTCCTTTATACATGTGCTCTTCGCCAGTGGCATCTTCCACTCGAATGATCCATGAATAGACGCCAAGCGGAACTTGCTCCTTGCTTCCGAAGTGATAATCACCCATCCACATTTCGGCAGGATCTTTGGTTTCGAACAGCATTTCGCCCCATCGGCTAAAGACTCTGAACTCGTATTCGGTATCTTTAAAATAGCTTCCTACCGGTCCAAAAGCATCGTTCAAACCATTGCCGTTGGGCGAAAATGCATTGGGCATATAAAATGCGAATACCGGATCGATGTAAAGACTGTGCGTGATGGTATCGACGCAGCCATTCTCATCGAGAATAGTAAGAACCACATTAAAGAATCCGGTGTCCTGATATAAGTGAACCGGATCGAGACCGATGGTATCTGTTAAGTCGCCAAAATCCCAATGATAATACTCTACGGGAGCTGTTGTTCCCAATGATTGATCGTTGAAATAGACTTGTGGATCGGTAATTTTTATATCTTCGGGATAATACCCAAACCGTGCGATGGGTTTGTCATACACATTAAATCCGGTAAGACTATCGGTTCCCACACATCCCAAATCGCTGATAACCCTACTGATAACAGTATATTCACCCAAATCGAGCTGATACCACAAGCTATCGACCTGTGTTTTAACAGTATCGTTAAATCCAAAAATCCATTCGTAGCCTGCAATGGAGCCTGACTCAAGGTAAGCTGTATCGCGGAATAGTATTTCGTTCTCGGGACCACAACCAAATTCTCGATTTGCAAAAAGATGATTCACCGGCGACGAAATCAAGGTGACCTCTCTGGAGAAAATTTGTGTACAACCAGAATCGGAAGTCACCAGAAGTTGTGGTTGATAATTCCCCCCAAAGCCATACCAATAGGACGGGTTTTGAATGAAGGCGGTGTCATTTTCGACAAACACATCGCCAAAATTCCATTTCCACGACACTATCTGACCGTTAAACACCCATGATTGGTCCTGAAAATGGATGGAATCGCGGCTGCAAAGTAAGTTCTCGGAGATTTTAAATTCAGCAACCGGGGTTTCGTTAACATAAATAATCCTTGATGCCGATATGGAGAAATCGCCAAATTGATTGGAAGCCCGAAGTTCCATTTCCACGGTTTTGGTACCAGAAAGGTTATAGGTGTGATGAACCAATTGCCCATCATCGATGGCGAGCTCATAGACCACTCCATCGCCAAATCGCCAGATTACGGAATCGATAACCACCTCGTTGTTATTGCTCACAGAATGATTTTCGAAGGTAATTTCCTGACCCACGCAAGCCGGTAACCCAATTTCGAAAGCCATGGTAATACAACTTTCTCGTGCAACTGAATACTCCTTAACGCTTTCGCAACCATTGGAATTGGTAAGTGAAATAGTGGCAATATATTCATTATTTCCCGCAGGATAAATATGATGAACGGGGTTTGGATAGTTTCCGGAGTTGAAAAATTCGTAGGTCCCATCGCCATAATCAAAGTGATAGAGCACCATGGAATCGGCATTGGCCACAGAGTGATCGTAGAAAATGGATGGATCGCTGCACGAAGCATTGGGGATATAGAAATCGACCAATGGAACGGGATTCACATTGACTGGCTGATTGATAATGATGGTTTCGCATCCGCCATCGTCCACTCCAACCAGGCTCACATAGTAAGTTCCTCCCAAACTATATTGATGGTACACGGTATCGACCTGAACAATGGTATCGGAATTATCGCCAAAAAACCATTTCCACTCTGCCACCTGATCGCCAACAGGTTGAATCAGCTGTGCTATAAACTGAGTTTCTGTCCCGCTACATACTGTATTTGCATCAAAGGCAATTTGCATGGAAGGCTTAACCTCCACGGGTGCTGCCATGGTATCCTGACATCCATACTGGTCAGTGATAATCATTTCCACATTATAGATTTGGCCGGTTTGAATATAGCTGTGAACAGGATTTTGGTTAAAGGCAAAACCATCATCGCCAAAATTCCACTGCCATGCCACAGCATTGGTTCCGGGTTCGTGTTGAGAATCGTCGAAGAAATGAATGATTCCGGTTTGGCAAGCAGTATCGGAATAGATAAAATTGGCCACCGGATTGGGTCTCACATCAAAATAACGATAGAAAGTCTCACTATAACAACCAGAAGTATCAATCACTGTCAATGAAACTGTGAAATCGCCATTGGCGTGATAGGTATACCACAAATCGGGGATATTGGGTGCTGAAATGACCGAATCGGCAGTACCATCGCCAAAATTCCAAATCCAGGTTCCGATTTGATTGTTCTGGGTGAAAGAAGAGTCATTGAAGAAAACCGGAATTCCCTGACAGCTGGCTGTTCCCAGAGTAAAGTAGGCTGAAGGAACGGGCGAAACAATTACTTCCTGTGTTGAAATGTCAATACAACCAGAAGTATCGGTAACGGTAAGAATGACCTCATAGATTCCGGGCTGAGTAAAAGCATATTGCGGATTTTGGAGGCTCGAAGTATCGTTGATGCTCATGGGATCGTTGAAGTTCCAGAACCAGCCTGCAATACTATCCACCGCTGAAACAGATTCATCGTAGAACTGAACAGGCTCTCCAAGACAACTCCTTGTATAACTAAATGCAGCGGTTGGAGCATTGCTGATAATCACTGGAAGCCATGCAGTATCCTGACAGCCAAATGTATTGGTGACGATAAGCTCCGTGGTGTAGGTTCCTGAATTTTCATAAGCATGAAACTGATCGGTTTGAAGGTTGGTATCGACCACCACCCCATCGCCAAAATCCCAAAGAAGCTGAGTTACCAAACCTGAGCCCGCAGTTGAATTTGGGGTAAATTGCAGCAAGGTATTTTCGCATTCCACGCCACCAGAGATACTGTAAATGGCCTCTGGAGCTTCGTAAACAAACACATTCTCGCTCACGCAATCAGAAGAACCACAGATGCCCTGATAGCTGGCCCAATTTGCGGTGATGACCTGAGTTTGCGCCGGACGGGCAATGCGTATGGTATCACCTTTGGCAGAAAGAATTTGCATTTCGGTTGGCTGAATGGTATCGTTACCACAATATTCTCCAAAAAACCAAACAGCTTCGTAGCCGCTTCCTCCACTTAGAATCATGGTTATGCTATCCACAGTATTGTTACAAATTAAGGATTCCTGAATTAAAATTCCAGTTGGATTCACCGGTGATTCGGGAACATTAATCTGAATGGATTTACATTCGGTGCTGTCGCAGATGGTTTTCCATTTGGCAAAATAGATCGTCGTATCCTGCGGACTTGGTATATTTAGAATATTTGATGTAGTGATTGCAATAACTGGTCCGTCGCAACTACCTACAGTCCAGCTGATTTCATCCCCTACTCCACCAAATGCAGTGAGTGTAATACTTGGAACAGAGCCACTGCAGAAATTATTGTGACTTGAAGTTATGGTGTCTATAGCCAAGGGCAATGGAGAAACAGAAATATTAATATCTACACAGGATGACACCTCGCAGAGAGTAGCCCAATAGGCATAGAATGAAGTATCTGTGGTAGGAGCCGGGATTACAATGGTATCACCTTTCGCCGATTGATAATAGAAAGTGCTAGGATTAAGTGGAATACCATTACAAGAATCAGCAAACCAAACCACCGAATCGCCATCGCCACCAACAACCACTAATTGTATATTGCTCAGATTACCAGCACAAATATTATTGGTATCGCTAACAATGGCCACAGGGTCTTGTGTAGGTGGATAAACATTCAGCTGAGTTGTTGTGCAGGAAGATTCTCCGCAGGGAGTGGACCATTTGGCAAAATAGCTGGTATTGACTGTGGGCGGAAAAACCTTTAAGTTATTTCCTGAACCAAGAAACACGCCGTTTGCGCAATCGCCGGCAAACCAATCGAGCGTTATACCAGAGCCGCCTTCGTATACCAAAGTGATGGAATCGGTGATTCCAAAACAGATTGTCGAGGGAATTGTGTAAGCCAAATCGGGTGCCACAGGCTGAGCAAAAACTGTGATATCCACGCTAATATTACCCCCCACTTCTTCGCAAGGCGTTGTACGGAACGGATAATAAGTAGTAGAAATCGTAGGTGGAACAATCGTAATGGTATCGCCTTGAGCACTATTCACAGAAATGATACTATCCAGCGGAACGGGATATAATCCAAGAGCATCATAGTGCCAAACGATAGAATCACCACGGCCCCCAAAGGCACGTAACTCCAATTCGGTAATCGTATTGGCACAGAAATTATTAATATTGGCATTGGCAATAGCCACTTCAACTGCCGGAGCAATAACGCTTACTCTGACAGACTCAGTGCAAACAGACTCACCGCAAATATTTTCCCAATGAGCAAAGTATTTCGTGGTAGTATCGGGCGATGGAATAATCAGTTCTCCCCCACTCGTTTGGCCAATGACAACACCAGTGCAGGAATCCTGAGTCCAAACTAAGGATGTCCCAAAATTTCCTCCGACAATGTATAGCGAAACGAAATCCTGATCGTCGCCACAGATGATATTGGGTGCTGCCCAGGCTGTATCGGGCTCCACCGGCATTGGGGTGACAGTGATATAATTATCGGCGCACAAATCGCTCACGCCACATTCGGTTTCCCATTGGGCAAAATAATAGGTTGATACTGTGGGCGATGCAATGGTAATTATGGTAGAATCGCCGTTGGCCGATAAAATATCAGGTGCAGGACCATTACAACTATTCACGAACCAATTGACCCAGCTGCCATCGCCACCCATGGCCTGAAGTGTAATATTTCCCCCCTGGTTTATGCAGACATCCTGATCGCTGATATTTACTAAAGCCACATTTTCCGGAGGGCCTTCAACGGTGGTAGGTTCGGTTTTGGTGTTATGGCATCCTGTTGTGGGATCGGAATAATAATAATTAATGTTTTTCACTCCCAAACCTGCTACCGCCGGATTGAACAGCGCGCTTCCATTTCCATTGTTGGTTATACCGGGTCCAGTGAATGTTCCAGCACCAGCATGATTGCCATGAATAGTAACTGGTGTTCCTGAAACACAATAAACGCTGTTTAAGTCGATAATATCTACCACAGGTCTGTCGTGAACAGTAATGGTTTGAGTGACTGAAGCATGACATCCAGTGGCAGGATTTGTGTAAGTATAAGTTATGTTATGAATCCCGGCACCACCATATTCGGGGTGAAAGATATAGGTTCCATTTGGGAGAAGTAAAACGCCCGGACTACCAGAGTAAACACCTCCGGCGGGAGTTCCCATATCGAGCCAAATGATGAAGTCGTAAATACAAACATCGTCAAATGGTGGCAAAGTAACAACGGGTAAGGCTATAATGCTCAGTGTAACGGCTTTATGATTGCTTTCGCAACCTGTAACAGTATGAACCTGAGCTACCGAGAAATTATAAACACCAACCGCAGTGATTCCTGTAGGAAAAGAATTTCCGGTAAACACCAGATTTCCGTTGTTATCGTACCAGCGAATTTCGAAGCCAGGAACACCGGTAGCTGTCAGATTCGGAACCACATCTCCAAAACAAACATTTACATTATTTGCATTGGGAGCTGCTGGCAATTCAATAATATTGACATCCTGCAAAGCAGTATTAGAGCAGGAATTGATATCCTGATAGGTATAGGTTATTGGATAAATATTTCCTGCTATCAACGTATTGGGTGCAAAAATTGCGGTACCATTTCCTAAATCAGTAATTGCGGCACCTGTAAAAAAGCCGGTTGTAGATCCGGATGGCAATGGATTTCCGGAGATGGTTACTTCGCCATCATTTACACAATAATTCGATTCCAGGTTCAATATGGAAACATTGGGAAGCGCATGAATATTCACATTTTTTGTTTGTGAGTTCAGGCAAAAATGGCTGCTGGTATAGAAATAGGTTATCTGCTTATTTAAACCCGGGCCAGCGGTTGAAGGATTGAAAGTGGCTGTTCCGTTTCCATTGTCTGTAATGCCAGGTCCGGTAAAATAGCCTTGTGGAGCGTGATTACCCACAAGTGTAACTGGAATAGCATCAACACAATAATCGGTTCCCAGACCAGAAAAACTAACTGTGGGCAATGGATAAACAGTGGTTTGCTGGGTTGAAGTATTGGCGCAGGAGTTGCCATCGGTAAAAGAATAAGAAATATTATAAGGCCCGCCAACACCAGCCGCCGATGGATCGAAAATAGCTGTTCCATTTCCATTGTCAAAAACGCCAATGCCCGAAAAGCTTCCCTGGGGTGCATGATTCCCCGTTAAGAGAACAGTGGCATGATCAACGCAGTATTCTGAGTTGAGTGTTGCAAAACTAACCGTTGGCAGATTGTAAACCAAAGTGGTTTGCTGAGTTATTCCATGACATCCATCGCTATTGGTAAATTCGTAGGAAATGGTGAAAGGTCCGCCAACTCCGGCCGCCGAAGGATTAAACCAGGCTGTTCCATTGGAATTGTCGGTTATTCCGGGTCCGCTAAACTGACCATAAGGTGCTTCGCTTCCAGTAATTAAAACCTGGGGATTGCTCACACAATACTCTGAATCGAGCCCTGTGAAAGTTAAAACGGGGGGATTGTTGACTGTTGTTGTTTCGGAATGATTGTTACTACAACCACTGGAATTCGTAAAAGTATAAACTATGGAATAAGGACCACCAATTCCAGCTGCAACTGGATCGAATATTGCTGTTCCATTCCCGTTATCGGTTATTCCAGGACCGCTAAATACTCCTGTGGATAAACCAACAGGAATGGGCGAACCTGTGAGAAGAGCGGTTCCTTCGTCATGGCAATAATAGGAGCTCAAACCAGTGAAACTCACTACTGGCAAAGGATTAACAGTAACCACCACCGGATCGGAAACCGGACTTTGGCAAGCGTGGATGTCAGATACAGTTACCGTAAAACTGCCGGAAGTACCCACAGCAATGGTTTGTGTGGTAGAACCCGTTGACCACAAATAGCCCAATGCGGTCGAAGAAGTCAGATTAACAGAGCCCCCCGCACAAAATACTGTTGGGCCGTCGGGAGTAATTACAGGTTTAGCAGGTAATGGATAGACTGTAACCGAACTTAAATCGATTAATGTTCCACTACAGCCATTTGAATTGGTTGCCAATACATTATAAACTGTGCTTGCTGCTGGTGCAACTGAAAACTGAATATTGAAACCGGTGCCAACTATAGCTGTGCCAACCAAACTATTATCAGAATTCAATCGAAGTTGATAACTAACGCCAAGCGCAGAATTACTGAGGATGATTTGAGCTGTTTCACCCAGACAAATAGCATCGTCGGACAAGGAAAGAGCAAGATTGGGTGCTGGTAAAACCGTAACCACCGATTTGTCAAACAATTCCTGAGAGCACGCATCGGTGGTGGTTGCCAAAATATTATAGACCGAGCTGGAAACTGGATTTACTGAGAAACTCAATGTACCACCATTTCCCGTTTGGGCAGCACCCACTGGGCTGTCATCCACATCATTACGCAATTGGTAACTCACGCCCGATTGGGAATTATGCAGAGAAATCACAGCGGTTTCTCCAAGGCAAATGGTTGCATTGTCAACCACCAGAAATGGGTCGGGCAAAGGATAAACGGTCACATTCGATTTGTTGTTAAGTTCGATGGAACAACCATTTCCGCCAGTGGCCAAAACATTATAAAGGGTTGAAGAAGCAGGGGTTATATTGAAAGTAATATTACCGCCATTTCCCGAAACAGGAACTCCAACGGTGGTATTGTCGCTGTCTAATCGCAATTGATAACTAACCCCAACCTGAGAAGAATACACCACAACTGAGGCTGTTTCTCCATTACAAATGGTTGGTGATGAAACCATTAATGTATTATCGGGCGACGGATTTACGGTTACCAACGATCTGTTAGCCAATTCTACGTCGCAACTATTGGCTGTTGTAGCAAGTACATTGAATAAGGTGGTGATAATCGGTGCAACATCGAAGGTGATATTTCCGCCATTGCCAGGAACTGCGGCGCCAATCAACGAATTATCGCTGTCGAGACGCAGTTGATAACTTACCCCGGTTTCGGAATTACTTACAGTGATAACCGCATTTTCGCCCACACAAATGGTTGGATCGGAAACAGTTAATGTATTATTTGCCAAGGGATAAACCTGAACCAATGCCTTGTCGTTAAGCTCTATGCTACATCCATGAGCATTCACTGCAAACATATTGTAAGTAGTTGTTGAGGTTGGCGCATCGTGAAATGTTAAAATTCCACCATTGCCTGACTGTGCCATACCAACATTGGAATTGTCGCTGTCTAACCGCAATTGATAGGTCACTCCCAAAACTGAATTGTAAAGAAGAATATCGGCGGTTTCGCCAGAACAAATATTGTCGTCGCCCAGGGTTAAAGTATGATCGGGCAATGAATGTACTGTAACTGTTGGTTTGTCAATCAGCTCCACAGCACAGGCATTGGAATTGTATGCGTAGATATTATAAACTGTTGTTGAAACGGGGGTTACCGGAAAGGAGATATTTCCACCAGTTCCTGCCACCGAGCTGCCAATATTGCTATTGTCGGCATCGAGCCGAAGCTGATAAGTTACCCCGGCCTGAGAATTATGCGCAATGATTGAAGCAGTTTCACCATAGCAAATCTCGTCGTCATCTACTATTAAATTGGCATTGGGAGCACTATAAATGGTTACTAAAGATTTATTGCTGAGCTCGACACTACAGCCATCAGAAGAAGTGGCCAAAATATTATATAGCGTTGTGGTTGAAGGAGTTACCGAGAAAGTAATATTACTTCCATTTCCGGCAACTGCTCCACCAACATTGCTGTTGTCGCTATCGAGTCGTAACTGATAAACCACTCCTGCTACAGAATTGTTCAAGGTGATGATGGCTGTTTCGCCAGAACAAACCGATGGACTGCTGACGGACAGCGTATTATCTGGAAGCGGATTAACCACTACAACGCCTTTATCTGTGATTTCTGCCGAACAGAAATTGGCATTGGTGGCCAATACATTATAGGTAGTGGTTACCAAAGGAGCAACTGTGAAAAGTAAATTTCCACCATTTCCAATCTGCGGAATGCCTATTGGACTGTCGTCGCTATTGAGCCGAAGCTGATAGCTAACCCCTGGAACTGTGGAATATAAAATCATTGAAGCAGTTTCACCATAGCAAATATCATCGTTCGAAAATAATAAAGTGGCATCTGGGAGCGCATTCACTGTTACAGTGGGTTTTGATGAGAGCTCAGCCGAACAAGAATTTCCGTTGGTGGCCAGAATATTGTAAATGGTTGTGGTGGTTGGAGCCAAATGATAGGTTAAATCGCCACCTGTTCCAATCAAAGGAACACCTAAATTGGAATCATCGGCATCTAAACGCAACTGATAGCTTACCCCAAATTCGGAACCTTGAATAACAATAGTAGCAGTTTCTCCTGAGCAAATAGTGCTGCCGGTAACTGTTAAACCTGCATTTGGAAGCGCATTTACAAGGACACTACTAAGGTCTGTGATTTGATTTTCGCAACCCGATGCATTGGTAGCCAACACATTGTAAATGATGTTGGAAGCCGAAGTAACATTAAAGTTTATTGCCGAGCCCGTTCCAGCTACAGAGCTTCCTACCAGGGAATTATCGCTGTTGAGACGCAATTGGTAAGTAACCCCTGCCTGGGAGCCCGATTGGGTGATGGTGGCTGTGTTGCCAAAACAAATAACCGGGTCGGAAAGGGTGTAGGAGATTAATGGTAAATCACTTACATTGACAGAAAGTTGAGTAGAAGCAGAAGCCTGACAACCATTGGAGTTTTCATAATTCACTCCAACAGATTGAACACCCGGCACATTCCAGGTCACGGTGACTGAATTGTTGGCGGGGCCACCACCGGCGGTAACTGTTCCACCCGAAACTGCCCAAACATAGTTGCTCATGCCGACTTCGGTGGAATAAACTTCGCCAGCTTGTCCAAGACAAACCGCGGCATCGCCCGATAAAGATGGGTTGGGCAATGCGTTTACCAATAATGAAATATCGATTGAAACAGCGGTACAGCCTGTGGCAGAAATGGTTACTTCGGCACTCACGGCTTCACCGGTATTTAAGGTAGTGGTTGAATAAACCGCTGCTGCACCGGGGCCTTGTACTGTGAGACCATCTAAAAGAAATTCATAAACATCGCCACCGGAAGCTGTAAAACCAGCAAGCTCACCTTCGCATATTTCCAAATCGGCATCACTGCAAACCAAACCTGCTATGGGCAAAGGATTTACGGTGATGGTTGGTTTATCAATCAGTTCGCTGAAACAGCCGCTGGAATTGGCAGCTATTATATTGTACACAGTGGTAGAAGCCGGATTTGCTGAGATAATGATATTTCCGCCTGTTCCATTAAAGGCAGCTCCTACCGGTGAATCATCGGCATCGAGACGAAGTTGATAGGTAACCCCCAGCTGAGTTCCGCTGATGGTTATAAATCCGGTTTCTCCAGCGCATATTTCATCGTCGCTCACAGCAAGATTTGGATTGGGTAAAGCAACCACAGTAACATTGAAAACAGTGGCCGATGCGGCTGAGCAACCATTGGAATTCTGATAATTAACACTAATGGTTCTTGCTCCCGGACTTGTCCACGTTACCGTAGCAGTATGGTCGGTGGCTGTTCCACCCGATGTGATGGTACCTCCCACAACAGCCCAGACATAGTTATTCATGCCAGCCTGAGTTTCGTAAACCAGTCCGGCATCACCGTTACAAACCAGATTGTCGCCACTTACAAAAGTGGGCGAAGGGGCATTGATGACAGTGGTTGTGATGCTGCTTGTTTGTGTATCGCAACCAGTTGCTGAGAAACTCACCAGGGCATAAACCACATCGTTATTAACCAAAGCAGCAGTGGTATAAGTGCTTAATGCTCCGGGTCCCTGCATTGAAACACCATTTTTAAAAAACTGATAGGTATTTCCGCCCCCGGCGGTAAATATTACTGAAGCACCAGCACAAATAGTATTGTCGGCATCGGAGCTAGTTAAGGTGGCAACGGGAATCGGGTTTACTATTGCTGTTTGGTCATCGAAATTGAAACAACCACTTGGATCGGTAAAAGTATAGGTAATGGTGTAGGGAGAACTTGCGCTTCCTGCTACAGAAGGAGTAAACAAGGCAGTACCATTTCCATTATCTGTGAGTCCCCCGCCGGTTGACGTGAAAATTCCATTAGCGGGAGTTCCTGTGAGCAAATCGGCAGCATGGTCAGTACAATAGGGGCTGCTAAGGCCGCTAAAGCTAACGGTTGGTTGGCCGTATATGTAGGTTGTAGCTGCATCAGTTTCAATGCAGGTTCCGTTATCGTAGGTATAGGTTATGGTGAAAACCACATTATAATCGGCCACTGCACAATTGGTTGGGCTAAAAATGGCTGTACCATTTCCATTGTCAGTAAAAATGGCCGGATTGGATGGGGCTGGAGCAATGAAAAAATATCCCAATGGATCGCCAACGTGGTCGGTAATGAGCGTTTCGTTGGCTTCGAGAACGCAATAATCTGACTCAAGATTGAACATGTTGGCGGTGATGTTTTGAACTGTAATATTTTCCGAATCGCTGTCGGAACAGGTATTGGCATCGGTGTAGGTATAGGTTATCAGATGAGTTCCTGCTCCGGCTGTGGAAGGGTTAAAAATTCCGGCCGCAACGCCAGTTCCTGTGTACGTTCCTCCCGGTGGAGTTCCTCCCGAAAGCGCAAAAGGAGCATCGTTGAGACAAACATCGGATAACGGATTTAATGATACGACAGGAAGCGGGTTCACAGTGACATTTAACACTGTGGGCGATGAGGCGGTGCAGCCATTTAGGTCTTCGTAATTCACCGAAACGGATTGAGGCCCCGAAGTTCCCCAGGTTACAGTAACTGTGCTATTTCCTGCGCCGCCGCCTGCAGTAATGGTTCCCCCTGCAGAAACTGTCCAGGAATAATTGCTCATTCCGGCATCGGTTGTATAGACATTTCCGGTGGTGGCTTCACAAATGGTGGTTGGGCCAGTTAATGATGGAACCGGAAGTGGATGAACCTGCGTGGTTCTGGTAGCCTGATTGGTACAGGAATTGACATCAGTAAAAAAGTACCTTATAGTATAAGTCCCTACTCCGGCATCTGTTGGGTCGAAATCGGCTGTTCCGTCGCTATTGTCCACAAAATAGGACAAAGGTCCAGGATTACCATTGATGGTGTAATATCCGTTGGGAGCTTCGGAGCCGGTTACGGTGACTACGCCATCGCCCAGACAATAATGACTGGCCAGCACCCCAAAACTTAGACTGGGGAGAAGGTTTACAACCACGGTTTGCGAATTGGTGGTTGTACAGCCGTTGATATCGGTGTAGGTATAGGTTATGGTATGCGTTCCCCCGCCGGCAACAGCCGGGTCGAAGGTTGCGGTACCATTGCCATGGTTGGTTATGCCAGGGCCGGAGAATGTTCCAGCGGGAGCGAAGTTTCCAGTTAGAAGCTGAGTTCCCCAATCAATACAAACAGGACTTATGAGACCCGAAAAATTAACCACCAATGGAGGTAAAATAGTCACCGGTTCAGTAATATTATGGGTACAATTGTCTTTGGTTACTGTGTAAGTTAAATTGTAAGTTCCATTTAGCAGATTAGAAGGTGATAGGGTTCCCGTTCCGTTTCCATGATTGGTAAAACCAGCACCGGGTCCAGTGAATGAAAAGGTTTTTGTTAAATACCCGAATGCCGGAACCCCTTGAATCAGATCATCGGGATCATCGGAGCAATATGGCGAATCGAGTCCGGTTATATCCATATCCGCAGCACTTACATTATAAACAATTACCTGATAGTTATAATCGAGCGACACCCCACAGGCATTTTCCCAAACCGCATAGAAAGTGGTTGAAACCACGGGTGCGGGAATGGTTAAGGGAGACCCTGTACCTACTTCGTTTCCCCCTGGAAAATCGTTGTACCAATGCAAAGTTGTGCCGGTTCCACCAATGGCAGCCAATTGAATATTTCCTCCCTGATCTACACAAAATTTATCGGGCGACGAGGTAATGGCAGTGGACGCGGTTGGCAGACCAACAACATCAACAGGAAGATCCATATGACCTGGTCCCACGTGGCTGTGCGTCCACCGAATGGTATAGGATCCAATTCCGGCCAGGGTTGGGTCAAAAGTATGTCCCGATAATCCGGGGGTAGCCCCAGGAATTATTGCGAATGTTCCTCCATCAGGTTCCACATAATTATACAAATCAATCACTGCACCGTTAAAACATTGCTCCGGAATTGCTGTAACTGTCTGACTTAAAGATTTTTGTGGTGATGCGCCAAGAAAAATGAGAAATAATAAAAATGCTAAAACATAAAAATTAGTAAATGTTCCCCTTTTCATATTGTTGATTTTGATTTGTCCCTTAAATAATTGTTCGATTTAATCTATCACTCTGTGGTTGCAAGAATGAGCAGATTATTGGATGTAAAGCTACGGAAAACCATTTTTGATTTCAACAAAAATGTAAAAGCTACTAACAATTGACTTTGAATAACTATAGGAATTTTTTTAAAACCCGTCCAAACAGCATGAGTGAGAAAACAATTGAAATGATGATAATTCCAGGGAAAAGGGAGAGCCAGGGATACCCGAAAAACATTCCCATATACGACTCACGAATCATGCCGCCGAGACTTGGAGCAGGCGGAGCAACGCCCAAACCCAGGAAGCTTAATCCGGCTTCCATCAATATGGCAGTTGAAAAATTGGCTGCAGAAATCACAATAACCGGCCCCCAGATATTGGGTAAAATATGAAACCGGATAATTCGCCAATGCGAGAAAGCCAATGCTCTGGCCGCTTCTATGTATTCGTTTTGCTTTATCGAGAGTACTTGACCACGCACCACACGAGCCACTTCAACCCACATGCTCAACCCGATGGCGATAAACATTTGCCAAAAACCTTTTCCAAGTGCAAAACTTATGGCTATTATGAGCAGCAATGATGGCAACGACCATATTACATTAATAACCCACATGACCAATTTATCTGTCCAGCCCCCAAAATAACCCGCCACCGCACCTGCAAAAACACCTATCATGAGCGAAATAATGACGGCAAAAAAACCCACTGAAAGGCTTATACGCAATCCGATAATGATTCTGCTCAGCACATCGCGCCCAAAATTATCGGTGCCCAAAAGAAAGTATTCTTTCGATATATATTGCTTTTCGAACTCGTGAAGGGTTTTTCCTTGGAGTGGCCCGGATAAAAGTTCCGGATTGGTCAAAGGATCCATAGGAATCAGGATGATGCTGTCGTTTCTTAGTGAATGGGATTGAATGCCAATTTGCCCGGATTGCTGTGCAATTCCAAACAACATTTTGCGGAAAACAGAAACCTGTTCGGGGGGAGATTGGCTAAAAAACAAGCATGAATAGCCTGGGGGTTTCAGGGCAATTTCCAAATGTTGGTTGTTGGCGAATTCAGTAGAATCAGGCGTTACAAGATAGCCAAGTATTGAGAGCAGAACAAGAAGTCCGAAATAAACCAGAATAGCTCTTCCGGCGCGGTCGCAAAGAAGAGATTTCCACCAGGGTAGACGAGTTATATTTGATGAATTTTCTATGAGGCCAAATTACAAAGTTTTTTCTAAAAAAAAGGCGGTGGTTCTTGTCCGAAACAAGAAATACGCTATATTTGCACCCTGAAAATAAACGGTGATTGTAGCTCAGTCGGTTAGAGCATCGGATTGTGGTTCCGAGGGTCGCGGGTTCGAGTCCCGTCTTTCACCCCCAATATTCAAAACCTTATTCAGCACAGAGCGGGATGAGGTTTTTTTATGCCTGTTGTTTTCCCTGGTGTAGGTGGTTGAAGGGCATTTATATAATACACAGGTTTATTGTTAACAGACATCAATAAAAACGCTTGAAAAGCCAAATCTATCCATATCTCAAATCGGTGGTTTGCAGATATTAAGCGAAAACTTTAGATTTACAAATAGGGAAACGAGCTTAATCATTTATCATTGATATGATTAAGAGTTAAAAAAGTATATATTTGTTGAGAAATAAAAATCAATACCTGGATAGACAATGACCACTGTATTTAATTCTTCCTATAGAAATATTTTTATCCTAAGCTTAATAGTATTCCTGATTACATCATTTTTCAGTCTGGGTTATCATCATCCTGACGAGCATTTTCAAATTCTTGAGTTTTGTAATTATAAACTTGAGAAATCACCGGCATCAGACCTACCGTGGGAATTTCACGAAAGAATTCGTCCAGCATTACTTCCTGCTTTTGGTATTGTATTAATCAAAAGCATGAATTTTATTAGCATTTATAACCCTTTTACCTATACCCTTATTTTTAGAATGCTAACCGCTTTCCTTTCCTGGCTGGTTATTAGCAATTTAAGCTTGCTGTTGATTAAAGACTTTAACTCCATAGTTGGTAAAAAGCTATTTTTATGGATGAGCCTTTTTCTTTGGTTTATCCCCTATATCAGCGTTCGCTTTTCTTCTGAGAATTATTCTGCAATCGCCTTTCTTAGTGCTATTTACTTTATTCTTAAGGTAAATAATGATGTAACCTGCAAAAAATCAATACTGCTTGTATTCTCAGGTCTCCTTTTAGGATTTTCAATTTTTTTTCGTTTTCAAATTGGATTTGCCATCATCGGACTTGCATTCTGGCTCCTTTTTATTTATAAAATGCATTGGAAAAACATACTCATTTTAATGCTTTCCGGAATGGCGGCCATTGGTTTTAGCATTTATTTGGACTATTGGTTTTATGGTGAATTTGAATTAACCCCCGTCAATTATTTCATTGCCAACATTATAGAAAATAAAGCAGCAAATTTTGGGGTGTCACCCTGGTGGGATTATTTTCCGCTATTCACCTTAGGGACCATTCCACCCATTAGTATTTTTCTGCTATCATTTTTCTTTGTTGGTATGTATAAAAAGCCGAAAAGTTTATTTTTATGGTATATCATTCCTTTTTTATTAAGTCATTTTATTGTTGGTCACAAGGAGCTTAGATTTCTATTTCCGATAGCTTTTGGTGGTATATACCTGACTGCCATTGGAATAAATGAATTTATCAATACAGAAAAATATCAAAAATTGGGTCAATCCGTATTTAAATTTCTGGCAGTTATTAATGTAATACTCTTATTCTACATGATGTTCATCCCAGCCCAGGAAGCAATTAAAAGCTATAAATTCATGTACGACTTTTCTTCTAATAGGGAAGTAGTATTATTATGTAAAGAAAAAAGTTTTTATGAATTAGTTGGAGTTAATGTAAATATTTACAAATCGAAAAACGTTAATTGTATTGTTTTTAAAGACGATATAGAAATTTCCAATTATCTAAAAGAAAACCAATCAGAATCCATACTCATATTAGAACGAAATATTTCATCGACTACCGAATATGATGGATACCGCAGTGAAACAATTTATTCATCTTATCCTCAATGGATTATGCATTTCAATTTTAATGATTGGGTTAGCAGAGCCAGAATTTGGAAAATAGAGGAACTTCGCAAAAATTGAACTGGGTGTTTACGCTCAATTCTTTTCACAAACAACATCATCTCCTATTGCCCAATAACCATTTTTCCGGTGAAAACAGATTGCTCATCCCTTAATTGATACAGATAAATTCCTGCGGGGAGACGGTTTCCGTGATCGTCGGCACCGTTCCAGTTGATGGTTTTTTGGTTATCAACAGGGATGGTTTTCACTGGCGAACCATTTGAATTGTAGATGATTAGCCTGGCGTTGGATGAGAGATTGGCAAGGTTCAGGTAAAAAGTGGATTGGTTTCTCAGGGGATTGGGTGCAACAAATAAATCGTTGTTATCCATCGCTTCCCCGGCTATCGTAGCAGCCCATATCAATTCTTTCTTCCTTAATTCTGGCTTGTCCTGCCAAATCCGTTGCCGGAAGCAAAAGTCCAACAGTATCGGGGATTCCGGCATTGATGCAAGGCGATTCTTCCGAAAGCCTAAAAGGCTCGTTGCCTGTTCCGCTGAACATGGGAACGGTGTCTATATTATTCTCGTAAACACCTATAAAAACTCCGGTCCCCGAACCGCCAAATCCTTAAAATCCCCCCTGAATATTGTTGTAGTAGAATTCAGACGCCGAATAAATATCATAAACCCAAACCCAAACCCGGTCGCCGATTTGTTTGGTCATATTGCTCCAAATAATGCAGTTATTTAACTTGGGCATAGCGGCAGCATTCACAAATATTCCCCCACCATAAGAAGAATAATTATTGACGATGGTATTGTTTACAAAGAGCGTATGGGCTTCCAAAAAAGCTACTCCTCCTCCAAAAAAAAGAGCTGCATTACTCTCAAATAAGTTGTTGGCGACGGAATTTCCTTTTGCCGCCCGCAGACAGCATAAACATCCGCCAATGGCACTGTAATTATCGAAAAAATAATTGGCATCGATATCCGGATTCGAGAATTCGAACGAAAGTCCGCCCCCCACACCGGTTTAAGAATTTTGAGTAAAATAATTGCGGTAAATTTTGGCATCGGAGTATTGCAAACAAACCCCACCACCATAACCATATTCCAGTGGAGTGCCACCGGCATTGCCTGTAAAATCGCAATTTTCAATTTTAATATGCGACGATTTGCTATAGATCGCACCCCCGTTTTTATAGGCCATATTTTCTGTAAATGAACAATTGGAAATCCGGATATTGTTATATTTCACAATGCCCATGCCACCTCCATTCCACTCGATGGTATCGTCAGAAACAGCTTTTCCATATTTAAAATCACAGAACTCAAAAATGGATGAGTCGCTGATGGTTCCAATGGGTTCGAACCAAAATCCAGCCCAGTCTCCTTTGGTGATTTCTACGTTGTGCAGGCCTATGGTGTCGGTTACAAAAAATGAAATGGAATCCATTTCCAAACCCTGAGCAAAAACCTGACCTTCCACCTTAAAGGCGAAAAACCCATTAAAAATAACACTGCCTCCAGGGTTGATAGTCAACACAAAATAACTGGGAACCAGCAGATTGTCCATCACCAGAACCGTATCTACATCTCATGTACCCGATACTTTGCCCGAAACCTGAATATTGGTTGCATTCGTTGACAGCACTATGGCCAGGAAAATTGAAAAAAGAAATATTAGTCTCATTTGATAATTTTTTAACAAATTCTATAACTAAATTTTCAATTTAGAAACATCAAATTGTTGCGGTTTATCAGGAGTTTTCAAGGACTGCCTTGCTTTCACCAGATTTTTTCATGACCATTAAATCATACAGAATCTTAAGCCATATCAACATGCAGGGAACCACTTTTAAAACATAGGGTTTTGCTATTTCTTCTCTAAACCAACGTGGAAATACATCGGTGGGCGACAATGAAGTAAAAATAAATGCCAGCACGAATAATGAAATATTTAGGATATTTTTTTCAGATTGCATAAACCAAATAGCAACCCCTGTCATGGCCAAAATAAACGAAGGCGACTCGGCTTTGTGGTTAAATAAAACTATCCAAAGCAAAATTGAACTCAGAGCCAATAGCTTAAAATTAAACTCTTTATACATTTTAAACCGATAAAAAGGCAATAAAAAAAGAAGTACCCCCGCCAACACAACAAGGTTTTTGTTTATTTTAAGATTAAACCATGTCTCCATCCACGACATTACCGAATACCCTACCGATATGGAGTGATCGTTTACTAACATAGATAAATAGCTGTTGTACAACATTATATTGTGGTTCAAATCAATAACCAATAGGGGAATCAAACCCAGAATTATTGTCCAGAATAATGAATAACCCACCGCCTTCATTTTGTGGGGATAAAACAAAAAAAGCGCAAATCCAACCACACCAAACAACTTAACATAGGCCGATAAAACAATGAGAAGCGTCGCCCAAAACGGTTTGTCCTTTTCAAGTAAAACAAAAGAAAAAATGAGCAGCCCCGCTATTAATCCATTTGATTGCTCATTTTGTAAGGAAGTTACCAATTCAATAGAAATCAGCAACAAAATCAATCCTTTTTGGAGCTCACTGAATTTGGGAAGGTAATAAACTCCAAATAATAAAATCAAAGCATTGAGCAGATTCCATAAACTTAGGCCAATCAAATCGGGAAAAATGCTGAAAATGCCGAAAAACATAGAAAAGGTTGGGGTGTATTTGTATAAATCCCAGTGTTCATCCGGATAATAGGCATATAAATCCTGATGGTTTATTAGATGGCCGAATGATTTCTCGAAAATAATATAATTGTTGTAAGCTGTATATTCTTTCCCGCCATCGTAAAAAGATGTTTTCCCAATATAGGATTGATAACTGGCCACTAAAACGAAAATAATGTACAAAAGCAGAATAACCCTTCTGTTCGAAATCAGTCCTATAATTTGTTTTTTCATTTATTAACAAGTAAAATTTCTTTGATTACACCCATGAATTAACAACATTTCCTTTAAGCAAATATCTGGAAATAATTTCAAAATAATTGTTGCCTTATTTGCATTGGCTGATACCAATTATTGTCTGTTTTTTATGTAATAAAATCAGCCAAAAACCCTCAATTCTGCTGAATATTAGTCACTTTAATGAGCCTTCTTCAATTTCACTTTGTTAATATCTATCGAAGACATAATGCCCTAAAAAGTAAAAAAAAAACCAATATGCCTAAATAAACTACCTTTGTGTCTGAATAAATTCATCTATATGCATAAAATATCGTTGGTAGTTTTGTCAATGATGGCTTTTGGCACATCCGCACAAAGTATTGAAAACCCTTTTACTCCCCTGACTTTTATTCTGGGCGAATGGACCGGAAATGGCATTGGTTTAAACCATGAAAAAACAATCCTTCAATCGGGTTTTAGGCTCAGTTTGAACAATAGCTTTATCGAAGTAAGTAATGAATGGCTGCTTGAGCCCACCGAGACATATCCCAAAGGCGAAATTCGGGTTGATAAGGGCTTCATAAGCTTCGACAAGAGTCGAAAAGTATTTGTGTTTCGTCAGTTTCATGGGGAAGGATTTGTGAATCAATATATTCTCAATAATAATCTGTCGGACGATTCGCTGCTTGTATTCGATTCGGAACTCATTGAAAATTTTGTTCCGGGGGGAAAAGCCCGCTGGACTTTGAAAAAGATTTCGGAAACGGAGCTTGAAACCGCCTTTTACCTGTCGGCTTCCGATGAAGAATTTGTTTGCTATGGCACCAATTTTTTAACCAAAAAACCCACCGAATTCACCCAAATGACTCCCAAAGTTACGGGCATCGGGGGTGTTTTCTTTTTTGCTCAAAACCCCGACTCGCTCAAAGCCTGGTATGCCCAAAACCTGGGGCTGGCAGTGAATGACTACGGATCGACTTTTGAATTCAGAAATACTCACCCTCCCCACACCATCAACTATTTACAATGGAGCCTTTTTAAAGAAGGCAATGCTTATTTTGAGCCATCCACCAAGGAATTTATGATAAACTATCGCGTTCAGAATATTGAAGCTCTGGTAAAATCGTTCAAAGAAAGGGGAATCACCGTGCTGGACGAAATTGAAACTTACGACTACGGCAAATTTGTTCATATCATGGACCCTGAAGGAAATAAACTTGAACTCTGGGAGCCTGTGGATCACATATTTACCGAAATGGGCGGAGAAACTACCAAATAAATTCAAAACAAAAACATTAACCCAATAAACCAATGATTTTTCTTCTCCTCAGCATTCTTTCCTCCACAGCCATTGCGGTAATTTTTAAGCTCATCGATAAGAAAAATGTGGCACTTTTTCCGGTCATCATTCTCAACTATGTGGCTGCCTTTGTGGTGGGTGTGCTTTTGTTCGATGGAGAAATCAGCATGAATTATATCGTACAGAGCAGCTGGTTTGGCATTTCGATGATGATTGGACTTTTGCTTATTGCCGGATTTTATCTGATTGGCTATAGCACTCAAAAAGCCGGAATTGCGGTGACTGTGGTGGCCAATAAAATGTCGGTGATTATCCCCATGGGTTTTTCCATTGTCCGGTACGCCGAAAAAATGAGTGCCCTGAAAACTGCCGGAATTGTTTTGACCCTGGTGGCGGTGCTGCTGGCGGTTTACAAAAAGCGCGAAGCTTCGTCGGGCGAGAAATTCTCCCTGTGGCCACTGCTCATGTTTTTCGTTATTGGAATCATCGACTCGTCGGTAAAACTGGCCCAACAAGACTATGTTCCCGAAACCGATGTGAGCCTGTTCACCGCGTTCAGCTTTGGTATTTCGGGGGTTATCGGACTCATGATTATGTTCTTCAAAATCAAAACTTTCAAACATTTTTCCGAGCCTCCGGTTTGGTTCTACGGGATTCTCATTGGGCTGGTGAATTTTGGAAGTCTGTATTTTATCATTCTGGCGCTGAGCCACAGCGGCATGGACAGCAGCATTGTTTATGGAATGAACAATATGGGGGTTATTTTGCTCAGCATTACGCTGGCCGTGACAGTTTTTTCGGAAAAACTCAGCCGGATAAATATTGTTGGGGTGGTTTTGGCCATTTTGGCGGCGCTGATTCTTACCGTTCTGGTTTAGAAATTCTGCCTTTGAAACAGGCCATTTTTTTCAATTTTATTTCAGTTAAATATTGGTGTAATACCTTCAATTTTATTATATTCGCCTTAATTAACTTCTTAAAAATTACCCTATTATGTGCGCTACCTTGTTAAATACCAAAAGTTTCAGAGTTACCGGGAAAAATCCCATTTCGCTGAAAGAATTTAATCCGGCTTCCACAGGCGATTACACCACAAAAGACACTGCCGAATCTCAGCTCAAGCGAGATACTGAGATGCTTTCCAAACTCCAGTACCGTCTCTATGCCGAGAACCGCCGGTCGTTGCTCATCATTTTTCAGGCCATGGATGCGGCGGGGAAAGATGGAGCCATAAAACACGTTTTCAGCGGCGTAAATCCACAAGGTTGTGAGGTGACGAGTTTTAAGAAGCCTTCGGTTGACGAGCTGGATCACGACTATTTCTGGCGACATTATTCGCGCATTCCGGCGCGGGGCAATTTTGGCATTTTTAACCGCTCGCACTACGAAAATGTGTTGGTTACCAAGGTTCATCCGCAGTTTTTAATGGGCGAAATGCTTCCGGGGGTGTTCTCGGTAAACGATATTGACAACGAGTTTTGGGAAATGCGCTACAAGCAAATCAGGAATTTTGAGAAAACCACCACCGAAAACGGAACCACCATTCTCAAGTTTTTCCTTCATTTATCGAAAGATGAGCAGCGCCGCCGTTTCCTGTCGCGCATCGACGACCCCGAGAAAAACTGGAAAATCTCTTCAGCCGACATCGAAGAACGCAAGTATTGGGACGATTACCAAAAAGCCTACGAAGAAGCCATCAATAAAACCGCCACCGAATTTGCCCCCTGGTTTATCATTCCCGCCGACCATAAATGGTTCAGCCGCATGTTGATAGGCCATATTATTGTGGAAACCCTAACGGCCATGGATATTAAAATGCCGGAGATTTCGGCCAAAGAGCGTGAAAAGCTTCAGGAAATAAAAGAAAGTCTGGTTTAATAGATTTTGATTTGTCGATTGAAGGTTTTCTGTATTAAAAATGGGTTTATGCTTTTGGTCTGAATTGATGAACAGAGTTGGCAGAATGGGATATAATTACATAATTACTCCTTTTCAAACATCTGCCTAAGCTTCCTTTTTATTTCTGACTGAACGGATGGATTTACTGTGCCTAGTTTCCTACTAATAATGCTTTTGGGAATAGTCACGATTTTATGAAGTTTTATAACAGAATCAACAGTTAAACCGGTGCCGATAAAATCGTTGGATTGTTTCCTGATAACAAAGTCAGAATCTAATAAATCATCAGAAATTTTACTTGATATATATGCTATTATTATATGAGTCCGGTCTAAAAAGGTCGTAAAAGTATATTGAAATTCACAATTCATTGTTTATCAAATAGTTGCATTTTTGAATTGTGTTTCATAAAACATTAGTAATCAATTAGTTGTATTTTATATCTTCGTTTTTGATGGCTTTTTATACCGGACTCTTATATGATTATGCTCCCCTATTTCAGTTGTTAGACAAATAGCTGGACGAACTTTTGATGATAAAAAGTCGTCAAAAGGAAACGGCACGAGGACGATGCTATTTTTAATCATGAAATGGCTCTCCATCTTTCAATGAATAAATATCTTCATCATCTGACTTCAGGAAATCAAATGCAGGATTTGAAGAAATGGATTTCAGCCACAGGGCCTCATCGTCAATATCATCATTGTTCTCGTCAACAAATATAACGATACGAACCTTACTTTCTTTCTTATCGGTAGGATAAGAAAAGTTAATAAGCCCCTGTTTATCAGTCTTTGTGGTTATTTCTATTGCTTTCATTTTCATTCCTTTTCGCAAATGTATGTAATTTCATTATACCGGCATCTTCAAAATTTTCTCAATTCTAATTATGGCATTTCCATAATTTCATTTTACCACTATAATTCAGACTCTGAGAGCGTTGAATATGTATTAAAGAGGAAACACAGCTGTGTTAAAATTATCCAAATCAAATCGTCATCACCACCTCTGACATGGGGAAGCGCACTTTGGGCAAAAACTGATGGGAGTCATCATCTGCGCGGTAGCCAATGGGGCAAACCACCACCGATTTCAGGCCCAGGCTTTCCAACCCCAGAATTCGGTCGTATTCGGTGCGCTTAAACCCTTCGATGGGGCAAGCGTCGATTCCTTCCAATGCACAAACAGTCAACAGGTTGCCAAGAGCGATATAGAGTTGCTTGTCGAGCCAGATTCCTTGTTCTTCGATGCTGATGCCTTTGAGATAGTTGGAAATCATCTGAAAAAAACGTTCTTGTTTCTGAGCATCGAGTTGACGGGTGGTTGCGTTCAGGGCCGACCAACGGCTCACATCGTCCGGCGTAACGCGTTCGCTGCGGGCAAGCACCAACAAGTGTGAAGCATCCATCACCTGAGCCTGATTCCATGTTGCAGGAACCAATTGGCGGCGGATTTCAGGGTTGTTTACGAGAATAAACTTCCAGGCCTGCAAACCCAACGACGAAGGCGTTAGCCGCAAAGCTTCCAAAAGAATCTCTAATTTTTCCTGGGGGATGGTTCGGGTACTAAATTTTTTAACAGCATAGCGCCAATGTAGCGCCTCTATGGTTTGATTCATTAAGTTGTATTTTTTCGGGGGCAAAATTAGGTAATACACAGAAACCCCGTGGATTTTGGTGAATTTTAACGATTTGGCGATGACCTGGTTTTAAGAAACAGAATAATGGCTTCCGTGGTAATGATTTAATTATCAAATCTTTGTCAGCAGCCCCCATAATCTCCAAAAAGAAAAGCGGAATAGTAAAAACAAGAATCTAAAATAAATAGCTAAATTTGAACACAATCAGAAAAAATAATGGTTCATAACTCATTGATTATTGATACCTTACTGCAATATTGGTTTGATGATAACTGTTTACAAAATGTATTGGCAAAAAACATACCATTCGACTATGAAACGATTTCTACTTTTTATTCTTCTATCGGCAACTACCTGTATTTCAGCCACCAATTATTATATAAACCCCTTAGGGAACAACAATAACAATGGATTAACTCCTGCCACACCTTTTCAAACTTTGCAATTTGCTGCCTACTTAACCATTCCGGGTGACACGGTTTTTGCAATGTCGGGAATCTATACCAATTTGGTTCATGCATCCAATGTTTTAAATATTTATGAGTCCGGTCTAAAAAGGTCGTAAAAGTATATTGAAATTCACAATTCATTGTTTATCAAATAGTTGCATTTTTGAATTGTGTTTCGTAAAACATTAGTAAACAAGTAGTTGTATTTATATCTTCGTTTTTGATGGCTTTTTAGACCGGACTCATGAATAAGATTCGGCTAAAAAGCAAATATCATCTCAAACAGGTTTATGTTCAGC
>DYSN01000386.1 GCA_020718205.1 Draconibacterium orientale
TAAATGCAATTCGCTTCGTGAGGTTTGCGGGGCGATGCTGGGACTGAAAGGGAAAACCAAGCATTTTGAGTTGAGTTGTATTCCCAGACGAAGTACGTTAAGCGATGCCAACAAACTTCGTTCAGAATCAGTTTTTAAGTTTATCTATCATGGCTTGCTCAAACAACATCAGCATATTTTATCGGACAGCCTTGTCAGGGACGCTATCCGGAAGGAAGTAAAATATTTGATTCTACGACCATTAGCTTGTTTCAGGACATTCTCAAATGTGTCGGTCGCAAACCGCAGTCTGGCCGGAGTAAAGGGGGCATCAAGGCACATACCGTAATCAATGCGGATGAAAAAGTTCCTAATCTCATTTGGTATACCAGCGCCGCAACCCATGACCATGTGTTATTGGCAAAACTTAAGCTTGATCCCAACACCATTTACGTTTTCGATAAAGGATACAATGATTATCAGGCTTGGTATAGGTTTACCGAAGGAGAAACTGGTTTTGTAACCAGACTAAAGGACAATGCGGTGTATGAATCGGTACAGGAATACGACATTCCAGAAAAAATTCATCCAGGGGTGATAAAAGATGAGATCATTCGTGTGGCGGTTACAAGAGGAGATGGCGCCAAACGAACACTCAAATTGCGCAGGGTAGTGTTTTGGGATGATGCCGGGAAACGATTGTTTGTCTATATCACCAACCTGTTTGATCTGCGAGCTGACTTGATCGTTGCTCTGTATAAACTTAGATGGCAGATAGAACTGCTGAAGCAAAATTTTCCGCTTCGATATTTTCTCGGAGATAACGAAAACGCCATTAAGACACAAATCTGGTGCGCATTGATCACAAACCTGCTATTAATGGTGGTGATGAAATCGGTAAAACGAAAATGGGCATTCTCAAACATTGTCAGCTTTACCAGATTGCATCTCTTCAATTATATCAGTTTGCTTCGGTTCCTGGAAAATCCAGAGCGTGATTGGGATCGAGAGAATAGTCACACACAAATGGAAATGAATTTGGAGGAGGGCTTACTTCTTTAATCGATAA
>DYSN01000387.1 GCA_020718205.1 Draconibacterium orientale
AATTAATCCAATTGCATTTGCCAAACAATAGAACAAAGCGGCTTTTTTTAACCCGCATTAAGCAATAGAAGATTTTTTAAATCGAACTATTGCTTTTATGAGGGTTACATCACGACAAAATGGGACAGGCAGGTTAGAATTGAAAATCACAGAACACCTATGAAATTAACATTTAGTGAACTCAAATCTACTCCATGCTAAATCTCTTCAGATTATTTGCAAATGCTAATTTTTTGAATTGATGTGTGAGATGACGATTGAGCATTGACGTAAAAAACTCCATTCGGATATTCCGATAAATCGACTTCGACTTTCTGATTTGGTGTAATGTTTTGACTCCAAACTACTGTTCCGAAAGCATTATAGATGGCCACAGATGTTATGTTTTGTTCAAGCCCATTAATTGTAAATTGGCCTTTGCTGGGGTTAGGATAAATTTTAAATTGGCAGTTCGGCACTGCATCACAAGGTTCGGAAGATGTTTGATAGTATGTGTAGTTCCCATTAAAATCGATCTGTTTTAAGCGATAATAGGTGGTTTGGGTATTCAAATCTTTATCGAAATACTCATACGCTAAGGCTTGGTTGCTGTGTCCAGCTGCATTTATTTTACCGATCACATGCCATGCTTTAGCATCATTTGATTTTTCGATTAAAAAATGGTCACTAGAAAATTCGCTGGCGGTTGACCATTGCAATTGAGTGCCATTCTTTTGGCAAATGGCTTTATAATCGAGTAATTGCACGGGCAGTGTGGCACCTGGAGCGCTACGCATATAGTTGATAGAATACGAACTGCCATCAAAATAGAACGCTTTAATTCCTTTGAGTTCGATAAAGCTTGTCGAGCCAAGAGTACCATCGTTGTAGCAATATAGCATGATATATCTGGTACTAAAATCGCTGGTCGAAATATTGGTTGGGCTCGAAATGTACGATGTATTATTTAAGCCAGCCCCAATCGTAGTTAATCCTGATGTAACTTCAGCCCATCCGCCCGACGATGACAATGGAGCCGTAGAGCCTGTATAAGTGGTG
>DYSN01000007.1 GCA_020718205.1 Draconibacterium orientale
CTAATCAGTGGAATTATTTATACTTTTAATGTTACTCCCGTTTACAAGGCAACCACAACAATAATCATCGAAGCAGATATTCCGCAGCTTGTAAACATAGACAATATATCTACTTTTTCAAAGTCAGAAGAGTTCTTTCAGACTCAATTGCAAATAATTAATTCGATAGCGGTAGCCGAAAAAACAATGCAAAACCTGATCGCATCAGATCCCGGCTATATCAAAGCGCCTGCAGATGATGATGACGAAGAAGAAAAACCAACCTATGAGACCCTTGCGGAAGGCCTGATTGCGAGAACTGACATAGAAACAGAAAAAAATACAAGACTTGTTAAACTCAGCATCAAAAATACCGACCCTCAGATAGCCGCCAACGAGGTAAATACTTTAGCAAAAACCTATATAAATTATAATCTGGAAGATAGAAAAGCAACTTCGAACGATGCATTTGTCTGGCTTTCTGAACAACTCGCTGTTCTAAAAGCAAAAGTAGAAAAGTCGGAAATGGATTTGCTAAAATATCAGGAAGCTGAGAATATAGTCTCTTTAGAAAAGAGACAGTTATTGCTCGAAGAGCGAATTGCTGAGACCAATGATAATTATAGCAAAACAACCACCAAGCATATGGAGCTTGAAACCATGCTGGCGGAAATTAAAAAACTCGAAAATTGGGAACAGGCTGAGTCTTTACCAAGAATATTAGAAAATCCGCTGGTTCAGCAACTCAAGCAACAACATTCAGATCTCGAAAATCAACTCGCACAAATTTCTAAAAAGTACAAAGCTAAACATCCCAAAATTGTCAATCTCGAAACTCAGATAACCAGTATTCAAGAGCGTATAAAACTGGAAATTGACAAAACTGTCAAAAGCATTGAGATTGAAGCTAAAATATTTGAGTCGAATATTCATACTATTGAGAACAATCTTTCAACTCTAAAGCTCGAATCTATGGGGCTTGCCAAGCAAGCAATTCAATATGGAGTCTTGAAAAGAGAGGCGGAAAGTAATAAAAACATGTACGATGTATTGCTTCATCGTTTGAAAGAAACCGATATAAGCGGAAAAGTTACCGCAAACAATATTCGAATTGTTGACGTTGCCAAAGTTCCTCAGAGTCCTTTTGTTCCAAATACTAAAATGTATTTGATGGTGACTCTGTTCCTTGCCATAGTTTTAGGAGTCGGAATTAGTCTTTTTATCGATTTCGTCGATAATACCATCAAGTCGGAAGATGATATTAGAGTTTTCAACAGAGAAATAATTTTTGGGGTTGTTCCAGTGAGTAAAAATATGGAAGATGTTTCTGGCGATGGCTTTAATCATTTCTCCAGAGCCTATAACGAAATAAAAAGTAATATCAGTTTTTATCAGAAAGAACATGTTTTAAAAACAGTACTGCTCACGAGTTCTGAACAATCGGAAGGTAAAACAACCAGTGTGTATAATATTGCTAAAGCTTATGCCAAAACTGGTTATAATACGCTCATGGTTGATGCAGATCTTTTTCGCCCGCAATTAGGTAAGTTACTCAAAATGAACAATAACTCAGGAATTAGCGATTATATATTAGATAACAAATCGTTAAATGATATTATATTTCCAACCACCGAAAAGAATCTCTCCTTCCTGCCATCGGGGCTCATTCCACCCAACCCAGCAGAAGTTATTGGCTCCGAAAAAATGAAACATTTGTTCGATCAATTAAAACATCAATACAATTTCGATGTAATTCTGATAGATAGTCCTCCGATAAATTCCACCAATGAAGTATCTGTTTTGAGTTCATACATGGATGGGGTAATTTTAACCATCAAAGCTCAGCATACAACAAAACAGGACATCAGAAAAGCAATAGCAAATTTGAAATCCAAGGGTGTGAATATGATCGGGACTCTGCTTACATCAGCCCGATACCACGGGAAATTCTCCTATTATTATCAAACTGGGGAAAAAGCGGATTCTAATATTTAGTAGTGGCTCATAGTTTTTCGAAATTTAAATCACGAACTATTACTGGTATAATGGTATAGTTGTGATTCCCGAATACAACAAATAGATCTAACTGAGAGTATATTCAATAAGGATCCACATCAATCACCACTCTGATTGACCTGTATTGTGTGGTTTGATTAAAAGAATCCAAAACCAGCGCAATTCGTTCTCTTGCCAGATCGGTGCTGTAGCCCTTTTCCAATTTGAGTAGAATGTCTTTCAAAAATTGCCCTTTCATTTTAGCTATCAGGGGATATTCGGGCCCTAAAATTCTGTTTCCAAAAGCGTTTCGCAGATTCTGTGCAAATACCGACGAAGCGACATTGAGTGCTTCATAATCCTGATATTTCAGAGTAAACCTAATGAGACGATAAAATGGGGGATATTTAAAGGTATTTCGCTCGGCAATCTGACTTTGATACATGCCCTTATAATTATTATCCATCACAAGTCGAATTACATTATGAAATGGATTCATGGTTTGAATAATCACTTTTCCACTTTTATCTTTTCGGCCTGCCCGTCCGCTCACTTGTACCAACATCTGAAAACTACGTTCAAAAGCTCTGAAATCGGGGAAATTAATCATGTTATCGGCATTCAGAACACCCACAATACTCACATTTTCGAAATCCAACCCCTTGGTAACCATTTGTGTTCCCACCAAAATATCAATATTTCCCCGCGAGAATTCATCGAATAACTGGTCGAAGGCAAATTTTCCACGGGTGGTGTCTAAATCCATCCGCTGAATGCGCGATTGGGGAAGTATAATCCCCAAATCTTCTTCAATCTTCTCGGTTCCAAATCCCATCATTTTTATTTCGAAGCTTCCACATTTTTCGCATTTATGAATCAAATGGGTGGCGTAGCCACAAATATGGCAGCGAAGGCGGTTTTGGTTTTTGTGATAAACTAAGCTCACATCGCAATTGGGACACTCCGGAACCCAGTTGCAAATACTGCATTCCAACCGGGGAGCAAATCCGCGGCGGTTTTGAAACAAAATGACCTGCTCCTTTTTTGTAAGAACATCTTCTATTTGTTCAATAAGGAATGATGAAAAATGGCCTTTAATGGTTTTTCTTTTGGTTTCGTGTTTCAGGTCAGAAACAATGATTTCGGGCAGGCGCGCTTCGCCAAATCGGCGGTTCAGACTTACCAGACCATATTTTCCGCTTGAGGCATTGAAATAGGTTTCGACAGAAGGGGTGGCGCTGCCCAGAATTACTTTGGCACCGTGAAGTTGCGCAAGAATCAAGGCTGCATCGCGGGCATGATAGCGTGGAGCCGGATCGAATTGTTTATAGCTACTGTCGTGTTCTTCGTCAACCACAATAAGTCCCAATTTGCTGAAAGGCAAAAAGATGCCACTGCGTGCCGATAGAATAATCTGAAAAACAGGTGAGTCTTCAGAATCCTGTAAAATGCTGTTCCAAATCTCAATGCGCTCATGGGTATTGTAGCGGCTGTGATAAACCCCCACTTTTTCCCCAAAATATTTTCGTAGTCTGTTGATTATCTGGCTGGTTAAAGCAATTTCGGGTAGCAAATACAATACTTGTTTGCCTTGCTTCACCACTTCATCAATCAATTTTATATAAATCTCTGTTTTTCCGCTTCCTGTAATCCCATGCAAAAGACAGGTGCTTTTTTTATCAAGTATTTTTTTGATTTCATCTAAAGCAACTCCCTGAGCTTCATTTAGTTTTATTTCGGAAACCGATTGTTCGGCCTTCAATTGAACCAAACGGCTGATTTTTTGCTCATAGCTGATAAAAATGCCTTTTTCTTCCAAAGCCTTGAGAGCCGAAGCGCCGCCATGGAGCTGTTCCAGAAGTGCCTTTTTCGAAATATCGCTATTCAATCCACCCTGCGGCATGGCCACTTTTATAAATGCCATGAGTACTTCAACCTGTTTAAAAGCCCTTTTTTCTAAAATATCGAATAGATTTCGCAACGATTCGTCCGGCTGAAACTCCGGGTTGAGGCGGATTCTTGTTTCGTAGAGTGGTTTGTATTTCTCGTCGAGCTCCTCTTCCATCACCACAACCTTTTTTTCGAGCAGGGTTTTTATCAAGGGAAAGATTTTCTGCAAATCAGTAATTTCAGAAGCTTCGGTTAGGCTGAGTGTTTTGCGGTGTTGTAGCGATTTTACCACAATGCCCTCTTTCTCCGAAAGGGAAATGCTGCCGGGCTCAAATTCCGGGTGCAAAGCAAGCTTCGATTCGCTGCTCAGCTTAAAGCCACTGGGCAATGCGGCATTCATCACTTCGCCAATAGATGAAATATAATATTTCGAAATCCAATCCCAAAATTTAAATTGTTGCAAATGAACAATCGGGGAGTTGTCTAAAATAGCCAGTAAATATTTAGGATGATAATCAGAGGGTACATTTTCGTGCACTTGCTTCACCAAAGCTGCATAAACTTTTCGGGATCCAAATTGAACCAAAACCCTGATTCCCGGTTCAACCCAGTCATTCCACTCAAAAGGAATGCGATAGGTAAAAGCTCCCTTAACCGGTAAAGGCAAAATAACATCAGCAAAAAGGGTTTTTCGTTCCATAATTGAATACACAAAATTAGAAAATTTTGATGGGTGAGCCAGGTTTCAACCAATAAAGTCATTAACAATTCATAAAATGCCTGGTTCATCTTCTCAATCATTACTTTGTTTTGTAATTTTGAAGCATAAATAAAAAACTATGGCGCTCCTTAACTCGGTAATCACCTGGATCATCAAGCAAAGAATTCATCAAATCGAATTGTTTATTAAATATCCCCACGATGTTCAGGAGGATTGGTTTGAAAAGCTAATTCAGTCGGGCAGAGATACAGAATACGGAAGAAAATATGGGTTCGATGATATCAGAAATTATCAACAGTTTCGCAATCAAGTGCCCATCAATAGCTACGATTCGTTCCAGCCTTATATCGAAAGGCTTAAAAATGGGGAGCAGAATTTATTGTGGCCCTCCGATATAAAATGGTTTGCCAAATCATCAGGAACAACTGCCGGAAGAAGTAAGTTTATTCCTGTGAGTCGTCATGCCCTCGAAGAGTGTCATTTTAAAGCCGGCAAGGATTTGCTTTCTATTTATGTGAACAATCATCCGGACACTTTGATTTTCAATGGGCGAAGTATTGCCATGGGAGGAAGTCACAATATCAGCGATGTGAATAACGAAGAGTATTACGAAGGTGATTTGTCGGCCATTTTAATTGAGAATCTTCCCTTTTGGGCGCAGATGCTTCGAACCCCCAACCGCGAAATAGCCCTTATGGATGAGTGGGAGAGTAAAATAGAAAAAATGGCTCAGGTAACCATGCTCGAAGACGTTACCACTCTTTCTGGTGTTCCTTCCTGGACTCTGCTTCTCATAAAACGAATTCTCGAAATTACGGGCGAGAAGAATATTAAGAATGTTTGGCCCAATCTCGAAGTCTTTATTCATGGGGGTGTTAAATTTGATCCTTACCGTCAGCAATTTGAGCACCTGATTGGCCATACAGGTATCAACTATCAGGAAACCTACAATGCTTCAGAAGGATTTTTTGGCATTCAGGATCGTTCCGATAGCAGCGAAATGCTTTTAATGCTCGATTATGGAATCTTCTACGAGTTCATTCCTATGGATCAGATTGACTCCGATAACCCCAAAGTAATTCCGCTGAGCGAAGTAGAAGCCGGCATAAACTATGCCATGATTATATCGACCAATGCCGGATTGTGGCGCTATAAAATTGGCGATACAGTTCAGTTTTCCTCCACAAATCCTTATAGAATTCATATTACAGGCCGAACCAAATATTTCATCAATCTGGTGGGTGAGGAGGTGATTCTTGATAATGCAGAAAAAGCCCTTCTGGTGGCTTGCAAAAAATGCGATGCCATAGTCGACGAGTATATGGCCGGTCCGGTTGATATTAATTCGGGTGATAAAGCCCGTCACCAATGGCTTTTCGAATTTGTAAAACCTCCTGCCGACCTGAATATTTTTGGAGATGCTTTGGACAATGCACTCAAATCGCTCAATTCCGATTACGAAGCTAAAAGATACCGCAACATGCTGCTCCAGCCACCACATATAGTACATTTGCCCAACGGAACCTTTTACCAATGGCTTAAAGCCAAAGGAAAACTCGGCGGACAGCATAAGATTCCGCGCCTGCTAAACTCCAGAACCAGTCTCGACGAAGTCTTAAAAATTAATCATGAATAGATTTACATTACCGGTTTTTATGGCATTGTTTCTGCTCACCGCGAAATTGTATGCCCAGTATTATCAGTTCATTCCTTTTTCTGCCTCACGCTATGGCGGTCGCATTATTTCGACCGATGACCTGGGAAATATGCTCATTGCCGATGGTGCCAAATTAGTTAAAGTCGATGCCGAAGGTCAGCTTTTAAATCACTATTATTCCGGGTTACCAGGCGTCATCACTTCGGTGGATTGTAAAGACCCCCGCAGAATTCTTGTTTTTATTAAAGATTATGCCTCCGCCATTTTTCTTGACCAGGAGCTCAGGATTACCGGAACCGTAAGTAACTTTAATTATATTTCCGACCCCGAACCCATTTCGCTCGATGCCATAAACCTGGGTTATGCAACCATGGCCTGCCTCCACGATTTACAGGAAGCCTGGTGGATATACGATAACAATACCAGCGATCTGGTGCTTATGGATAGCGACAATCAAATCGATTTCAAAGGCGATGCACTCGACCAATTGACCGATTTATCCCCCGAACCAAACTTCATGCTCATGGAAGGCAAAAGACTATTTATTAACAATCCATCGACCGGTCTTTACATTTTCGACGAAAATGGTAGCTTTGTGAATAAATTGCCACTTCTGGGGCTAAAAAAGTTTCAGGTTCATAAAAACATTCTTTTTTATACCAGCAATTCTTTTTTAGTGGCCTACGATATGGATAACGATAAAGAAACCTTTCATCCGTTACCTGTTATAGGCTTTACCGATTGGGCGTTGAGTTTTAGTTCTTTTCCCAATAAAATAGCATTTCTTTCGCAACAAGGGGTGCAGATTTTTACTCTGGAAATGGAATAATATGGTTTAAATATTTAATTAAAAACTTATGCATTTAGCTATAGCAGGCAATATTGGCTCCGGAAAAACCACCCTGACCCGTTTGTTAGCCAAACAAATGAAGTGGAAACCCTATTACGAAAGTGTGGAAGATAACCCCTATCTGGATAGTTTTTACGACGATATGAAGCGATGGTCGTTTAATCTTCAGGTTTATTTCCTCAACAGCCGGTTTCGGCAGGTAATAGAAATTAAAGACAGTCATCAAACCATTATTCAGGACAGAACCATTTATGAAGATGCCTACATCTTTGCCCCCAATCTGCACCAGATGAACCTGATGACAACCCGCGATTTCGACAACTATATATCATTGTTTGAGCTCATGAGCTCTTTTATCGATCCACCCGATTTGCTCATTTACCTTCGCGCCAGTGTTTCTACTCTCGTTAAGCAAATTGCTACTCGTGGCCGCGATTACGAAGAATCTATCAGGATTGATTATCTGAAAAAGCTAAACGAGCGCTACGAAGAATGGATTTCGGGCTACGAATTGGGTAAACTCCTCATTATCGATGTCGATGATATCGACTTTGCCAATAAACCCGAAGATTTGGGTATAGTGATTGATAAAATAAATGCCGAAATTCACGGCTTGTTTTAGCAAATGAGAGTTCTGGGAATCATTCCTGCCCGTTTTGCCAGTTCCCGATTCCCCGGAAAACCACTGGCTTTGATTCATGGAAAAACCATGATTCAGCGGGTTTATGAACAAGCCTTGAAGTCTACAAGTCTGAATAGGGTAATAGTGGCAACCGACGATGAACGCATATTGAACCATGTGCTCCAATTTGGCGGCGAAGCCATGATGACATCCGAAAATCATCAGAGCGGAACCGATCGTTGCCACGAAGTTTTAAATGCTTTAAAAGAAGAATACGATGTTATAGTCAATATTCAGGGCGATGAACCTTATATAGATCCTGCTCAAATTGAGATGGTTGTAAGAGCATTCGAAAACCCACAAACTGAAATCAGCAGCCTGGCAAAAAAAATTACCCAATCTGAGGAACTTTTCAGCCCAAATGCAGTTAAAGTAGTTGTTGGAGATTATCATCAGGCATTGTATTTTAGTCGGTGGCCAATCCCTTTTCTTCGCGGTGTAGAAGAGCAGAACTATCTGCTGAAAGGCAGTTTTTACAAGCATATTGGGCTTTATGCCTATCGTGATCAGGTGCTCAACAGTATTTGTAGTTTGCCACAGGCAACACTCGAAAAGGCAGAGTCGCTGGAACAACTCCGCTGGCTTTCAGCTGGTTTTAAAATCATTATGAGTTATACTCAACTGGAAACCCCAGCCATCGATACTCCCGATGACCTTTTAAAACTTACCAACAACAATTGATTTAATCGTGAATAGATTTTAATTTTGCAGACTCATACAGAACCATGATAGATATTGCGAAGCACATCAGTAAATTAGTCAGAACCCACGAACTGGTCATTATCCCGGGTCTGGGCGGATTTCTCACTGTGTCTCATCCTGCCATGGTTCATCTTATTTCTAACCGAATTACACCCCCCGGACGCAATATAGCCTTTAACGCTCAATTGAAAGATAATGATGGGTTTCTGGCTCACAGCATCGCCCAGTTTACATCACTTAGCTATAAAGAAGCACTAGGATTGGTGGAGACTTTTGCGGCATTTTGTCATGAAGAGCTACAAAGTGGAGGTCGCATTCTTTTCGAAAATCTGGGAATTATCTCGTTGAACAATACCGGGCACCTGGTATTTTCTCCCGATTTGTCGCTCAATTATGACGACAATTATTTTGGGTTGCCCGATATTTTAGTCATGCCCATTCAAAGAACACGCACCTTTGAGCCCGTAATTACAATCAATCCCAATGCTCGCAAAACCATTCAAAGCTACTATCCACAACTCAGACGAGTAGCCGCTGTGGCAATTCCTTTAGTGACAATTGGCGTATTGGGTTGGCTGGTTCGTGAGCCTGTTTCGCAATATTTTCATAAACAATCGGCCTCGTTGGTTAAAACATCATCGGAAAATATAATTCCAGCGTTTTATAAAAATACAGAAATTGTTGATTCCATGCCTAAAGCAACGCCTGAAAAGGTTGCAAATAATACCACACTTACTATTGAATCACAGATTGTTAAAGATGATATTTTGCCCGTTTCCGGTAGTTATCACATTATTGCCGGAGCTTTTAGCAACGAGGAATTTGCGCGCAGGTTTGTAAGTCAGCTTAAAACAGATGGGTTTAATGCCTATGTGGCCGGACAGAATAGTCGTGGGCTTTACCGGGTGAGCATAGGTAATTATAGCGATTCTGAGCAGGCTTCGCAGCAACTTAAATGGTACCAATCCAACAAAAATTCCGCTGCCTGGCTTCTTCACGAAGAGCTCTAAGGCTTCTTAAATTCATCTGGGTTCACCAAATCCACATCAAGTTTTACCGTATCCACAGTTTCAGGAATTTCATAGGGTTTTCCTTCAGCATCTAGCCTTTTCGACAGGGTTCCGTCGATATAATTTTCCACAAACCACAAAGACCCATCTTCGTTATAGTACTTCCATTCACCTACCTGACTTCCTTTATTGAAAAAACCATCTACCCGCTGAATCTTGTTTGGATAGAAAACCTGAAAAGATCCCTGTAGTGAGTCCTCTGAAAATGTCATGATTCGCTTAGGGTTGCCGTCTTCAAAAAACTCTTTTTGGGCTCCATGAATTTTTCCTTGCAAATAAGTGGTTTCCTTCACCAGTGATCCATTAAAGTTAAACAGTTTCCAGATGCCGGTGGGTGTTCCCATGGTGTAGTTTTCCTCTGAAACCAAAGTGCCTTCTTCATTATAGAGTAGCCACAAACTGTCTTTTATTTGATTCACATACAATCCCCTGGCTTTTACTGTGGTTTTCCGGTCGTCGTAATAAAACTCGGCTAAACAAACCGATCCCAGCTCAGAATATACCGATTTCGACATGATTCGGCCACTTTTATAGAATCTGCGGAATTCTCCCTGAGGCTTGTCATCCATAAAACTCCCTTCGTAGAATTTCACCCCATCTTTATATTGAACCCATAATCCCTGTTTTCGGCCTTGCGCATCCTTTACATTGGGTTGAGCTAAAATTGATGAAGCGCTTACCGAACAGATAATGATAACTATGATAAACGACAAAATTTTCTGTGACATCCTTTTTATATTTTTGTGGATAATTTGAATGCAAAATTACAAAAGGTTAGGTAAGTTTTGTGAACCATTCGAACCAACCTTATATTTAACAAGATAACCCTAAAAATATTGCTTCATGGAATTTCATTTCTCATCCCGCTTGTTCGAAGATGCCATCAACGAACTTTCAAAATTGCCCGGAATAGGTAAGCGTACCGCTACCCGCCTGGCTCTGCATTTATTAAAGCAGGACGAAGTGAATGTGGTGAGGCTTGGCGAGAGTCTCATTCGCATGCGAAAGGAAATGCAGCAATGTAAAAAATGTCACAATATTTCCGAGTCGGATTTATGTAATATTTGCAGCAATCCCAAACGCGAAAAGGACACCATTTGTATTGTGGAAGATATTCGTGATGTGTTGGCCATTGAAAACACCGGCCAGTTTAATGGCTTGTATCATGTTTTAGGGGGATTAATAAGTCCCATGAATGGCATTTCGCCCTCCGATTTAAATATTTCCACCATTGCTCAGCGCGTGGTTGATGAGGAAATTAAAGAGGTGATTTTTGCTTTATCAGCCACAATGGAAGGGGACACTACGAGTTTTTATATCTACAAGCAACTCCGGAATCAACCTGCAAAAACAAGCACTTTGTCGCGTGGGGTGGCCATTGGCGATGAAATTGAATTTGCCGATGAGGTTACTTTAGGCCGGTCAATCGTGAATCGGCAGCTGTATAATGGGGCATAAAAAAACCTCCAACCAGAACGGTTGGAGGCCAAATTATTATTCCCACTTAAAATTAACGCATCGGTGCAAATATAATAACAATTTCTTAATTGCAAACAATTTCAAAAAAAATATTTATAATTTTTTTTGCCCTTGTTTTTAACAAATCTTAGGGAAGTTTTTCGCTCACATAAACCTGAAATTTTGTCAGTTTTTCGTTTACTTTGCAGGTTATTACTCTTATTCATAATTAATATCATATGGATCTTCAAACCATAAAGCAGCGATTTGGAATTATTGGCGTTTCTTCTTTACTCGACAGAGCCATCAATATAGCTTCACAAGTAGCTTCGACCGATTTATCGGTTCTCATTACAGGCGAAAGCGGGGTTGGAAAAGAAGTATTCCCCAAAATCATTCATCAGCTTAGTAACCGAAAGCATGGCCATTATATCGCAGTTAACTGTGGAGCCATCCCCGAAGGAACCATCGATAGCGAGCTTTTTGGTCATGAAAAAGGGGCTTTTACAGGTGCCAGCGATAGCAGAAAGGGTTATTTTGAAGTGGCCGATGGCGGTACTATTTTTCTTGACGAAGTGGCCGAATTACCCGTGTCGACTCAGGTGCGCCTATTGAGGGTTTTAGAAACAGGGGAGTTTATTAAAGTAGGTTCCAGCAATGTGCGAAAAACCAATGTGCGGGTTATTGCTGCCACCAACGTGGACATTCCTAAAGCCATTGCCAATGGTAAATTCCGTCAGGATTTGTTTTACCGGCTCAATTCAGTGCCCATCTATGTTCCAAGTTTGCGCGACAGAAAGGAAGATATTCATTTACTCTTTAGAAAATTTGCCATAGACTTTTCTGAGAAATATAGAATGCCCGTAATTCGTCTCGATGAAGCTTCTCAACAGCTTTTGGCCCGCTACAGGTGGGAAGGAAATATCCGCCAGCTAAAAAACGTTACCGAGCAAATCAGTACCATCGAAACAGAAAGAATCGTCACGGCTGAGACATTGGCCAAATATCTGCCGCAGTCATACACCAGGGAATTGCCCGTTCTCTACACAAAAAAGGAAGATGAGCACCTGTCGGAACGCGATTTGTTGTATAAGGTACTCTTCGATATGCGAAAAGACATTACCGATTTGAAAAAAAATATGGCAGAAATTATGCAAAACAGCAGCAATTTTGCCATTACTCAGGAAGAAAATAAACATCAGATTAAAAAAATTGATCAGAATTTCGAAATCCTGATGAACTCTTCAATGCCTGAAGAAATATCTGATGAAGATGCCAATTATGAGGAAGAAATGCCAGAGCAGGTTTTTGAGTCATCGACCCACTACAGGTCCGAAATTCTTGAAGAGTCGTTGTCTATTCAGAAAAAGGAAGAAGATTTGATTCGGCGAGCCCTGAATAAACACCATGGAAAGCGCAAGAATGCAGCTCATGATTTAGGAATTTCCGAGCGCACTCTTTATCGAAAAATTAAAGAGTTTGATATCAAGTAATTTTTTCAGATCGATAACCTTAAAAAACAAACAGAATCGTGTTAAAAGAATTCCTGCAACATAAAATCCCCCTGAAAGCCATATGGGTCTTTATAGGATTTTTTGCTTTATCCTTAGGGCTTTCGTCTTGTGTAACCTATTCGTTTACAGGAGCATCTATTACGCCCGATGCCAAGACCATCAGTATTCAATATATCGATAACAGGGCGAGTTTTGTGGTTCCGACCCTCAGCGAATCCATCACCACTGCACTCAAGGACAGATTTAGCAGCCAAACCAGTCTCATTCTGGTGAATAATAATGGTGACTTGCAATTGGAAGGCGAAATCACAGAGTTTAAAACAAGTCCTCAGGCCATCACAGGCGATCAGACTGCCGCTTTGAACCGGTTGAGTATAACCGTAAAAATTAAATTTACCAATTTATTAGAACCCGATAAAAACTACGAAACCGGTTTTACACGCTACGAAGAGTATGAATCGAATCTGGATTTATCAGCGGTTCAGGATGGGTTAATTGAAACTATAAATGAAATGCTTGTGGATGATATATTTAACAAAGCCGTCGTAAATTGGTAAGTATTATGAATCCTACTCAATTTCAACAATATCTAAAAAACCCGGGTCTGTTAAATAAACAGAGCCTTGCAGAGCTCGAAGAACTCATCAAATCCTATCCTTACGCTTCTGATTTTAGAACTCTCTATGCGCTTAACCTGCTTATATTGAACGATTATCGCTATCAGAAAAATCTGGTTGAAGCAGCATTTTATGCAGCCGACAGAAAAAAACTTAAAGAGTGGGTTGATTTTATTCAACATGACGATGAAATTCTTAAGAACGAATTAGTTGAAGAAACAGCAGAAATTTCGCAACCCATCGCCTTGGAGCCGTTGACAGAGAAGCCAGTTTCATCAGCTGAAACTATGGATGCTGCAGATTCTGCCAAATTGCAGGAGAAAGATGATGCACAGATAATTCCGGAAAAAGAGGAGAAAGAAAGTATTCCAATCGATAAATCAGTTTCGGCATCCAATATTGCTGAGATGCCACAAAATGTGCGGAAAGAAAAAACTGTAGTTACCGAAAAGCCGGAGACAAGAGAAACAAGATCCGCCGGCAATACCATTAAAACCAAGGCCGAGTTGCTCGCAATGGTAAAAAGAAGACTTGCAGAAATCAGCAGTCAGAAAGTTGAAGAGACCCCGGAAGAAGTTGAGATTCGGGATGCATTAAACGAAGATAAGAGCATAAGGGCACAGTTAATCGACAGGTTTATAGCGATTGAACCTCGTATTTCGAGTCCGGATAAAAGCGATCAGGATGGCTCCGAAACCGAATCGGGCGAGGATGGCTTGATGGACGATGATTTCTTTGTAACAGAAACTCTTGCACAGATTTACCAGCAACAGGGTAATATTCAAAGAGCCATAGAAATTTATCGAAAATTAATTTTGAAAAATCCAGAAAAAAGCAGTTACTTTGCAGCCCGAATTCAAGAAGTGAGTATAAAAGAAAAAAAGTAAGCCATGGGCGCATATATTATTGTTTCAGTTTTAATTTTAATCACCAGTTTATTGTTAATGTTGGTGGTATTGGTTCAAAATTCAAAAGGCGGAGGTTTAGCTTCTAATTTTGCAGGCAACAATCAGTATTTAGGAGTTAGAAAGACTGCAGATTTTTTAGAGAAATCTACCTGGACTCTGGCTCTGGTTTTGCTGGTTTTAAGCTTGTTTTCAATTTTTGTGATACCAAGAAATTCTTCAAATCAGGATATCATTGACACTGAGTTGAGACAACAAATAGAAAACTCTCAGCCCGTTCCAAGTGGAATGGTTCCACCTTCAGAGGACGCGGAATAGAAAGTTTCCTAGACCAAGATTTAAATGATTTTCCATAACGGGGAATCATTTTTTTTTACATATCGTATAACAGATTTTTATTGAATTGTATTGCAACGATAAGTTTTTTGAAGGCATGGAACGTGCCGAATATAATTGGAATAAAAGCATTGTTATTCCGGTAACAACAATATTATTGTTTTCTTTGTAAATTCTCTTAATTTTGTCCCGTTTCAATAATTGGAGAGTAAACAACAAGTTCTGAATAAAAATAGTTGTATATGTCTATAAAACAGAAGTCTTTAGAGTTACGAGAACGTATGAAGAATGCCTTATCCGGTGGGGGGTCAAAGGCAATCGAAAAACAAAAAGCTGTTGGAAAGCTCACAGCCCGTGAGCGAATCATAGCGATTCTCGACCCAAAATCCTTTCATGAATACGATTTATTCGTTGAACATGCAGCCAAGGATTTTGACATGGATAAAAAATATCTGGCAGGCGACGGTGTAATAACCGGAACCGGAACCATCGACAGCCATCCTGTGTGTATCTACGCCCAGGATTTTACAGTGGCTGGGGGATCGCTTGGATATATGCATGCCAAGAAAATTACCAAAATCATGGATCACGCCATGCATTTAAAGGTGCCTATTATTGGCATCAACGACTCTGGCGGAGCTCGTATTCAGGAAGGTGTTAATTCATTAGCCGGATATGGCGAAATCTTTTACCGAAACACTCAGGCCTCCGGAGTTATTCCCCAAATTTCAGTTATTCTGGGACCGTGTGCCGGCGGCGCCGTTTACAGCCCTGCTCTTACCGATTTCGTTTTTGTGGTTGATAAAATCTCGAAAATGTTTATCACCGGACCCGAGGTAATTAAAACTGTATTGGGTGAAGAAATTAGCATGGAAGAATTGGGGGGAGCTTATGTTCATGCCTCCAAGACCGGAAATGCCCATTTTTATGCCGAAAGTGAGCAGGAGTGCTTTGGTCAGATTAAGGAGCTTTGTACCTATATCCCCTGGAATAACTCTAAAAAACCCGATCGTTTTCCCAAGAAACCGCCGAAAGTCCGCCAGTATAAACTTGATGAAATTATGCCAACCGACCCCAAAGAGCCTTATGATGTGCGCGATGTGGTGAAGGCAATCTGCGATAATTCCGATTTCTTCGAAATTCAGGAGCATTTTGCCAGAAATATTGTGATAGGGTTTGCCAGAATGGATGGACAAACCATTGGTATTGTTGGAAATCAACCCGCTTATCTGGCAGGGGTTTTAGACGTGGACTCATCGGATAAAGCTGCCCGTTTCATCAGATATTGTAATGCCTTTAATATTCCTTTGCTCACCTTGGTAGATTTACCAGGCTATTTGCCTGGAGTGGATCAGGAACATGCCGGAGTTATTCGCCATGGTGCAAAGCTTCTCTATGCTTATTCCGAAGCCACTGTGCCTAAACTTACGGTCATTATGAGAAAAGCTTATGGCGGCGGTTATATTGCCATGTGCAGCCATCACCTGAGAGCCGATTTTGTACTGGCATGGCCCATGGCCGAAATCGCTGTTATGGGACCCGAAGGTGCGGCGAATATTATATTTAGGTCGGAAATCAACAGTGCAGAAGATCCTGAGAAAATGCGGATTCAAAAAGTGGAAGAGTATAAGCAAAAATTTGCCAATCCGTTTGTAGCCGCTGCCTATGGTTATGTTGATGCCGTAATTGAACCCTCTGAAACACGCCGCATGATTATCCATGCATTGGAAATCAGCGCTTCGAAAGACGTGCAGCGTCCGAATAAAAAACATGGAATTCCACCGTTTTAATCTTCAACTATGACAAAAGAGAATACTAAGGAAAAACCCAACTACGAGGAATTTCATATCGAAAACTCCGTTTATCTCACCGAAGTTCCTGCTAGTTACAGAAACAGGAAACCCTTTAAACCTATTAATATCAACGAAATAGAAGCCCTGATTCCCGGAACCATACTTGAAATTAATATAGAGGAAGGTCAGCAGGTGGAAGAAGGCGAGAGGTTGTTGATTCTGGAGGCTATGAAAATGCGAAATCTTATTGTTAGCCCCAAGGCAGGAACAATTAAAAGCATTTTGGTTCAGCCTGGCGAAATAGTATCCAAGGGGAAATTATTGATTCTTATGGATTAAATCATACACTCTTTGAAAAGAAATGCGGTCAGCAGAGATTTTGATTCTCATGTTGACCGCATTTTTTTATATGAAGCAGATTAGAAAAGGCTAAGAAATATCTTTGGTTTTCCTTAGTTTAAAACTCCTTTGTTTTCAGTACTCAATGTCTCGGTTACCTTTACGCTTGTTACCACCAGATTGCTTGTGGCGGTGCAGATAATGTCTTCGTTTTCGTTATAAACTTTGCACTCCACATTGGCAATTTTTTTTCCTATCCGAACCACCTGGGCTTTTACAACGATGATTTCGTCTTCTTTGGCGCCAAATAAATAGTTCACGTTCAGGTTGGTTGTGGTGAACATGTTTTGCTCGAACAAGGTGTAAAATGCAAGCCCCATGGTATCGTCAATAAGGGCAGCCATAACACCTCCCTGAATGGTGCCTAAGGGGTTTGTCATTTCCTTGCGGATTTGATAGGATATGGTGGCTTTGCCAACGGCAACTTCGAGAAGGGTTCCCCGAAGCCATAAGGATGAAGGAGAAACACTTTTGGTGATGGGCTTGTTGATTTCGTTTTTTAAATATTCGACTATTGGATTGCTCATGGGTTCATGTAGTTTTTATGCAAATATATCCTGAATTTTCCGGTTATATTTCACCATGAGCGATCTTCTCTTAAGTTTTAATGTTGGGGATAAATCGCCACTTTCGGGAGTCCAGCTTTCGCAGACTAAATGAAATTTCTTTATTTGAGACACATGATCCAATTGCTGATTGTAAAAGTCAACTTCTTTCTGATATCGGGCAAGTACCACGGGGTTTTGAATGAGCTCCTTGTTGTCGCGGTATTTCACCTGGTGCAACTGACACCAGTTATGTAAATAATTGAAATCGGGGACAATGAGTGCGCCGGTGAAGCGTTGGTTTTCTCCAACTACCATTATTTGTTCCACAAAATTAGATTCCTTGAGTTTGTTTTCAATCACCTGTGGAGCTACATATTTACCTCCCGAGAGTTTGAAAATTTCTTTTTTCCTGTCGGTGATATAAAGAAAACCATTTTCGATTTTGCCAATATCGCCCGTGTGAAACCAGCCGTTTTGTATGGCTTCATTGGTTTTTTCAATATCCTTGAAGTATCCGGTCATTACATTGGGCCCCTGAACCAATATTTCTCCATCTTCAGCAATTTTCACATTGACTTCTTTGGTAATATAACCCACTGATCCATAGCGCACTTTGTCGTGGGAAAATCCATTGGCTGTTACAATAGGAGAAGTTTCGGTGAGCCCAAATCCTTCCTGAACAATAATACCGGCACCCCAAAAAGCTCTGGCTAAACGGGGTTGTAAAGCAGCACCACCGGAGATAACACCTTTTATAGAACCCCCAAGTGCTTCTCTCCATTTAGTAAAAATGAGTTTATCGGCAATTTTGTGCTTTAAATTGTAGGAGAAGGTTCGGTGAGCCGGATTGGGATCGTATTGGTCGCCCAGTTTCACAGCCCAAAAGAAAAGCGATTTCTTAATGGGAGAAAGCTCACGACCTTTCATGATAATTTTATCGTAAATTTTTTCGAATATGCGGGGAACAGTAATAAAAGTATGGGGTTTGGCCTCTTTCATATCATCGGATAGAGTTTCTATGGATTTGGCATAATATATTTCCAGACCACCAAGCTGCCATAGGTAGTTACCAGTGCGCTCCAGAATATGCGACATGGGCAAAAAGCTAAAGGCACGGTCTCTGTAGTTGAGATATTCAATGTATTGAAGACCCAGTTTAACATTGCTAACCACATTGTTGTGAGTTAACATAACGCCTTTTGACAAGCCTGTGGTACCCGAAGTGTAAATGAGAGTAAGCAAGTCATCGGCGTTTACAGCAGCTTTTCTGTTTTCGAGCTCAGAGAGGGCATCGGCGTTTTGCTGGCTTCCCAAAAGCTCAATATCCGCTAAGTTTTTTGCTCCTTTTACCGGGTCAATGGTGTAGATATCTTTTATGGAATCCGTTTTTTTAAAAATTGGTAGAAGCTTATTATACAATTCATCTGAGGAAACAATAAGAATTTTGGCTTCGGAGTGGCTTAGGATGTGTTGATATTCTTCTGTACTAATGGTGGGGTAAATTCCCACATGAACCAGCCCGAGTTGCGACATTCCAAAGTCAATAAAATTCCATTCGGGGCGGTTATTGACAACTGTGGCCACTTTATCCGATTTCTGAAGGCCTAAGGCCATTAGCCCCAGACTTATTTTATCAACTCGTTGCCGGTAATCGGAGGTGGAGTAGCTTGTCCAGCCAGAATTGGTTTTAATGGAAAGTGCCTTTTCCAGGGGCTGATTTTTTTCGTTAAACGTAAGAATATCGAAGGTGCGGGTTACATTATTCATGAGCTTTGTATAGAATTAGGGTGGTCAAAGATAAAAAAATAACATTAGTTTAAACAAAAATTCAAACATTGCGAATTTGAAATTTCGGGGGTGGATAAATAAAAAAACAGCAGGCAAAGCTGCTGTCCTGTTAATTTCCGTTGCCGTTTCCATTTCCGTTGGAGTGCATATAAATCTCCTTGAGAATGTGATCGTATTTCTGATAAATAACTTTTCTTTTAAGTTTGAGGGTTGGGCTCAATTCACCGGTTTGTGGGTTCCATTCGTCGCAAACGATTCTAAAGCGCTTCACGTTTTCGGTGAGCGAAAGCTGTTTGTTTATTTGATTTACCTCTTTTTGAAAACGGGTAATGACTTCGGGAAGTTTTACCAACTCGTGGTTATCGCGGTAATGGAGCTTATGCTTCGATGCCCAGAAATGTAAGTGGTTGAAATCGGGCGATATTAAAGCACTGGCGAATTTCTCGTTTTCGCCCACCACCATAATTTGCTCTATAAATACCGATTCTTTAAACTTGTTTTCCACGGCCTGAGGTGCTACATATTTTCCCGAAGAAAGTTTAAACATTTCTTTTTTGCGGTCAGTAATTTTAAGGAATTTTCCATCCTCAATAATGCCTATATCGCCAGTATGGAACCAGCCTTCTTCGTCAATTACTTCGGCGGTTAACTCTGGAGCTTTATAATAACCCATCATCACATTGGGGCCTTTGCAAAGTATTTCGCCATCGTCGGCTATTTTAACTTCGACTCTTTCGAGAATAGGACCCACAGTTCCAAATTTCAGATTTGGATAATAAGCATTGTTAACAGCAATAACAGGTCCGGTTTCGGTTAAGCCATATCCTTCCATCACTTTCATTCCGGCTGCGTGAAATATGCGGGCTAAGCGGGGTTGAAGCGCGGAACCGCCCGAAACGATTATTTTTACATTTCCGCCAAGAGCTTCGTTCCATTTGCTGAAAACCAGTTTGCGAGCCAATTTTAGTTTTTGTTCATAAAACCATCCATTGGCACCATTTAACTCATAACGCAATCCCAGATTCACCGACCAGAAGAAAATTTGTTTTTTAATTCCGGTTAAGTCTTTCCCTTTGGCAATAATTTTATCGTAAACTTTCTCGAGCAAACGTGGCACGGTATTGAAACCATCGGCTCTGATTTCTTTTATATTCTCGGCTATGGTTGCCATGTTCTCAGCATAATAAATTCTGAGTCCTTTGTACTGAAAATGATAGTTCATCATACGTTCATAAACATGACATAGGGGTAGAAAGCTCAGCACTTTATGACCAAATTCAAGCGGTTGAACCTTGGATGTGGAAACTAAATTCGAAACAAGATTGTCGTGCGAAAGCATAACGCCTTTTGAGTTTCCTGTGGTTCCTGATGTATATATTATGGTGACCAGGTCAGCTGCATTTATGGAATCCTTAATGGCTTTTAGCCTGGCCGAATGTTTTTCGGCATTTGCCCGACCCAGGGTCAGAATGGTTTCCCAGTTTTGGGCATCGTCCACTTCATTAATAGTGTACACTGTTTTAATTCCCTGCGAAGCATCGGCAATGGGTTTTAGCTTCTTGTACAAAGCTTTATCGCTGACTATGAGCGATTTCGATTCGCTGTTGTCGAAGATAAAGGCATATTCTGCATCGCTGATTGTAGGATAAATGGGTACGTGAACCATTCCTGCCATTGCCAAACCCATGTCAATGAAATTCCATTCTGGGCGGTTATTGGAGACTGTGGCTATTTTATCGCCTTTTACAAACCCCAATTCCAGGAGGCCATAGGCAAAATAGTGGGAATTATCGATATACTCCTGCGTGGAGAACACATCCCATTTTTTATTTCTTTTTACTGCGAGTGCGTCGACTACCATGTAATGCTTTGCGTAATAATCAAGCAAATCGAAGGTCCGTTTAATTTCCATATTTTCAGATTAAAGAAAGCAAATATAGTATTTCTTAAAAAATACAGAAAAATTTTAAAATACAGAATATCAGATATATATGATAATATCAGATTTAAAATTCGACTTCGTTTAGTGATATTTCTAATTTTATATCCAATTAATTTTAAAATTAGAACAGCGTATTTTTAAATTAATAGGTCTCATATTCAATCAAAAACCGCGAGAACCATGCTTTTTCCATATATTTAGGAAAAATTTTTTCATTAAATAGAAAATATCCTTTGGTATTTCGATTATTAATCATTAAATTTGGATAGAAAGATTATTAAAAGATTTATATAATAACTTATAAAAAGGAAAGAAAATGAAAATCACAATTGTCGGAACTGGTTATGTAGGTTTAGTAACCGGAGCTTGTTTTAGTGAAGTTGGTATCGATGTTACATGCGTTGATATTGATGTTAACAAGATCGAAAATCTAAAAAAAGGAATCATTCCTATTTATGAACCCGGCCTTGATGAAGTGGTTCACCGGAATGTTAAGAAAGGTCGTTTGCATTTTTCCACCAATTTGAGCGAGAGTCTCGATGACGTGGAAGTAGTTTTTGGAGCAGTTGGAACTCCCCCCGATGAGGATGGAAGTGCCGACTTAAAATATGTGCTCGAAGTGGCTCGGGAAGTTGGCCGACACATGAAAGACTATTTGCTCATTGTTACCAAAAGCACAGTACCTGTTGGAACTGCTGAAAAGGTGCGGGAAGCACTAAAAGGAGAATTGGTAAAACGTGGTGTAGATTTACCCTTCGATGTGGCTTCGAACCCCGAATTCCTCAAAGAAGGCGCTGCGGTTCAGGATTTCCTGAAACCTGACAGAATTGTAGTAGGTTGTGATACCGATCGCGCTAAAAAAACCATGGAACGTCTCTACAAACCATTCACCATGAACGGCCATCCTGTTATTTTTATGGACATCACCTCCTCCGAAATGACTAAGTATGCAGCCAACAGTATGCTCGCCACCAAAATTAGCTTTATGAACGATATGGCTAACCTGTGCGAAATCGTTGGTGCCGACGTAAACATGGTTCGTAAGGGTATTGGCTCTGACTCCAGAATTGGAACAAAGTTCATTTATCCCGGAACCGGCTACGGGGGCTCTTGTTTCCCAAAAGACGTTCAGGCGCTTATTAAAACTGCCGATAGTTATTCTTATAGCCTCAAAGTTTTAAAGGCTGTTGAAGAAGTAAACAATGCTCAAAAATCCGTGTTGGTTAATAAGTTGATGAAACATTTTAATTACGATTTGAAAGGAAAAACCATTGCTTTGTGGGGACTTGCCTTTAAACCCCAAACCGACGATATGCGCGAAGCTCCCAGTTTGGTGATCATCCGTAAGCTTTTAGAAGCCGGTGCTCATGTAAAAACCTACGACCCTGTGGCTATGAAAGAAGCCGAAAGAATTTTGGGAAATAAAGTAGAATATGGTCAGGATCAGTACGATGTGCTCATCGATGCCGACGCTTTACTCATTGCCACCGAATGGCCTGAGTTTAAATTTCCCAACTTTAATATCATGAAAAAGCTATTGAAGAATCCGCTGATTCTGGATGGTAGAAATATCTACGATCTCAATGAATTGAAGGACAGAGGAATTACCTATTACTGCATTGGAATCGACACAACAAAATAAATAATCCAGGAAACCACTTTTTGGGTAGGCTCGTCAGCTTTTTCCGAAAGGTGGTTTTTTATTCAATCCACTCAAAAAATTATGATACGAAAGAAAGTTCTTGTTACAGGCGGTGCCGGTTTTGTGGGGTCACATTTAATCGACAGGCTTTTAAAAGATGGTCATGAAGTAATTTGTGTTGACAATTACTTCACCGGACAAAAACAAAACATTATCCATTTGATGGATAACCCTTATTTTGAGTATATCCGCCACGATATAACCATGCCTTTTTTTATTGAAGTGGATGAAATATACAATCTGGCTTGTCCTGCCTCACCGGTTCATTATCAGTACAATCCCATTAAGACTGTGAAAACATCGGTCATGGGAGCTATCAATATGCTGGGTTTGGCCAAAAGGATTAATGCCAGAATTCTTCAGGCATCCACCAGCGAAGTATATGGCGATCCAAAAGTTCATCCACAGCGTGAAGATTATTGGGGACACGTGAATCCCATAGGAAAGCGTTCCTGCTACGATGAAGGGAAACGTGTTGCCGAAACACTGTTTTTCAACTATCACTGGCAAAATAATGTGAAGATTAAAGTGATACGGATTTTCAACACCTATGGTCCGCGGATGCATCCGCAGGATGGCAGGGTGGTTTCCAATTTTATTGTGCAGGCACTTCAGGGGAACGACATTACCATTTATGGCGATGGCGGACAAACCCGCAGTTTTCAGTTTGTGGATGATTTAATTGAAGGCATGATTCGCATGATGGGTTCGAGAGAAGATTTTACAGGCCCGGTGAATATTGGTAACCCCAACGAGTTCACCATTAAAGAGCTGGCCGAAAAAGTTATAGAGCTTACCGGAACCAAATCGAAGATTATTTACCACGACCTTCCATCGGACGATCCCATGCAGCGTCAGCCAGATATTTCGCTGGCCAAACGCGAATTGAACTGGGAGCCTAAGGTTCAACTGAACGAAGGATTGCTCAAGACAATAGAATATTTTAAATCGACCATGAATCTTTAAGAAGGAAATGTAAACCAAAACGCCAGGTGACTTTAGTTGCCTGGTGTTTTTTCGTAAATAACAGACTCTGATTGAACAACATATTGGTGACGCAGGTAACAGATAGCCGTGCGCACAATTGCAAAGTAGTTAATTGAAAAAATTTTAGACAACATGAATAAAATACTCGTAACCGGAAGTCAGGGACAATTGGGAAGCAGCATCCGAAAGATAGATAAGAATTATCAGGAATCGGAGTTTTTTTACACCGATGTGGCAGAGCTCGATATTACCAACCGCGCTCAGGTGCTTGATTTTGTAAAGGGCAACGGAATTACCCATATTGTAAATTGTGCAGCCTATACTGCAGTTGATAAAGCAGAGCAGGAATACGACCTGGCTAAGAAAATCAATGCCACCGGCCCAGCAATTTTAGCCGAAGTTGCAGCCATGTTTGCAGCGCGCTTCATTCATATTTCTACCGACTATGTTTTTGATGGTAAAGGATATGAGCCCTATGCCGAAACCGATTACTGCGACACTCCGTCGGCCTATGGTAAGTCGAAATTGCTTGGCGAACAAATGGTTTTGGAAGAAGGCGTGGGAGTGACCATCATTCGTACTTCGTGGCTTTATTCGGAATTTGGGAATAATTTTATGAAAACCATGCTCAAGTATGGAAAGGAAAGACCTGAGCTTAAGGTAGTTTATGACCAGATTGGCTCCCCAACTTATGCTACCGATTTGGCAACTGCCATATTATCGATTATTCACTCGGGCAAAAAGACTGACAAAAACGAAATTTATCATTATAGCAACGAAGGGGTGGCCAGTTGGTACGATTTTGCTTACGAAATTATTATAGGGGCGCAGCTAAACTGCAAAGTAACCCCCATTTTAACCTATCAGTACCCATTGCCAGCTCCACGACCCTATTACAGTGTGCTGAATAAGGCCAAAATAAAAAAGGATTTCAACATCACTATTCCCCATTGGCGCGATAGTATGCTGGAGTGTCTAAGCATTTTGGAAGGGCATTAATGGTCTTCTGCTTCCTGGGGGTTTGTTAAACTAATTACCTGATTGTGAACTTTTTCTAATAGCCATAAAGGCGTGGATGTGGCACCGGTAATTCCGATATTGTTTTTGTTGACAAGCCATTCCTTTTCAATTTCTTTTTCATTGGAGATAAAATAGCTTTCGGTCACTAAGCTTTGGCATAGGTTAAAAAGCTGATGGCCGTTGGAACTTTTTACTCCGCTGACAAAGAGAATTAAATCTTTTTGAACCACAAATTTTTGTAGTTGTTTATCGCGGTCGGCCACTATTTTGCAGCTGCTATCGAAAAAAACCAGATTGGTCTGCGGATTTACACCTTGCCCCACAAGATATTCTTCCATTGATTTTCTGATTGAATGGTAGTGGCTGCGGTATTTGGTTGTTTGAGAAAACAGGTAAATGGTTTTGCGTGGGTTTAATTTCCGGATGTCGTCAGCCGATTGGAGAATGATGGCTGAGTTTTGGCAATGGCCCTGAAGACCCATAATTTCGGCGTGGTTTGGATCGCCAAATATGGCAATTTGTCCCCCATTGACCCTTGTTATCAGATAGGTTTCGGCTATTTGGGTCTGAAGCTTTTTTACGATGGGGCAGGTGGAATCGGCAATATTGATATTCAGGTTGTTGAGGGTAGCATAGGTTTCGGGGCGTTCGCCATGAGCTCGTAAAAGAACCATTTGGGGTTTTTGAGAAGACAATTCGGCGGGAGCGATTATTTTCATCCCCCTGTTTTTCAGGCGGTTTAATTCTTCGTCGTTGTGAATAAGATCGCCCAGACAATATAAAACCGATGATTTGTCCAAAATTTCTTCGGCCTGCTCAATGGCTTTTCTCACGCCAAAACAAGGTCCGGCTTCTGGGTCTATGGTAACTATCATTCTCCAAAAATAGAAAAAAGTCACCCTTATAATAAGAATGACTTTTATCTTTTTGTTTTTACTACAGATTAAAACTCTTCCACGTGAACTTGTCCAACCTGTTTGCGGTTATGCTCCACAAACCCATCGCCATGAAGAAGCTCCACCATTGAATTAATCATACGGGGATTTCCACAGAGGAAGATTTCGGTATTTTCGGGAGTGGGTTTAAATCCCCATTTTTTCTCAGCCAGACCATCGACCCAGATATCCTGGATAAAACGAACATCGCCATTCCAGCCTGCGGGTTCTTTGGCAGGTTCTGTGATGGTGGGGTAGTAGGTAAACTTGTCGAACATGCTTTCGAGAAGCAGTAATTCGCTGCTATAGCCCAAATCCCAGCTGTTGGCGGCACCGTGAACAATCATAATGCGGCCATGGCGTTTCAGGGCATCGGAACGGAGCATACTCATATAGGGAGCAACGCCAGTTCCTGTAGCAATGAGAACCACATTTTTCTCAGCATCCACTTCGTCGATGGTGAACATTCCCACGCCTTTTTTACCCATCCATATTTTGTCGCCAATTTGCAGGTTGAAAATGCGGGGGGTTAGGGAGCCGGAGTGTACCAAAGTGATGTAGAATTCCACAAACTGAGCAGTGGACGAAGATGCAATAGAGTATGCTCTTTTGATTAGTTTGTCGGGTTCGGTGGGAGTTTCGAATTCCTCGGTGGCTTCAGCACATCTTTCGGCCGATCCTGGTAAAGCAAGAGCAACAAATTGGCCGCCTTTAAATTCGGGAAATTCCCATCCCAATGGTTTCACTCTGATGATTTTCATGATGGGTGAAACCTGTAAAATCTGCGTAATTACGCTGTTTAATTCTTCCATATATATTTTTATTCAAATCCTCCAAAATATTTCATAAACTGAATTCTTTCAAATGCTTCGGCATGATGAAATTTCTCATAGCTGATCTGTCCTCTGAAATCGCTGAGGCTTTCATATTGATTTTCTTTCATCCAGGCACCCAGGAAATCGTTCATTTTTCGCATATGGGTAATGCCATTTTTGTAAAGTGTGCTCACCACCTGAACGGCCTGAGCTCCGGCTAATATTTGTTTAACCACGTCTTCACCCTCGTGAACCCCGGTTGAAGCCACCAACGGAGTTTTAAGTTTCCCCGACAAAAGAGCAATCCACCGGAGTGAATCGGAGATATTTTCGGGTCGGCTGAGTACACCTGCTGAGGTAATGCTCATATCGTCGATATTGATATCGGGGGAATAGTATCTGTTAAAAAGCACGAAGGAGTCCACCATTTTGGTAAAACTCAGTTGAGCAATCAGATGGGCGAGTCCGGCGGAGTAGTGGCTCATTTTGAGAGCTATGGGTATTTTAACATTTTTCCGAACCGATTCCACGATATCGAAATAGGTTTTTTCGTTTTGAGCGCTGGATTTGTAAATATCTGATGGTAAAAGAGATATGTTTAGTTCCAAAGCATCGGCGCCTGCACTTTCAATGCTTTGAGCCAATTCGATCCATTTACCTGCACTCACACAATTGATGCTGGCGATAACAGGAATGTCTACGGCCACTTTAGCACTCCTGATGAGTTTTATGAATTGGCTGTAGGAATACTCTGTGGCATAGGCCTTCATGTAATCCATGGCCTCGGGGTAGTTATAATCGTTGAGCTCGTTCGATGCTTCCTGCTCTATGAGCATTTGCTCCTCAAAAAGCGATTTGAGAACGATGGCTCCTGCACCTTGTTGTTCCAGATCCCGAATTTTTTCGACAGAGTTTGTAAGCCCCGAACTTCCAACTATTATTGGGCTTTTCAGGTGAAGCCCCATATAATTAACCGATAAATCCATTTTTTTAGATTTTATTTGCTGCAAAAATACTGTTTTTAGAGGAAATCATCCCTACTATTTAATTCAAAATGAGTCTAAATTGGAGGTAAATGAAGAGCTGTCCGGATTAAAAGATTTTGGATTTAAGGACATTGAAACGATAAATTCCATCCCCCGAAATACATCCGGGTTATTTGTTTTTTATGGGGGTTAGCGATTCCCAGGCAATTTCGATGGTACGGTCAGCTGGATTGTAATGCAGATAAATAAACCCATTTTTACGGTCATCGGGCAATTGATTCCAGATATAGGTATTGAGCATTAAATCGAATATATACGATGCGTGAACCTGTCCGGCATAGCTTGCAAACTCGTAAATATCGTCAAGCGAAATTTCGTCGAGGGAATAAACGAACTCGGTTTCATTGTTCAAGGCATCTTCTCTATAATGTCCAACTATCTGATCGTTAACGTATTGTTCATCGAAGTAGGTGAAGTAGGCTGAGGAATCTTTTATGGAAATCTCGAACCGGCAACCGAGCGAAAGCTGCTCGTAAGGAATCTTTTTAATGACCGATAAATGGCCCAACCCTTCTTCCACCTCCAAAGATGTTGTATCTTCGAGGAGCTCCATTTGGGCAAACCGAACTATGTATGATTTAAAAGGCTGATTGATAAAATCGCTGATTTGGTCGGGATAATAAATAGTGATGCCATTTTGAGCCAGATGATTCTGGAAGGCTCTGAAATAGGTTTCCAAAAAGGCACTGTCGGAAATATATTGAAGAAACTTGCTTTGGTGAAACAATGCCGAATCCTTGTTTTTAAAGTCTCCATCTACCAGGGCTTTGTCGTTAAACATGAAAAGGATATCGGGGGGAACTATCATCAGGCTGGTTTCAGAGGCTTCTTTCTCAATATACTTCATGGCCAATTCTTTCTCTAAAGTGCAGGAATTGAGAACGATGGTAGCGGAAAAAACGAGAATGCCGAAAACTTTTTTAATCATAAAACTATCATTTGATCATGGGGTCATGGATGAAAATGACCATAATTTGTGCACAAAATTAGCGATTTAGAATGGATAGCCAATACCAAAGCTCCAGTATATGTCTTTAATTTGAGTTTTGGGCAAAACAAATCGAAGGCCCGCATTTTTCGACGGATCCTGAATTTTAACAGCGCCATCGACTCTGATGATAAAGAAATCGAAATCGAGGCGGAAGCCCCATCCCCCGTCAACTGCAAACTGGCGGTAGAAGCTGTCCCAATTGAATTTTCCGCCGGGGAATGTTTCGCTCTCATGTTGTAACCAAATATTTCCGGCATCGACAAAGGCAGCTCCTTTTAAATAGCGGTACAGCGGGAAGCGATATTCAATGTTGGCTTCGAGTTTTATCTCACCGGTTTTGTCGTATTCCACCCCCAGTGTGTTGTTATAAGTTCCGGGACCCAAATCGCGGTAGACCCAGCCCCGCATTCCATTGGAGCCACCTCCGTAAAATCCCTTTTCGAAAGGCATGGCCAGACTGTTTCCGTAGGGAATTGCCCAGCCCATATTGAGTCGGTAAATAAATCCCTGATTGTTGGTCAGGGCAATGAACTGCCTGTAATCGACTTCCATGCGCAAATATTGGGCATAGCGGATGCCGAACATGGTGTAGTAGTCGTTGGTTTTGGCGGCTTTAAGGAGGCTCGACAAACCATAGGATAGATTTCCGGCAGTTTCTAATCGGGCATTGAGGTAGGTAAAACTTTCGTGTTTTACGAGTTCCTGTGTATTGTAAACGAAATCGTATTTTATGGCGGCAATAAAATGATCCTGATATTGGTCTTTATAGCGTGGATTGGTGATGGAGTCGAGATAGGCCTGAAATTTCTCCGATGGAAATATTTTTATCACGCTGATATCGAGCACATTTAGTCGGTGAAAGATTGATTTTTGCTGTCTCCACTCATAGCCAAAATTAAAATTACTCAAATGGCGCTCGTAGGAAGGTCTGAGCTGATAATTATATCCAAAGCGTATATAGGTCCGGGGTTTAAAATATTTGGGGAAACGGCTTTGTTTGATCGGAACAATAAAGCTTGGACTAAAAAGACTCAATTGAACTCCATATTCTATGGTATTGAAATACAATAATTTGCGGGTATCTTCGTAGCCGGTATATTTTCGGTTCTCCATGGCAGCGGAGATTCTCAGATTGAGCAATTCGCCCCCTTTAAAAATATTTTTGTTTCCATAATTGAGCCCCAGTCTGATTCCCAAATCGCCGCTCGAGTGGGTTCCATCGGTTTCGATGCTGTAAAACTGAGCTCTGCTTCTGAATAATTTTATATGAGCATCGAGTTTATCGGCCAGGCTATCGTTGGTAAGTTTATAGCTGATGTCGATGTATTTCAGCAAAGGAATCCTGTTAAGTTTTTGGTAGGTTTCGGAAAGGTCGCGGTTATTGAAGTTTTCGTCGGGTTCAATAAAAACAGACTGGGCTATGGTTCTGGGGTTCAGGCGCATTTTGTTTTTATACAGGAAATGATAGATGCCGTTGGATGCGGTGTTTTTTTTCTCCCCCATATCCAGAACTAAGGTATCGAAGGGTTGTGGGAGCAGATGGTCGTTTTCGAAATTTGTGTAAATAAATACCTTATTAATGGGATACTTTTTAAAAGATTCTGTTTGAAAATCGGTAGTTTCTGAGTTTTGGGAGCTTATTTGAGTGGTTAAATTCACCGCATGATTTTGTAAAGTACTGTCCACTGCAAAGCTCACATACTCAGCATTGAACTCGTAGAAACCATTGTTTCTGAAAACTTCGGTAATGCGGTCGCGTTCGTCTTCCAGCAAGTAAATATTGAATTTGTCGCCAGGTTTTATGAGGCTTCCGCTTTCAACATTGGAGTGGGTGAGGGCTGTATCGGCAATGACCCATTTCGTTTTCTGCACCAGATAAGGTTTCCCCGGAATGATATGGTAGGTAATATTTACTTTCAGCGGTTTGTGTTCGAGTTCCGAAGTTACCTGAGCATTAAAATAGCCCAGATTGCCCAAATAGGTTTTTATATCGCGCATGGACTGATTGCGCTCGGCGGGATTATAGATAACGGGTTTGTCGCCAAAAACCTTTAAAATCCATCGGTTGAACAGGTTGTCTTTTTTTTGAGAGAACTTTTTGTAGATGTACAAATTGCTGTAGAAGAATGCGAAGGCTTTAGGGGTTTTGGGCTGAACGATGTATTCTTCAATCTCAACCTTGGTAATGGGTTCTTTACCTTCTATTTTGATGGTGTTTTTGGCAACAATATGTTGATTGGATTCAATGCTTTTGCTTAGGCTGCACGAGGAGAATGCAGCAGCCATCAGCAGAAATACCAAAATAACATAAATCGTTTTCATGCAAAAACCAGAAAATTAGTAGGGTAATCTAAAAGTAGCGAATTTAGCAATTAGTAGCAAAAAAAACAGTTTTGATTTTTATTGCTGATCCAGTTCCTGATAATTGCTTTTTTTGCTGCCTTTATAGAGTTCAAATTTCTCGAATTTGCAGAGCAGCGGGCCGTTCCAAAGCTCGATTTTACGGGTTGGGTGAAGCCCCAGACGTTTAAGTGCTTCAATATCGGATGAGATGACCCAGGCATTATAGCCGGGGAAATTCTGTTTGAAGCTGTCGCCCATTTTGGCATAGAGCCCCACAATATCCTTGGTTTGCAAACGCTCGCCGTATGGTGGGTTAACCACCACAGTTCCAGGGCCATCGGGGGGTATAAAGTTACGGATATCGCCATGCACTATTTGAATATCGTGATGTAATTTTGCGTTATTGATATTTCTGATGGCTTTTTCCACCATTTCTGTTGACCACTCGTTGCCCACGATTTCATATTCAAATTCATCCTGTTCGGAGAAAGCATCAGTTTTCACTTTTTCCCAGAGGTCTTTGTCGAAATCGGGCCATTTTTTAAAGCCATAAAACTCGCGGTAGTAGCCGCAAGGAATTCCGTTGGCAATAAGGGCCGCTTCGATGAGCAGGGTTCCTGAGCCGCACATGGGATCCACAAAATTCGATTTTTTATCCCAGCCACTCAGCAGAATCATTCCGGCGGCCAGCACTTCGTTGAGGGGGGCTTCGCCGGTTTCTTTGCGGTAGCCTCTTTTGTGCAGCGAGATGGAAGAGCTGTCGAAACTCATGACACAATGGTCGTTGTGCAGAAACAGGTTGATTCGCAAATCGGGGAAATCGGTATCCACATTGGGGCGGTCGCCCATTTTGCGCGAAAACTGATCCACTATGGCGTCTTTGGCTTTTAGAGCCACATATTTGGAGTGGGTCATTTTGCTGTCGCTCACTGATGCGTCGATGGCAAAAGTTTTGTGAAGGTCTAAATATTGCGACCAGTTTATTTTGCTGATTTCGCGGTAGAGTTCGGTTTCGTTGGCTGCTGGAAATTCGGCAATGGGTTTTAAGATTCTGATGGCAGTACGAGCCTGATAGTTGGCTTTGTACATGGTTTCTTTGGTTCCGTTGAAGGTAACAGCCCTATGAGTTTCCTGTACATCGGTGGCGCCAAGGGATTGGAGTTCCTGAGCCAAAATGCCTTCCAGTCCGGCAAAGGTTTTGGCTACAAATGGTTGTGTTTCTTGCAAAGCTTTAATTTTTATGCAAATATAAACATCTATCCTTATGGCGGGGATAAATGCCATATTCTTTTGTTAAAGAGGGCGTTATTTATGATTTTTCTAAATGGAGATGCCGGAACTATTTCGGGTCGTTGTTTTTATCAATCCGAAAAATTCTTTTTCTCTTACTGGGAATTACCTTTTTTAGAATTTCTTCCGATAAATATGGCAGTAAGGAGAGCCGCCCTTTTTGCTGTAATAGTGTTGATGGTAACCTTCGGCGCCAAAGAATTCGGGGGCTTTCACCACTTCGGTAACCACATTATGGCCTTTTTCGCGGAGGGTTTTGATGAGTTTTTCGGTGGTTTCCTTTTGGGCTTCGGTGGTATAGAAAACTGCTGACCGATATTGTGTTCCCACATCGGGGCCCTGACGGTTGAGCTCGCCCGGGTCGTGGGTTTCGAAGTAGAGTTTGGCCAGGTCTTCGAAGCTTGTTTTTTGGGGGTCGAAAACCACTTTCAGGGTTTCGGCATGGCCTGTTTTACCGGTACACACCTGTTCGTAGCTTGGGTTTTCCACATGTCCGCCCATATAGCCCACTTCGGTACTGATGACTCCTGATTTTTTTTCGAAATGGTATTGAGTACCCCAGAAGCATCCGGAGGCAAAATATGCTGTTTCCATTTTTGATTGTTTAGGTAGGTTTTGAACTTGAATTAACGGTTTGAAATCCAGGGAGATTGAATTGACGCAATGGCGGGTGTTTTTATCTGTAAAGCCTTCGCCCACAAAAACATGCCCCAGGTGACCGCCACATTTGGCGCAGGTGATTTCGATCCGGCGGCCATCGGCATCGGTGGTTTGTTTTACGGCGCCGGCAATTTCATCGTCGAAACTGGGCCAGCCGCAGTGGGCATCGAATTTATCGGAGGAGCGATAGAGTTCGGTGCCGCATTGTTTGCAGGTGTAGATGCCATCGTCGGTAAACTGGTAATACTTTCCGGTGAAAGGCCTTTCGGTATCTTTGTGAATAATGACTCTTTCCTCTTCGGGCGAGAGTTTTTTGTTTGGGGAATCCCCCGAATTATTTTGACCGTTCGATATCATGGTTGAAAGTAAAAAGCTGATTAATAAAATGAAAGTTCTCATAGTTTGTGGTATTAGATTATTTGCAATACGAATTTAATACCTTAGAACGTGCAAATAAACTAAAACTTATGCAAATAAACTTGTTTTAACAAATTTTCAAGAATTTTGATGGCGTGGGTAGTTGCATGAATGGATGATGTTGTCTTCTGGTTTATTATACTTTGAAGTGCGTAGTTTGGATGATAAATATAAATGCCAAATGAAGTCAGCAATAATTTTAATTGGGTTTATGCAATTTATTTTTGTGAAATAATTGACATCAATCAAAAAAATGTAGTATTATTGTAATATTAAAATGATATCAAATATTAAAAATTTAAACCCATGAAAACTGAAAAAATCTTTACCCCCATGAATGGCTATCTCATGCTATTCATTACGCTTATTATGATTATTGCTCCTTTTCCCTTTTTGGTTATTTATCAGCTGTTTATTCTCATTCCGGTCATAGTAATCGGTATTTTTCTGCTGGGTGGTGTGTTTGTGGTCAATCCCAACGAGAGCATGGTGCTCACCCTGTTTGGAGCCTATAAAGGAACCGTGGTTGCCAATGGGTTTTTCTGGGCCAATCCGTTTCTCACCAAGAAAAAGGTGTCGTTGCGGGCGCGAAATATCGATCGGGAGCCCATTAAGGTGAACGATAAGGTTGGTAATCCCATTCTTATAGGAATTGTGTTGGTGTGGAGGGTGAAAGATACCTTTAGAGCCGCCTTCGATGTTGACGACTACATCAAATTTGTGGAGATACAGAGTGAGGCCGCCATCCGTCAATTGGCAGGCGACTATCCCTACGATAATTTTGAAGCCGAAGAGGCCGAAATTACCTTGCGCGGTGGGGGTGAAGTGGTGAACGATATGCTCGAACGCGCCTTGAAAGATAGATTGGATATAGCCGGAATAGAAGTTATAGAGGCCAGGATTTCGCATTTGGCCTATGCGCAGGAAATAGCCCAGGCCATGCTGAAGCGTCAGCAGGCTACCGCTGTGGTTTCGGCACGATTTAAAATTGTTGAAGGCGCCGTGAGTATGGTAAAAATGGCCATAGAGCAGTTGAAAGAAAACGGGGTGATAGATTTGGACGAAGACAAAAAAGCAGCCATGGTGAGCAATTTAATGGTGGTGCTTTGTTCGGACAAGGATGCTTCGCCCATAGTAAATGCAGGAACTTTGCATCAATAGAGGAGGAGAATACATGTCGGGTAAAAAAGCCTTTGCACTTCGGTTGAATGAAGACATGATGCTGGCCGTAGAAAAATGGGCTGCCGATGAGTTTCGCAGCACCAATGGACAGCTGGAATGGATTATTGCCGAAGCCTTAAAAAAGGCGGGCAGATATAAAAAGAAAGAGAACGAAAAATAGTATTAAAACGAGGGAGTCCGCCAAAAAGGGACTCCTTTTTTTATTCTGTTAAAAGCGCGGGCAGGTTTTGTTTGGCCCATTCAAAGGCAGCAATGGTTAAAGCGTGCGACACGTTCATGGAGCGGGTGAGTCCGGGCAAAGGAATAAAAACGGAGCTATGGCATTGGTTGATAAACGATTCGGGCATTCCATGACGCTCGTTGCCGCAAATAAGAATTGTTTTTTGTGGAAGCTTTGTGGTAAAAATATTGGTGCTCAGGCTGCTGGTTTCCAGTGCAATGGTTTGATAGCCGGGCGGAATCATGGCAAGGAATTGTTGTTCGGTAACCATTTTAAAATCCACATGGCTGAGGCTTGTATGAGCCACATATTTTATTTTTTGCAGATTAAGCTGAAAGTTTTGGTGAATGAACCAAACCTGAGCCACCCCCAGGTTTCCGGCTAAGCGGACGATGGCGCCTAAGTTTTCGGGGGTTCGGAGTTCCCAGGCAGCCAAAATGAGCTGAGCGGGATGTTGCGGCCGGGTCGGAAATTTTTCCTTAAAGAAATCGACCGCGTTGATATATTGATCGTTCATGGTATTTTGTTGAAACTACAAAACCCGACCGGACTCATCCGAACGGGTTTTATTCAAGCCTAAACCTGATATACTAGATTAAACTATTTTCTGTTGGTAAATTCGTCAGAAACAGTTAATTTATGTCTTCCTTTGGCTCTTCTGCGAGACAAAACTTTTCTACCGTTTTTAGTTGCCATTCTGGCTCTGAAACCGTGTTTGTTTTTTCTTTTGCGTACAGAAGGTTGAAATGTCTGTTTGCTCATAATCTTGTTTTTTTTGGGACTGCAAAGATAGGTTGATTTTTGGTATTTGCAAATATTGGATTCAATTTTTTTAATTGAATTTGAAAATTATTAAATTGTTAAAAATCAAATTAATAGCTCTTAGTTCTTGAGTTCAGGCTGTGAATAAAGCTGTTTATATATTGGTTTTTTATACAATATCGATGGTAATATCTTTTTCCAGAAGCTTTTCAATATCTTTTTCTTTCACCCTGTTGTCGGTGATTATGACGTCGATATCCTTTAATTCACCGATTTTAACGAAGCTTTTTCGGCCAAATTTGGTGCTGTCGCAAACCACAATAACGCGGTTGGCTATTTCGATCATTTTTTGGCTTAGGGCGGCTTCTTCAATCTGGGGGGTATAAATTCCGCTTGAAACATCCACGCCATCGGCACCCAGAAAAGCGATATCGCAGTGATAGTTCGACAGGCTTTTTTCGGCCATGGAACCCACCAGCGATCGCATTTCGGATCTGAGTTCTCCTCCCGGGATAATTACATTTACTCCCGCGAAATCGGCCACCAAATCGGCAATAGGCAAGCTGTTGGTAATGAGTTTTATGTTTTTTAATCCTTCGAGGTTTCGGGCTACTTCGAGTGTGGTTGAGCCATTGTCCATCACAATAGTATCGTTGTCCTTAATATAGGATGCCGCCCGCCGGCCAATTCGTTGTTTTTCCTTATAATTGGTTTTAAGCCTTTGGTTGAGGTTGAGATCGAAATTTACGGGCTGTGTCTTAATGGCACCTCCGCGTGTGCGGATAAGCAGGCCTTTTTGTTCAAGATGGGCCAAATCGTTCCTTACAGAAACATCGCTAATATTGTGGTTTGAGCTGATTTCCAGCACAGATATTTCTCCTTTTTCCTGAAGAAGCTCAAGTATTTTGGCTCTGCGGCTCAGGGTGTTTCTTGGTGCTTTTGTCATGATTAAATGTCTGATTTATTTCGAATCTATTCGCATGTGCAAACTTACGAATCCTTTCAATCCATTTAATTTTTTATTAAATGAAAGATTAAAATTAAAAAAACTTAAATAAAATAGTAAAAATCACTTGTTTTGATTGCAAAAACTTATTATTATTGCAATTGAAATTTTAAAGATAAGATAACGAAAGATTAATTTATGAATATAACTAATTTACATACTTATCAGGAAATTTTTCAGCAGCCAAAGTTGTGGATAGAAGTATTTGAGCTCATTCACAGCCAAAGGGTACGAGTTGAAGAATTTATTAGGGATGTTTTAGAAGATGAGTCAGCGGATATCATTTTCACCGGAGCGGGGTCTTCTTTTTTTATTGGCGAGATGGTTGCTGGTTTATATCAGGAGAAGCTCAGGAATACCTGTCGGGCTGTTTCCACTACCGAGCTGGTTACTCACACTCAGCAGTATATAGCTCCAACCCGTCGGCAGCTGGTAATTTCATTTGCCCGTTCAGGAAACAGTCCGGAAAGTGTTGCGGCGGTGAATTTTGTTTCGGAATACAACAGAAATACAAAGCATATTTTTATCAGTTGTAACAGTGACGGAGCCCTGGCATTGAGAGAGCCCAACCCAAACGAACTGTTGCTTGTTTTACCCGAAAAAGCCAATGATAAGAGTTTGGCGATGACCAGCAGCGTAACCGCTATGGCATTAACAGCCTTGATAATTCTTCATTTGGATGAATATGAAACCATGAGCTGGCAGATTCAAAAGCTTTCGGATTTGGGTGGCCATTTGCTGGAAACCAAAAACGCAGATATTGCTCAAATTGCTTCACTAAACTTTGAGAGAGCTGTATTTCTCGGTTCAGGAAGTATGATGGGATCGGCCAGAGAAGCGCATTTAAAGCTTCAGGAGCTAACCAATGGGAAAGTAATTTGCAAGTTTGATAGTTATCTCGGCTTTCGGCATGGGCCCAAAGCTGTGGTGAATGAAAAAACGTTGATGGTCTATTTTATGACCAATAACAAATACGTACAAGACTATGAGCTGGATTTGGTGAACACGCTCAGGGAGACTTCCGGTCCACTCTACTGTCTGGCTGTTGCTGAGATCGAAGGGTTTCGGGCTGATGTGGATAGGGTAATAAGTTTTAATAATGACGGAGAACCACTGTGCGAGGGATTGTGGAATATTGCAGTTTTGTTGGTGGCTCAATTGCTGGCTTTTCATAAATCGTTGCAATACGATTTGAATCCTGATTCGCCCTCGGTAAATGGAAGCATTCACAGGGTAGTTCAGGGAGTTGTGATATACGAAAAAACTCAGGAAAAAATTAATACTGCCCTATGATATTCGCTGTTTGTCCCAATCCTGCCATTGATACTTATTTATTTATGAATAAGTTGGAGCTGAAATCTTCGACGAGGGTTGAAAAGCTGCAGCGTTATGCGGGAGGTAAGGGAGTGCATGTTGCTTTGGCTGTGGCAGAAATGGGTTATGAGGTGAGTTTGTTGGCATTTTGGGGTGGTAGAAATGGAGCCTGGGTTAAACAAGAGTGCGAGGAGAAAGGCATAGCGTGTTATGGGATAGAATTGGAAGGAGAAACCCGCAGTTGTTATACCCTGAAAACCAACGATTCCTATACTGATACTGAAATTTTGGAGCCAGGCCCAACGATACAGCCTAAGGAATATGATGCGTTTTTAGCCGAATTCGAAAAGCAGGCAGCTCAAGCTAAAGTAGTGATTATGAGTGGTAGCTGGCCGCAAAATTCGCCCCAACATGCCTGGGCTGATTTGGTTACCATTTGTAACCGGTTAGATATTCCCCATATTTTAGATGCTACCGGCGTTCAACTTATGGAGGCCATGAAGAAAAGGCCATTCGGACTTCATTTGAACCGACGCGAGGCCATGGAATATTTCGGCGAGAAGCATTTAACCGCCATACTTGATAAAACACAGGAAACCATTGCTTTAATGGCTGTGACCGATGGTAGCAAAGGACTCTATCTACGTTTTCGTGAGCATAAATATCATTCCAATACGAAACTTGAAAATATTATAAGTGCCGTGGGCAGTGGCGATTGCCTAACAGCGGGATTGGGCATTTCGTTGCTAAATAATGAAACTGTGAAAGAAATGGCGGCCATGGCTACAGCTTGTGGAGCGGCCAATTGTTTAAGAGAAGAAATAGGGATGTTGCATCGGAGTGATGTGATGTCTTTGATAAAAAGAATAGAAATAGAGGATTTATAAAGATGCAAAAGCAATACGATATATTGGTAGTTGGAGAATTGAATGTAGATTTAATTCTCAATCAGTTACCGTCGATGCCTGTGGTGGGGAAGGAAATTCTGGCCGGGCAAATGAATTTAGGTTTGGGGAGTTCATCGGCCATATTTGCCTCCAATAGTTCGAGCCTGGGAGCAAAAGTTGCCTTTGCCGGAATGGTTGGTGATGATATGTTTGGTCGGTATATTTTGGAGCAACTTCAGGCAAAATCAGTCGATACCAGTAATATTATTCAGGACGCGGAACAGAAAACAGGTGCCACCATCGTGTTTAATCAGGGCGAGGACAGAGCCATGATAACCCATCAGGGAGCCATGAGTTCGTTTGGTGTGAACCAGGTGCGGGAAGAGTTAATCTGTAATTCGCGACATCTGCATGTTTCGTCGGTTTTTCTTCAACCCCTGATACTAAAAGACATTGTTAATCTGTTTGCCAAGGCTAAAATTTGCGGATTAACCACATCGCTCGATATGCAATGGGATCCTGCGGAGAAATGGGACATCAGTCTCAAAACCCTGTTACCTTTTGTGGATGTTTTTATGCCCAACGAGGCAGAACTATTGGCGGTAACGAAGAGTCGTGAAATTTCAGATGCGATTGCGAAATTAAGGCAAGTGGCCAAAATGGTTGTGGTAAAACAAGGAGTCCGGGGTTCTACCGCATTTTTTAAAAATACAATACATAGAGTTGATGCGGTTTTAAATACCGAAATAGTGGATGCCATTGGAGCCGGCGATAGTTTTAATGCGGGTTTTATTTCAAAATTCATCCAAAACAGCAGTATAAAAACCTGTTTGGAATACGGAAGCCTTATGGGAGCGTTGAATACCACCAGTGCGGGAGGCACGTCGGCATTTGCCAGTTATGAAGAAATAAAGAAAACGATAAAGCAAAAATTTGGAAAAGACATATAACTACATGACACTCAAAGAAAAGTACATACAGTTACAGGGAAAAAGTGGGGCTTTGCTGGCTACCAATTTTTACAATTTCGAAACCTTGCGTGCCGAGATGCAGGCAGCATCGAAACTTAATAAACCCATCATTTTACAACTCACCCAAAGCAGCATAGACTATATGGGTTTAGAGAATGCACTGAATATGGGTCGAACAGCACTCAAATATTACGGAGTAGAAGGTTGGATACATCTCGACCATGGCGGTTCAGTGGAATTGGCAGAGCAATGCATAAAAGCAGGTTTCGACTCGGTGATGTTCGATGGAAGCGAGTTGCCCATGGAGCAAAATATAGAACTCACCCAAAAAGTGGTCAAAATGGCTCAGGAAAAAGGCGTTTGTGTTGAAGCTGAGCTGGGTTATGTGGCCAAATTGGGTCAATCGACCGAAAAAATGGAATATACCTCGGCAGAAGATGCCAAAGCCTTTGCCGAAGCCACCGGCATAGATGCCTTAGCCATTGCCATTGGCACCGCCCACGGCTTTTACAAAGAAGAGCCCCGGCTCGATTTTGATCGATTGAGCGAGATAGCCGCTGCCACCAACGTGGCTTTGGTGCTACATGGCGGATCGGGTGTGCCCGACGAGCAGGTTAGAAAAGCGGTGGAGTTGGGTATAAAAAAACTCAATGTAGCTACCGAGATTAAAAATGCATTTATGGAAAATCTCAAATATTTATTGTTGAATAACACAGAAATAGACTTGAGAAAAGTGTTTCCGCCGGCCATTTTAGCCGTTCAGAATCTGGTAGAAAGTAAATTGAATTTAGTATAATCAAATCCATCATTATGAGAAAATTTATATCATTAGTTTTTGTTCTTCTTCTACCGTGGCTGGCCTCGGCACAGGTTAGGGGAATTGTGTACGACGAAAACAGCAACACTCTTCCGGGGGTCAGCGTTTTAATTAAGGGGACAGAAAAAGGAGGTATCACCGACGAAAAGGGTCGTTTTAGTGTTGATGCCAAAGCCGGCGAGACGCTCATTTTTTCTTTCATTGGCTATTTGACCCGGGAAGTTGTTTATAAAGGCGAAACCGAGCTTAAAGTCAATTTGGTACCCAATGTGGTGAGCATGGAAGAAGTGGTAGTTATGGGCTATAGCAACAAATCGAAAACTGAGGTTTCGAGTGCGGTTGTGGTTCTAAAAAACGATGAGCTTACTGATGTTAACAGCGACGACATAGGTTCTATGTTGCAAGGGAAAGTATCGGGTGTTCAGGTGGTTACAAGTAGTGGTCAGCCCGGTCAGGGTTCTCAAATCAGAATCAGGGGGATAAGCACCATCAAGCCTGGAAATGAAGAGCCTTTATATGTGGTTGATGGTATTATTGGAGGAACTTTCGATCCAAACGATGTGGAAAGCCTCACCATTTTGAAAGATGCCGGAGCCACAGGTATGTACGGTGCCAGAGCCAATAAAGGCGTTATTGTAGTAACTACAAAAAAAGGAACCACTGATAAAACACAATTCAATTTCAACAGTAGCTGGGGTTATAAAACTGCCGACCAGGGAAAACTGAAAATGATGAACTCATCCGATTTCTATGAAATGAGCAAGGAGTTGTTTCGCGATCCCGAAACCCATCAGATAGATGTGATTAAATTTTACAGATTTTACCCCAAAGAACTGCTCAACCGCGATTATGACTGGTTGGATGCGGCTTTTAAACCCGCTTTATCGCAGAAGTATTATCTGTCGGCCAGCCGCAAAACAAAAGATTTTTCATTCTATGCCTCTGGTAATTACTATAACGATAAAGGAACCTTCAGAAATACAGGTTACGAGAAGATAAACCTTCGTTTGAATACAGATTATGAAGTAAATAAATTTGTGACGCTGACCAATAATGTGAGCATCAATGCCAACAGGGGAAATTACTACGATTATATGAGCATGTATTATAGCTATCTCAATTTGCCCTGGGATAATCCATTCGATGCCAATGGTTCGCCTGTTTTTGTGGATGATAATACCGACGATTGGTGGTCGAGAGATAATATTAATCCCATGCACAGCATCGATAATTCCGATTATTCGGGTCGTGGAACCGGGTTGGATTACGATTTAATGCTCAATGTTCGCATACTGAAGTGGTTATCGTTCAAAAGCTCTAACCGGTTATCCTATGGCAACAATAAATCGCATACATTTATTTCGCCATTGGTCGGAGGAACTTATTTTGGCAAAGGATATATCAGCGAGTCGCAAACCAATTGGTATGGATATATTTCTACCAATATGTTTAGTTTCAATTTTGAAAAAGGAAAACACAGTATCGATGGGTTGGCGGGAGTTGAAGCAAGTGCAGGATACAGCGATTTTATGAGTTTGGAAGGCTCGGGATTGCCCGAAGGTTTCGATGTGCCGGATGTGGCTTCGTCGGAGCAAACCATTGGGGGCTATAATACCACCGACTATTTTCGCTCGTTTATCTCGCAGCTTAATTATAACTACAACAAGAAATACTTTTTAACAGCATCGTATCGTATTGATGCCACATCGAATTTTCCCCCCGATAACAGGATTGCACATTTGCCAAGTATGGCAGCATCGTGGTTAGTGAGCAACGAATCGTTTATGCAGGACCATGTAACTTTTATGGACATGCTGAAATTACGTGTTAGTTATGGAATCACTGGAGATCCGGATATTGGAGCTTCTAGATATATGGGTTTATTTGCTTTGAGCTCCAGTTACAACGGACAACCAGCAGCATTGCCCTATCAGCTTCAGAACTACGACCTTACCTGGGAAAAAACCAATGAATTGAATTTTGGATTGGATATAAGTCTGTTTAAGCGGGTGAATATTACCTTCGATATGTACAAAAATGTGACTGAAAATCTGATAGTTCTGGTGGCTCAGCCCTTGTCGCAGGGGTTTGAATACCGATGGGAAAATGCAGGCGATGTTACCAATAAAGGAATCGAGCTGGCAATTAATGTCACCGTTTTAAAAAGTCAGAATTTTAACTGGGATTTGGGAGCCGTTTTTGGCAAGAACAGCAATGTGCTTTCGGGTGTTGGCAATCCATTTTATACCACTGTGGGTGGTGTGAGTCAGGTTTATCGCGATGGAGGAGAAATCTACACCTTTGTTTTGCCAAAATGGCTGGGAGTTGACGAGCAAACAGGAGCGCCCCTTTGGGAGAAAGTAAATGCTGATGGAAGCACCGAGGCCACCAGTAAGTATAGCGAAGCTACTCCACAGGAAGTTGGAAATGCACTTCCTGATTTTGTGGGAGGGTTTAATACCAGCTTTACCTGGAAAGGATTGTCGCTCTATGCAAGCTTTGCCTATCAGGTTGGAAACGATGTGTACAATTCCACCCGCAGGTATATGGATCACGATGGTCATGAGCCCTATTATAATTATATGGAATGGGATCCGGATTGGGTATTGTGGACAAAACCCGGCGATGTGGCCACACATCCCAGCTGGCAAAATGCCGAATTATCGCGCGAAAACTCATCACGCTTCTTAGAAGATGGAAGTTTTATGAAGTTGCGCAATGTGAGCATTAGCTACCAGCTACCAAAGAAATGGATTCAATCGATAAAACTGCACGATGTAACCCTGAGTCTAAGTGCCGAAAATGTGTATACCTGGACAAAATACTGGGGACAAGATCCGGAAGTGAATCTGCAGCAAGCCGATTGGTCCATGCCGGGGGTATCGGATTTTAAATATCCCAATAACAAGCAATATGTGTTTAATATTGATATAAAATTCTAATAATCAGCAGCTATGAAGACTATCATTAAATATATTTGGATATCAGCAGCAGCCATGTTTTTGTTAACAGCCTGTGGCAAAATGGATGTAGCCCCCACCAATCAAATATCTACCGAGAGCATTGGAAACACTTCCGATGGAATTGTTAATGTTACCAATGGCAACTATGCCCTATTGAAAAATCAGGTGGAGTTCAATGGATTTGTTGACGACAATAACATGTATCTGCGTCAGTATTTTCAAATGTCTGATTTTGCCGGCGATGAGATAGTTTGCGGACAAAAAACCGAAGACCCGCTCTATTACAGTTTTACCTATACCCATTCGCCCGACCAGTCGAACAGTCGTTTCTTTTGGTATGCATCGTATAAAATAGCCAATGGAGCCAATACGGTTATCGAAATTATTGAAAGACAAGGCAATGGGAACTCAATTCAGGATCAATTGCTGGGTGAGAATTATTTCTTGCGGGCTTTTGTTCATTTCAATCTGCTAAAATTCTATTCAATTCCCTATATGCTGGGCAATCCCGCAACAAATCCCGGGGTCATTATTCGCAATTCTACCTCCGATGCAGCAGTAAAGGCCAGAGCAAGTGTTCAGGAAACCTACGATTTTATTATTGCGGACCTGTTAAATGCAGAAACGCTGATGAACACCTCCCGCGGCAAGCATTATGTATCGAAGGAAGCAGCTCAGGCCTTGTTGAGCAGGGTTTATTTATCCATGGGAAATTACGACAAAGCCATTGAATTTGCCGATAAAGTTATAAGCTCAGGACGTTTTTCGATAGAAACAGCGCAAAGCTATCCAGGCTTGTTTGCCAGCTCACTCACCCACAACGAAACCATTTGGGCAGTTGCTTTTACCCCCGAAGACAATAGAGGAAAATTCGGCAGCATTGCCTCCATGATTTATTCCGATGGAAATTCGGGTTGGGGCGAAGAATTTGCGAGTATGTCCTACAGGCAATTATTGGCCAATAACGTGAACGATGTAAGATTCAGTTATATAGATACTAGCTACAACGACAACGGAGATGTAAGGAAAAAGAATGGCATAGAAGTTTTCTATATCACCAAGTTTTCCTTTCAGGATGGCGATCCCAACCTGAGCTCGCCCATTTTGTTTCGTTTAGCCGAAATGTATTTGAACAAAGCCGAAGCTTATGCAGCCAAAGGCGACGAGAACAATGCCTTTGCCATGATAAATGAAATAAGGAAAAACAGGGGTTTGGAAAACGACTTAACTACAGCCGTACCCAGCGGAAAAACTTTGATAGATGTGGTGCTAGACGAGCGCAGCCGTGAACTGGCTTTCGAAGGTTTCAGGGTTTCGGATTTGCTTAGAAATCAGAGAAATATAACACGCAATTATTGGGGATACCATATTATTGGGCTCACACCCGCTGATGTGGATTTGACAACCACACCCACAGGCTACGAGAATTTGGTAATTCCATTTAACGATAGCAGAATTGTATATTTTATTCCTATTGACGAAATACTTGCCAATGGATTGTGTGTTCAGAATTAAACATTTATAGATCAATTTTTAATAACTTTAAACTAAAACATTATGAAAAAGAGTAATTTATTTTTTATGGCCATGCTGGTCTTAGGACTTGCCATGGTATTTAATGCATGTAAAAAAGACGACGACAAAGATCCGGTAACCATTACTGGTGAAGCTTTGTTCAGCTTTGCAGCCGATGGGAAAACTGTAACTTTTACCAACGAAAGCACCGTGAGCGGAACAGTTACCTACGAATGGAATTTTGGCGATAACGGCACATCGACCGAAAAAAATCCGGTTCACACCTACGAATTAAAAGGCGAATACACTGTTTCTCTAACAGTTAAAGACTCGCAAGGGGGCATGCATCCTGTATCGACCAAAGTTCTGGTTGACAAGAAAACCCGTATTAGTTTAACCGACAACTCAACAGCCGATTGGGATGTTGTTACCGAAGCTGGATTTGTTGTGCCCGTTGGAGATAATGCAGGTATTGTTGCTGCAGCAAAATTCGACTATGATGCCAATTTCATCTATGCTTACCTTAAATTTGAAGGAAGTGTGAATGATGTGTTTCAGAACGATTATATGTTCGATGTGGACAACGATAGTTTAACAGGTGCAAAATCGTGGTTATGGCCGGCATCGGGTGTTGATTATTTGGTAGAAGTTGCACCATTTACCGGTGAGCAAACTGTATTTACATTTATTTATTCCGGAGCTCCCGGCGCAAACGAGTGGAGTTGGGCCGAAGAACAGTGGTCGGCCGGAGCCTATATTTTAGGCTCAGTGAAACAAGATGGTAACTACGTGGTAGCCGAGCTTGGTTTCGACCGTGAGAAAGTACCAGGCCTGAATGCTGACGTGGTTGGAATTGGTAATTTTCTAAGCAATGCCGACTGGGCAGAGGTGGGTTTTATTCCCGATGCAACACAAGAAGGTGGCTCTAATCAAACTTGTTTTATTCTCGATATGAGATAGAAAAAATGGATTTTCATAGAGTTAAAAATGATAGATTGTAAAAAATTGGTAGAGTAGGAGCGCGGGGAAACCCGCTGCTCTTACTTTTTTAAATCAACAAATCAGATTAAAAGAATATAAAATGAAGAAATCAATCATCAAATCAATGATGGTGCTGAGCGTGAGTATGCTTTTGCAGCAAAGCATTTTTTCTCAAACCCAAATATTTTATCAATCGATCGATAGTATTTTCGGGAATCCTGAACGCGGATTTTATCATGCCAACCCTTCACTTGAGTTTGATGACCTGCAGAATATGGTTCACAATGAGTTTATTTCCATTGCATATCATAATTTTGCCATCGATGAATTTAAAAATACTTTTATTGCTCCCTGGTACTTGGCGAAGATGAATAACGATTTTGCCAAAATGAGGAAAGGGGGAGTTAAAGCAGTTGTTCGATTCACCTATACCGAAAAAGACTCTCCGCCCTATGGCGATGCTCCCATAGACATTGTTCTCAATCATATAGCTCAGGTAGCCCCCATTTTGCAAAACAATGCCGATGTAATTCTGGCCGTTCAGGCTGGTTTTATTGGAACCTGGGGCGAATGGTATTATACCGATTATTACTCATCCAGTCCCGGTCATATCACCGAGGAACAAATGGGATGGCGACGCCAAATTGTTCATGCATTGCTTCAAGCCACCCCCGACCGAATGGTTCAGGTGCGCACGCCCATTTTTAAAAAAGAAATGGTTCCATTGGATGATTTTATGCCAGTTCCCGAAACGCATGCCTTTCAGAATACGGCCTGGGCCCGCATTGCCCATCACAACGATTGCTTTTTAGCAAGTACCACCGATTATGGCACCTATCAGAATATCGATTTGGAAAAAGGATATTTAGCCGACGACAGCAAGTTTACTATGGTTGGAGGCGAAACATGCAACGATAACTCACTTTCGGAATGTGAGAATGCATTGGTAGAAATGGAGCGTTTTCACTGGACCTATCTCAATCGCGATTATCATTCCGGCGTTTTCGGACAGTGGATAGATGGCGGTTGTTACGAAGAAATTCAGAAGCGGCTTGGATATCGTTACCGCCTTATCAGTGCCCAATTAACCAACGAAAGCAAGCCCGGAGGAGCAGTGAATGTTCAACTGAAACTTTTTAATGATGGATTTGCCAATGTGATGAATACCAGAGATGTTAAAATCATTCTCAGAAACAGTGAAAATGGTGAAGAATATTCGGCTTTAATAGATACCGACCCGCGTTTTTGGCCATTGCACGATACCATTTCGCTAAGTATGGAAGCCGGCCTGCCAAACGCCATAACAGGTGCGATTTATAATGTCTTCCTTTCACTTCCCGATCCCGCAATTACCTTGAGAAATAACCCTGACTATTCCATTCGTTTGGCCAATGAGGGGATTTACGAGAAATCAACCGCCCATCATTCGCTTTTGCACAATATTCTTATCAGCCAGGAGAACAATGTGTCCACTTATGAGGGAGAAAATTTCTTTATAGGAAATCAGGGCGAAATTCCAACCGGGATTCATATCCATATTGACGGGCAACCGGACGATTGGAGCCAGATTCAGCCAAGCATCGTTTCGGGTAACAGTTTAACATCGCTAAGATTGTGGAATACAACAGATAGCTTGTATTTTGCCCTTTCTGGAGTAAACATTGACCAAAACTGGCAATTCTTTATAAACAGCGATTTCGATACCACCACAGGATATCAAAGCCCCCATTGGAATGCCAGTGGTGCAGATTTATTAATAGAAAACGGAATTTTATTATCATACGAAGGCTCGGGAAATGACTGGAATTGGAGCGAATTGGGGGATGTAGAATATTCTCAAACCAATTCCTTTCTTGAGTTTTCTCTACCGCGGGTTCATGAGGAAATGGTTTCGTTGGCTGGAAAAATAGGGCTGGCCATTATCAGCGGTTTTGACGAAATGACGACTGCAGGTTTTTTGCCATCAGTGAACCGGTCGTTTCTCCATTACAAGCTTTCAGTATTAACAGAAGCTCCCCAATTTATCCATGTGTTGAATGTGGCAGAAAAAGCCATTGTTTACTGGCCGTTGACAGCACCCACAGCCGGTGTCAATGCTGAGCTGCAACGCTCGTTGAATGGTGGAGGCTGGGAAAATGTTTTTACTACACTCAATGCCCACCAGTTGGCCTATACCGACGAAACATTGGAAACAGGAAACCTTGTAGCTTATAGGGTTAGATATACCGGGGGTGAAAACCGAACACCATTCACTACTTCCGAAACCGTAGAAATTGGCGGCTTGGGAGAAAGTTATGCCGACATAGAGCTGGATGGAGATTCATCCGACTGGATGGTGTTGGAGCCGCTGATGGCCGAATATAAAAGCTCGAAGCTTGTTCTCAGAACATTCAATAACTCCACGCGTTTTTTCTTTTCAATTGCTGCGGATGAAATCAATTCCTATGAATTTTTTGTGAGCAATACCAGCACCGATCTTTATAAAATTGCCAACGATTCGCTCTTTGAAAAATCAGATGACAACTGGCTCTTCCGCCACATGATAGAAGCCGTTAGGGGAAATGGTTTTATGGAGGCATCGTTTGGCTGGAATCAGCTTTTCGACGAGAGTCATACTTCATTTCTGGTGCATTTGACCATGAATGATCAGCCTATAGTTCGTGGCGAATTGTTTTATATGCTAAAATACAGCACTTTAGCTATGCCGCAGAATTTTCAAGTGTTGCCATCCATCGACAATCCTTATGGAAATATCAGAATAAAATGGCGACTCAATACAGCCAATAATGGTTATGTACTTCAGCGCTCAGAGGGCGACAGCTTGCATTTTGCCCCCTACAAAACCTTCGGAAGTAATGACTTTTATTACTTAGACCAAGATTTAGACAGCTCCCGGGTTTATTATTACCGATTGTTTGCGCACGATGGAATTATTCGATCACCCTACACGGCAACCCGATGGCTTCAGCCCAATGGCATCAGTGAGCTCGACGAGTTTGAAACCGATATGAAAGTTTTTCCAAATCCTTTCAGGGAATCAGCTAAAATTGAGTTATATAGTCTGGCTCCACAAAAGGTGGACATCCGGTTGGTAAACCATCAGGGTGCGGAGATTATGAATGTTTTTTCGGGAGAATTGGACAAACAAAAGTTTATTTTCATTCATAGAGAAAATCTTGCAAATGGAGTTTATTACCTGCAGTTGGTGGGAAAGAAAAAAACTATTAACAAAAAACTGATATTTATTTAAACAACAGATATAGAATCTATTAATGAAGAAACTGTGGCTTATTTACGCGCTGGTGACTACCCTGTTCTGGGGTGTTTGGGGCGCACTCTCCGAGATACCGGCAAAAGCCGGATTTCCGGGCACATTAATCTATGTGGTTTGGGCTTTAACCATGATTGTTCCAGCAATTGTTGCATTACAACTTGTAGGATGGAAGCTTGACAGAGATAAAAAATCTGTGTGGCTGGGGCTCATTATTGGGTTCACAGGAGCCGGCGGACAACTGGCATTGCTCACAGGAGCTATTGTAAACGGGCCAGCTTATTTAATCTTCCCCATTATTTCGTTATCCCCAGTGATTACCATTTTGCTTTCGGTTTTCTTTTTGGGGGAAAAAGCCGGTTGGACAGGTTGGATTGGTATTGCATTGGCCCTTATTGCCATTCCATTCCTATCCTATCAGGATGGCACAACAGGGAGTGGAGGTTATGGCTGGTTGATTTTTGCTCTTATTGTTTTTATGGCCTGGGGCTTACAAGCCTATTTCATGAAAAAAGCCAATGGAGTGATGAAAGCTGAAAGTATTTTTTTCTATATGACATTAACCGGCCTGCTGCTTGCTCCCATTGCCTTATATATGACCGACTGGAGCCAAGCCATAAACTACGATTTCAATGGCCCCTATCTAAGTTTTGGAATTCAATTGCTCAACTCCATTGGAGCATTAACCATTGTATATGCCTTCCGCCACGGGAAAGCCATGGTAGTAAGCCCGCTAACCAATGCGGTGGCACCCGTGATTACGGTAATTATCTCGCTGCTGATATATCATCGGTTCCCCCATCATTTCATTCTTACCGGCATGTTGCTGGCGGTTTTTTCCATGTTTTTATTGTCGTTCGAAGATTAAAACAATGTCGTTTATGAAATGTACAGCATTAGTTTTTCTGGCTATTTTATTGACCAATAGTGTTATAGCTCAGCAGAAAGATGATTTTATCGAAATTGAAATCAATCAGGAGATAACTGAAGTACAGCCCATGACCGGCGTTGTTTTCTGGCAAGACAGTCATACCAATACCGATGCCATTAGTCTCGAATTCTCCTATATGCTTTATAACGATGTGGTTACAGACAGTGGCGTTTATAATTGGGATGTGGTAGAAGAAAAGCTGAATGATATTGCATCGCGCAATCATCAGGCGGTTTTCCGATTTAGGGATACCTATGTAGGTCGTCAGACATCGGTGCCCGAATATATTAAGGCTTTGCCCGATTATCATGAAACCATGGGTTTGTCCGAAGGGCGCGAAACCTGGTTCTCCGATTGGCGACACGACGAATTGAAGCGGTTTATTCTGGAGTTTAATACCGAGTTTGCGAGCCATTACGACAACGATCCCCGTCTGGCATTTGTGCAAGTGGGCTTTGGTCTGTGGGCCGAATACCATATTTACGATGGACCTTTTCAATTGGGGGTTACTTTTCCCGATAAAGAATTCCAGACCGCCTTTTTTCATCACATCGATTCTGTGTGGCAGAACAAGTTTTTTAGCATTTCTATTGATGCTGCGGACGATACCTATTCCCCTTTCGATGAGCATCCCGAACTTCTCAATATCAGGTTTGGGCTTTTCGACGATAGTTTTATGAGCGATTCGCATTCGGGTTATAATGAGAGCTGTTGGAATTTTTTCGATAGAAACCGCTTTAAAATTGCTCCTGCGGGGGGAGAATTCAATTACTACACCAACTACGATCAGCAGCATGTGCTCGACTGGCCCTATGGCGCCCATGGCGAATCGTTTGAAAGTTTTAGCGCAAGGTTTCATATAAGCTATATGATTGGTGCCGACCAGCCAGATTATCAAACCATGGAAAGAATAAAAGAAGCAAGTATGGCCACCGGGTATCGGTTTAAAATTGTTTCTTTTAGGGCATCAGCCGATTCATCGGTCGTTCAAATTATCAACGAAGGCGACGCCCCAATATATTATGATGCCTGGCCAACAGCGAATGGAGTTAGAGCTGTAGAATCGCTCAAATATCTTCAGGACGATGAAATCAGGGAATTTCATATTTCGTCCGGAGGCTCCAATCCGGTTTTTACCATAGAGAGCGACGCTATTTTGTCCACCCAAACCATTGGTTATTATGGGACTTTAAATTCGCATGTGTATGAAAATCAAAAAATAGATTGGATAAAAATTTATCCAAACCAGGTTGCAAAAGGCAATGCAGTTCATTTAAAAACACATAACAATCAAGGGGTGTATGTTGAAATATATGAGCTATCGGGTCGCGCAATCTTGTCGACTGATTTTAAAAATGAGTATCAAATAGTTACAAGTGATTTACATAGCGGTATGTATTTTGTTAAAGTAACACAAGGAAGCTTGTCGGATTTGTTTAAAATTGTGATTATTTAAAAGCAAGCTGACTCTTGGGGAAGTGGAGAAAAAGGACAATATGAACCATATAGAAACACAGAGAAACTACTATGTGCCCTATGTACCCTATGTGCCTATGTTTTTAAAAAAGAATAAACTATGAGCCTTATGTGTCTATTTGATTAAAAAAGCGAAAAACATGAAAAACTTAATCTTATTATTCATTACCTTTTGGCTAATCTCCTGTAAATCAGAAAATCTGCAAGTGGTACATCACGGAAATCTGACTATTCAGATTAACTCCAAAATGCAAACACAGGTTCTTAAATCGGAGCGGGTAATTTCGAGTTGGAATCATAGTGAACGCATTAATTCCTCCGAACTAAAATCTTACGACTTCGAGCTGAAATCAGGGGAGAGAAACGAATTTACTGATAAAATAGGCTCAGGCATGGTAAATGAATATCTGGGGGAATCGGTCGAGAAACCGGGAATATTTAAAAAGCTCATTATAAAAACATATGTCGGTTTTCCGGGGATAGCCATCTTTAGCGTGGTGTATTACAATAAGTTAGTGGATGATTTTGTGGTTAAAGGATGGCTAAATCATAATTATCGCATACAACAAAATGATAAAGACAGCTTATTCTGGTCCTTTCAGGGAAGCTCAACGGAGGAGCGTGCCGATTGGATTTTACCTGTTGCGCCAGGGTTTCAAAAGCAGAATTATATGGGAATGAATAATTCCGATTATGGGGGAGGGATACCCGTTCTCGATATTTGGCGAAGAGATGCCGGAATTGCTATTGGTCACATGTCGCTCACTCCGGAACTGGTTTCGTTTCCGGTGAGCTATGGTGTAAATACCGAGATTGCTGAGATTTCACTGCAAAGAGCTTTTAATGACCCAGTTATACTTCACCCCGGCGATTCTTTGTGTGCGATAGAAAGTTTTGTTATGGTACATGAGGGCGATTGTTTCGAGCCACTGAGCATGTATACGCAAATGATTCAAGCCAAGGGAATTGAATTTGCTCCCATTGAAGAGTTGGCCTACGAACCAGCCTGGTGCGCCTGGGGTTACGAACGTGAATTTACAGTGGATGAAATACTGGGAACTTTGCCCAAAGTGAAAGAGCTGGGTTTTAAATGGGCTATATTGGACGATGGTTATCAGCAAGCCGAAGGTGATTGGATGGTGAACAATTCCAAATTCCCGGGTGGAGAAAAGCAAATGAAAGATTTGGTGGAAGCTATTCATAAGCAAGGGCTTAAAGCTCAAATTTGGTGGGCTCCTTTGGCGGTGGATTCCAATGCGGCTTTGCTTAAACAATATCCGCAGATACTTTTGAAGAATAAAGATGATTCCAATCAACAAATTACCTGGTGGGATAGTTGGTATATGTCGCCTATGGCATCCGAAACCAAAGCCCACACCGCAGAAACCGTTAAAATGTTGCTCGGTGAATGGGGTTTCGATGGGTTAAAGCTCGATGGGCAGCATTTGAATTCTATACCCCCCGATTTCAATCCTACATTGCAATTGACAAATGCTGATGATGCTGTTAAAAACTTCCCCATGTTTTTTAAAGATTTGTATCAAACCGCAACAGCTATTAACCCCAATGCGGTGATTCAAAACTGCCCCTGCGGCTGTTGCATGAGCTATTTCAATATGCCTTATATGAATCAGGCAGTTAGCTCCGATCCAACAAGCAGCTGGCAAATAAGGCTTAAGGGAAAGGTTTATAAAGCGCTCATTGGCAAAACAGCTTATTATGGCGATCATGTTGAGTTGAGCGATGGTGGTGATGATTTTGCTTCGTCCTTTGGGATTGGGGCTGTTTTGGGCAGTAAATTCACCTGGCCAAAAGACAACCCAAAAGCCAGTGGAAAGTTCGTTCTAACTCCTGAAAAAGAAGTTGTTTGGAAAAAATGGCTTCAGCTTTACAACGAAAAAATGCTTCCGAAAGCCGATTATCTGGGGAATCTCTATGACATAGGTTTCGATAAACCCGAGACCCATGTTCTGCAAAAAGGCGATACTTTATTCTATGCTTTTTATGCACCCCAATGGGATGATGAAATAGAAATCAGGGGGTTGGATAAAAGTCAAATTTATATGGCATTTGATTATTTCAATGGCATTGACATTGGTTCAATTGATGGCTCAAACCCCAAAATTCGTGTTTCGTTTAATAAATTTCTGCTGATTGAAGTCAGAAAAAAATAGGATTAAAATGTGTTGATAAAACCCAGGTATAAGGAGTTTTGAAAAGCATCACGGGCAATTCAAAAGAAATTGAGTCATCTATTTGGTCAATACACGAATTATTCCTGTTTCCCCTTGAATATCGAGCCCTTTTAGTTTTACATATAATTTCTTGGCTGCTTGGTCGAAGGTAATGTCAACCAATTCTATAGCATCATTCTCCGAAATTATTTCCAGGGGCTTATCAAGACCGGAAATTTCAATGGTTTGTTTTCCATAAATCCGTGCCCGAAAACTAAATTCCCCCGCTTTTTCAGTTGTTGAATAAATTAGGTAGCTATCGGTGTGGTTGATAAATGTTTTGGGGAGATTTGCTCCCAACCGATAAATGAGCTCATATTTTTTGGCATCTAATTGCGCAAGCTCAATAAATCCATAGCCAGCTTCTTCATAATATGAAACCATGGATATACCATTCAACATGGCATATTGCACATGCTCGGCGGGCTTTAGGGCAATTTTTAAGACCAGGGTACTCAATAAATGATTTTTATAAACTTCATTCGGCATGGCACTATTGTCAATCAATATTTTACCGGGTTCGGACTCAATTGTTTTGGTGTATTTTTGATATAGCCATTGACTGTAAAATTGTTCGGTGTTTTTGGCAATATAGCGGTTTGGAATTTGTTGAACCATCCGAAAATAGTTTATCCAGTTTTTATTGGTTTCGGTTTGGAGAAAATCATCCTGAGCCAGCCAATTGCTCCAGTGCGACTCTATCATATCCGATTCTTGCTGCTCCACAGGAATTGTTGGGAGCGAAGATAAGGCATACCAGGGGTTTCCGTAGTTTATGCGATTCACCACCAAAACGCCATGGTCAATTCCTCCACCGTTGGGCTCGCCGGGCGGATTGAGTTCACTTACTTCGGCAAACAAGGTATTTGTAAATTTTACACCTTCAGGTTTCAGCATGGTTCCTGTACTGTAATCTCCTGCTGGATTCCAGTGATAGCTGTAAGCGCAGGGTACAAAACTTTCAGGGAAACTGTGTCCTTTATCTGGCGAAATACCATACTGTCTCATGATGAGTTTAAAAGCTTCGATGTGCAAAGCTATTTCTTGCCCAGGCCAGGGTTCATTGTCATCGGTATTATACCATTCGGCTCTACGTCTTTGGCCATTCTCGAGCCAGAATTCATGTCCCACTCCGTGCAACCCAAATTCTAAAAAGGCTGCATTTTCTTTTATATAAGCCATTATAGAATCAGCTTCATTTGAATTGATATAGATATTGTCCCAGTTTTTCCCCATTTTTGTGGTGCTGGGATAGTTTTTTAAAATGTTCTCCTTGTCAAACTCCGAAAGAATAAACAAGCCCTGAATTCGGATATTTAAAGAATCGGCAATGGCCACAATACACGCATAGTCATTTAGTCCCATTTTTCTGTTTAAACCAATTCTGTAGGGCCCGTTTAACCCATCATAACCCTCATTATTGCCAATATTCCACCCCAAATCGTCAATGGCAAATGCAAAGGGTCTGGGAAAAATAACACCCCCTTTTTTTTCAATTATTTCATTTTGTCCATGAATCTGAAAACTAACCAATAAAACAAGTAAACAAGAAAAACAAACATTTAAAAATTTCATAACCTTTCGATAAATTATTTAAATACAAATATAATAATTAATAGAAAGATATTTCATTGTGTTATGAAATTAAAAAACTGGAAATAAATTGGTTTTTCCAAGGCAAAAAAATGTCAGATAACAATTTGTTTAAAATCGTTATCTGACATCATTTGAATGAAATATGGTTTTATTTACTTCACCGCAACATTTTTCAAGGTTTCGACTAAGTAAATCCAGAATTTATCAACGCTGGCAATGAGAACTTTTTCGTCGGGGCTGTGGGGGCTGCGGATGGTGGGGCCAAACGAAATCATATCCCAGTTGGGATAAACTGCGCCCAGTAAACCACATTCCAAACCCGCATGAACCGCCTTAATTTCGGGAATTCTGCCAAATATGGTATTGTAAACGGCTTTCATGGTTTCCAGAATTTCGCTTTTGGGGTTGGGTTTCCAGCCTGGATAACCCCCTGCAAAGCTAACATCGGCACCCGCCAGTTGAAAAACGCTGTCCATCATCTCCACCAAATCGGTTTTGGCCGATTCCACAGAGCTGCGCAATAAACATTGAACTTCCACAAAACCATCGTTCATTTTCACAATGGCCAGGTTGGTGCTGGTTTCTACCAAACCTTCCATATCGGCACTCATTCTGATAACGCCATTGGGGCAGCCGTAGATGGCGTAAACCAGCGATTTTTGACTGGCTTTATCCATAACAAATTCGGTGGTTTCGGTGGTTTTGCAGGTGAAAGACAAATCGGCCTCCACTGAGCCCAACTCGTTTTTCAGAATTTTTTCGTATTCGGCCACTGCTGCTTCAAATTGAGCAGAAAGATTGGCTGGGATGGTCACAGTTACGAAAGCTTCGCGGGGAATGGCATTGCGGAGACTTCCACCCACCACATGAGCTATGCGGGCGTCGAAATTTTTGGTAGCATCCTTAAGAAAGCGGAACATAATTTTGTTAGAGTTTCCTCTTCCAAGTGGAATGTCCATACCCGAATGTCCGCCACGGAGTCCTTTAACAATGAGTTTATAAGCTGCCGAATCAGCAGGAATTTGTTCTTTCCGGAAATTAAAACGGGCAGTGGCATCAATGCCGCCGGCGCAGCCGATATACAATTCGCCTTCGTCTTCAGAGTCCATATTCAGCAGAATATCGCCCGAAAGCACGTCGCCTTTTAAACCAAAAGCACCAGTCATGCCGGTTTCTTCGTCGGCGGTAAAGAGTGCTTCGATGGGGCCATGAACCAAATCTTTCGATTCGAGAACCGCCATGGCAGCTGCCACACCCATTCCATTGTCGGCGCCCAGCGTGGTTCCGTTGGCAGTTACCCAATCGCCATCAATATAAGCCTCAATGGGGTCGGTTACGAAATTGTGCACCTTGTCGCTGTTTTTTTGAGGAACCATATCGAGGTGACCTTGCAAAACCACCCCTTTTCTGTTTTCCATGCCCGGAGTGGCAGGTTTTTTAATGATGATATTGCCTGTTTCATCTTGAATGGTTTCCAGGCCAAGGCTTTGGCCAAATTTCATCATGAAATCCTGAATGGCATCTTCGTGTTTCGATGGACGGGGAATTTGAGTAAGACTATAGAAATGTTTCCACACTTCTGCAGGCTTTAAACTGCTGATATCTTTGTTCATAGTGTTGAATTATTTGTGTTATCTAATGCGGCTAAATTAGCTTTTTTTACAGAATGCCTCACCATATGCAGTCGTTTTATTAAGAATTGATAACTATAATTGTAGATTTGCAGCCAAATTTTTCGAACCATGAACGCTCCCAATAATAAATATAAACACCTGTTTTTCGATCTCGACCGAACGCTTTGGGATTTTGAAACCAACTCGGTGATGGCTCTTGAGGAGATTTTCTATAAAAGAAATATTGGGGTATTGTATCAGGTTGATTTTCATGATTTTCATGAGTTCTATAAATCCTATAATGCCCATTTGTGGGATTTGTATAAGCACGGCGTCATAGATAAGGAGCATTTGCGGGTGGAGCGGTTTAGGGGGAGTTTGAACCATTTCGATATCGATAACGAAGATTTGGCTCATAAAATAGCCGATGACTATGTGGTGGTTAGTCCCCGGAAAACCCAACTTTTTCCACATACCATAGAAGTACTCGAATACTTGCATCAGCGTTATCCAATGCACATCATCACCAATGGATTCACCGAGGTTCAGTTTGTAAAGCTCACCAATTGTGGTCTGGATGGATTTTTTAAAGAAGTTATCACCTCCGAAATGGTGGGCGTTCAAAAGCCCAACAAGGCAGTTTTTGAGTTTGCCATGCAAAAGGCCGGTGCCTTAGCCGAAGAATCCATTATGATTGGCGACGATCAGGTTTCGGATGTACAGGGAGCCAGAGAAGCGGGAATGGATCAGGCATTTGTGAATTACTACAAAGAAGATTTGATTTTCGAGCCCACTTTTCATATTTTTCAGCTCAGGGAATTAAAAAATCTGTTATAATTTTATTCATAATTATTAACAATTGTATGTTTGCTAAAAATCTTGTCTATTAGGTCATTAGGGATTTTTTGATATAAATTTATCGAGGTAAAATAAGTTGTTTCCTTACAATAATATTAAGAACACATGAAAAGAAGTTCAAAGCATTTAATTTTAATTTTAGGGGTGGCCCTGGCCTTCATGTTCAACCCTGTTTTTGGTCAGCAAGAATCTGTGACAGACAGCACGGCCAATCCAAGTCCGGCGGTAGAGGAGCAAACAGAAGCTCAGCCAAAAACTGAAGCGGTAGCTGAGAAAAAAACCAATACCGAAGCAGTTAAAAAAGACAGTCAATCGAATTCCAACGGATTCTTTAAAAACTGGTTTTTTGGGGTTAAAGGGGGAGCTACTTTTTATCTCTCGCCACTCAAGGAAAATCCCTTTAGTTGGGGAGCTGCAGCCACTCTGGGAAAACAACTCAACAGTAAAGTTGCCTTTAGAGCCGATTATCTCTATGGGAATATGAAGTCGGAGGGTTATTTTGAGCGCGAAGAGCCTGACGGAAGCTATTATAAAAACGATTTGAAATCGAATGTAGATTTCATGGAGATTTCCTTACTGATGAAAATGAGTTTGAACGACTTTTTCTACTCCAAATCGCCTAAATATTTGCGTGAATTGTATGTTTTTGGTGGAGGAGCTTATACCATGTATCGCACTGAAATTACCGATACCAAAGGCAATTTTGTGATGGGTTCGGGATACTCGGCCACTGGCGATCAGGAAGCTATGAAATCTGTTATTGCTGTTCCACTGGGGATTGGAGTAACCTATAAACTGGGGAAAAGCGATATTGTGAATCTGAATGCAGAATTTGGTTATCGTTTTGTACAAAGCGACGAGTTTAACGGTGGGCTTACAGCAAATGCAAGTCAATATACTTTTTCATCGTTGGGTCTTTTGTTCAATCTGGGTCGTCCCACACTCACCCCTCAGAAAATCACTGCCGACTTGGTTCGCGACGATGTGAAGAGGGATGTTACAGAGATGTTGGATAAAGAGTTGAATACCAGAATCAATAAAGAAACCAAGCCAATTAAAGATGACATGGCTAAACAAGCCTCGGTAATTGCCGAAAATAAGAACCAGATAGCCATTCTACAAGAAGAAATGGAAGCCCGTACCAATGCCATTAAGGAGCAAGTGGCCACCATTCCTGCCCAGGGAACTGCTGGTGGTGGAGGTATTGATGTGGTTGGGGTTTATTTCGCTTTCAACTCAACTTATATAACTCCGGCTATGGAACGCGAGATTGCAGTGTTTGCCAAAGTGCTGAAGAAAAACAAGAATTTAAAGTGCGAAATTGTAGGCAATTCGAGCAATGTGGGAAGTCCGCAGTATAATATGCAGTTGAGCCAGAAACGTGCCGAAGCGGTTTACAATCTGCTGATTAACGAGTTTAGAATCGATGCCGACCGACTCACAGTTGTCAATAAAGGGCTCGAAGAACCCTTGGCCGAAAAAACCGAAGGCATCAACCGTAGGGTAGATTTAATAATAAAGTAGAGCATTTTTTTCAAAGGGAAATTCAGTCCTGTGCAATTCTTGTGCGGGACTTTTTTTTGTTTTAACAGAAAAAAATAAAACCACATAGAAACATAGAACACATAGGGAAAACAACTATGTACCTTATGTGCCAATGTGGTTAAAAGACAAAAAACAGAAAAAAATAAAACCACATAGAAACATAGAACACATAGAGAAAACAACTATGTACCTTATGTGCCAATGTGGTTAAAAAAGGAAAAATATAAACATCAAAGAAACATTGAAAACATAGAGA
>DYSN01000388.1 GCA_020718205.1 Draconibacterium orientale
AAAGGGAGAGACCAAGAAAAAAATAACCAAGCAGCCAAAATACATCAACCAATTGAAAATAAGGTGAAATGGCATAAGAGGAAAAAAGTTCCTCATCGAGAAGACTCAACTCGCCCAACACCCATGACCACATGCCAATGGAAAACGCCATCCAGGTCCTGTAGGGGAGTTCGCCTTTTGTGAATTGAAGAGTTACCATGGTTGCGATAGTCGCAGCCCCTATCGCAGAAACAAGGCTGGTATAGCTGAACATCACCCCGCCCCAAAATTTGCTGTTATCATTTTGCAGACCAACAAAATATTGCCAGGCAAATATTGCCAATAAGATGAAGGCTAAAATATATCCCATCCATAAAAACTGTTTGGGAGATAATCCTAATATTTTTGGTTTTTGAAAATTATCCATTATTTTTTATTCCGAAAATGCGGCTGGGATCAGGCGCATGGAAAGTAACAACTCGCGTTCATCAGGGCAAAGTTGTTCGAAAGTTTCATTCAATAAGCGCTGGGTTAGATTATTCCCGATCACGATATTCATCAACATTCCCATGGACATGAACAATGCGCGGTATGCGTGTTCCGCATCCTGTAGGGTAACGAAATAATGCGAGTCCGTCATTACCGTTTCTTTCAGATTGATTTTCCAGCCCCACGGATCGATCTGACGATTCAATTCCTGATCCATCGTTGCTAAAAGTTTGCGTCCCACCAATTCCTGGTATCGGTTAAGGATCGCGCCCATCCATTTCATAATTCCATATCGGAGCGCTGCATATTGATATGCAGGTTCGGAATTTGACAGTGAATAAACCTGCATATCCCAGGGGAACTCTCCCAAATTTTCAAAGTTGGCGACTTCTGTGGTAAATCCCGTCGGCGTTGAAAATACCGTGTTGGTCAGTTGTTGTTCCCCCCGCCAGATTAATACCAATTTGTAGGTCGTCCCGGTTCTGATCTCGACCAGCCCGCTCCATTTTTCCCGTTTCCAATCATCGGTATAACCGTGCCAGTCACTGGCATTCTGGATCAA
>DYSN01000389.1 GCA_020718205.1 Draconibacterium orientale
AAATTATTTTCCATTGTCATTACCACTTTCGTTCAAATTTTTTGCGTAGATAAATCGCTACGGCATTAAGGGAGAGTAAAAGAACTAGCAACACCACAATGGCAGCCGCTGTTCGCTCCAAATAGGCTTTCTCTGGCATACCAGCCCATGTAAAGACTTGTGCAGGAAGTACCGTTGCCGAGTCTGTAAAACTGGTCGCAGCATCGGGAACAAAGGCTATCATTCCTACGATAATCAAAGGTGCTGTCTCTCCAATCGCACGAGCAATGGAGATGATGGAACCTGTTAAAATTCCAGGCATCGCTACGGGCAGTACGTGGTCGCGTACGATTTGCCATTTAGTAAGTCCTAACCCAAATCCTGCTTGACGGATACTCGCAGGAACGGATTTAAGCGCAGCTTTTGAACTTACGATGATGACAGGCAAACTCATCAATGCCAAAGTCATACCTCCCACCAATGGGGAACTTCGTGGCACCCCAAAGAAGTTAATAAAAATTGCCAAACCTAAAAGTCCAAAAAGAATCGAAGGAATCGCTGCAAGATTGTTAATATTCACTTCAATAATGTTTGTAAAGCGGTTTTCAGTGGCAAACTCTTCGAGGTAAATAGCGGTCATTACACCAATAGGAAATGCAATGGCGATGGTCACAAGCATCGTTAAAACACTACCAACGATAGCGGAATAAATCCCAGAGTTTTCAGGAATTTTAGAATCTCCAGTGGTCATAAAAATGGTGTTAAATTTCAGTTCAACCTTACCAGCAGCCCTCATTTCATCAACAATGCCTCTGTCTCGCTCAGACGTACGTGACTCTTTGCCTTTGATGTATTGATCCACCTCAGAGTGTGCTAACGCCCAAAAAGTTTGTGTCGTATTCATCCATGAAGGATTTTTCTCAATTTCGCCTGGTAAATCACGAAGCCATGCACGACTGATAATTTTTAATTTTTTCTTATCGATAGCTCCGTAGGGATTTTCCACAACGTCTTGATTGATATCAACTTCGATTTGAACATAGGTTTGC
>DYSN01000150.1:0-3546 GCA_020718205.1 Draconibacterium orientale
TACGAACGATAGTCCAATAGCAAGTTATGCTCCATTGCGAAAATTGTCTTTATGATATTGAAAAACTTGACGAGATCGTATCAGCAAATCAAAATAAGAAGAGGCTGTTTGTTGCTACATGGTCAATTAGTGAATCGCCCCTGGAATTACGGAATAAAATTATCGAAATTGTGGACTCTTTTGATTATTTTCTGATAGGGTATCAAAATAATTTTGGTCCAAATGACAATATTTCATTATTTAATAAATTTTGTGAAGAAAGAAATGATTTTGAATGGAAAAGTATTCATATAGAGCATATTCCTGGAAATTATTATTTATTTGAAAAAAAAAATACTTTAATGATTCCTTCAAGGAACCAAATATCGTGAGTCATTTATTTATTAGAAAAATTCGTAAATATCTTAATAGAGTGGCGTTCAAAAACAAGACTCTGCGGCTGCTTCAACCGATTTCTAATTCCGAATTGGCAAAGTATTACATTGATTTCGAGCAGCAGAAAAAGCGCATCAGGTCTCATTTGGATAATGTTGGTAAACAGATTTCCCCCCATAAAAGACCAAGGATCTATGCGGCAGTTCATCAAGTTAATTGGGAACTGGATAACCTTGTAAAACCTTGGAGCGATCTGGGAGATATTGAACATTATGATTGGGGGGAAGCATACGATCAGTATCATCCGCAATGGAAAGAAAAAAAGCGTGCTTTTTGTAATGATCTGATGGAAAAAGTCAGAGTTGCTCATCAAAGAGAACCCATTGACATCTTCTTTTCCTACTTATCAGGTAATTGGATTTATCCCGATCTAATAACCGAAATAAATAAATTGGGAATTATTACCATCAACTTTGGTTTTGACGACAAATTAAAGTTCTGGGGTTTTCAAACCGAACATGGATTAACAGGGAATGCGGAGATTGCCCCTGCCTTTGACATTTGTATAACATGTCAGAGTTCGAATGATGTCTCAAAATATGTTTATGTAGGTGGTAACCCTCTCTTTTTTCCTCCTGCGGCAAATCCTGATGCGGTTGATTACAAAGACACCAGAAAAGATATAGCGATGTCCTTTGTTGGTCAAAAATATGGTGAGCGGTCCAAAGTGGTTGATGCATTGTTGAAGCGTGGTGTCCCAATATCTGCTTATGGGAAAGGCTGGTCCAATGGCGAGTTAAGTTTTGAGGAGAAACAGGATGTCTTATCGCGAACCCTGATAAGCCTTGGATTTGGTTATATTGATAACAGTGATAATGCAGTTGGACTTAAAGAAAGGGATTTTGAGGTACCTCTCATGGGTGGGTTGTATATTACAACGTACAATCCAGACTTGGAAGCATGTTATATTTTAGGTGATGAAATTGAATGCTATAAAGACTTTTCTGAACTTGTAGAAAAGACAAAACATTATCTTAATCACCCGGAAGAGGCAAAAAGAAAAGGACTTGCTGGAAGGGATAGAGTTCTTAGTGATCATACATGGAAGAAGAGGTTCGGCATGGTCGTTGATCTGATGAGTAATGAAACTGTCTAAATCGTAACTGAAAGTCGTGTTGGCAATAATTGTTGCAAGTTGAATAATCATTTGCAGGTTGAGGACTATGGAACAAAAGAAGATTTTCTTAAACTCTGAATTCGACCGAATCTGGGCGAAAATAGAAAATGGTGAAAACATAAGCTTTTTAAGATTCGCTGATGGCGAGAGAGCTATTATGACGGGGCAGTCCGTTGCCGCACAGGAAGGCGGATGGGCATCCCCAAATTATGTAAGCAAACTGGGGGAAGATTTACTTGCATCATTAGATGTGGATGATGCAAGGGTTTATTACGCTATATCATGTCCTTGTTGTGATGCTCCCGCATATTATTGGTATAGTACGCGGATTTCAAACCCAAACATTACGTTTGCCAATCTCTGGATAAATGCAAATCACACAAAATTCGTCAAATCTTTTGAAAAGTTGAACAGAGACGCTGTCGTTATCGCCAATTACAGGGCAGAAGGAAAACAAATTGGTAATTTGAATATTTTAAAATATTACAGTATAAGTGATGACTGTTTTGATTTCTGGGAGAATCAAGGGAGGGGATTATTGGCAGATATAAAAAATGATTTTGGCGACAAAAAGAACGTTCTTTTTGTCGTATCTGCCGGTCCTATGTCCGAACCAATTATTGCAGAATTATTTAAGAATAATCCTGATAATTGTTATATAGATTTTGGTTCAAGTATTGATAGATATTATAGAGGAAAACAAACGAGGCCCTATGAAGATAAAAGATCAATTTATGCAAAAAGAAATTGTTGGATGTACGATCCACAAGCGGCGAATTTTGATGTTTCCGTCGTATTAACACTATATAAAAGACCCGAAAGACTCTTGGAACAGCTTGACGCTATTGAAAATCAAACATTAAAACCAAGAGAAATATTGCTTTTTCATGATGCTGCGAATCCCCCCATTGATTTTGAGTTTGACGAAAAACTCAGGTCCCGGTTAACCAATTATATAAAAGTTGATAAAAACGTCGGCGTTTGGGGACGCTTTGCAGGCGGCTTGCTGGCAAAAAGTAAGTACGTATGTTTTTTTGATGATGATACCATTCCGGGAAAAAGATGGCTTGAAAACTGTCACACTCAAAGTATAAGAAAAAAAGGACTTTATGGGGCTATTGGAATTGATTCCCGGAATTTAAAAAATTACCCTTATGCGAGTTATAGAAGATGGGGATGGGACGGCGTTTGTGAAGACACAAAAGAAGTTGATTTTGCAGGCCATTCCTGGTTTCTTGAAAAAGATTGGCTGGGCGCAATGTGGATAAACAATTCCCAGTTTTTTGCATTTAAGTACGTTGCTGAAGATGCGTTTTTATCGCATTCTCTTAAGAAATGGTTGAAAATTAAAACTTATGTGCCGCCTCATCCAAAAGATGATCTGGATTTATACGGCTCAATCCCAGTTACAGCGTTAGAGTATGGACAGGATGCAGATATCGCAATTGGCTTTAATCCAAGGCAGCTTGAAAATATGAACAAAGCGCTGCGGCTGCTTGTCAGCCAGGGGATGAGATCAAAATATTTTAGGTTATCAAATATTTTTAGTAAGGATTATCTTACAGAAAAGTTCTTCCCTGAAGATTCTAAAAGAAGAAATGCCGCAAAAAAAATAATGCGAACTTTAAAGGAAATAAAGAGGCTATTATGAAAAATAATCAATAAAACACATCCTGTTATTTCAAAATTGAATACGAACATGCCCGTAGTTGATCAACATGGGGGGATGTTTTTGTAAGGTCATGAACCACCGATTCTCTCCTGAGAACCTGTTGATCGAGAAAGCGGTTGGGGTAACTGTAAATTAAACCCAACTACTGCCATCTGATAAAAGGTTAAAACGCTGAGGAGCCATAGATATCCGCATGACAAAGTTTGCTTTAATCTCTCACACCCTGCCCCCGTCCCCATCCGGGCAGGCAGTGATGCTTTATAGAATTCTCTTAGGTATCCATGAGGACAACTACTATCTTATTAATACGAGAGATCATTTG
>DYSN01000150.1:3646-6072 GCA_020718205.1 Draconibacterium orientale
GGAACCGAACACAAGCGCCATCATTGTTTGCACCGGCGATCTTGAGGATATTCCCGCTGGATTCCTGGCGAGCAGAATTTGTGGAATTCCGTTTTACGCCTACATTTTTGATGATTACTTATATCAGTTTATTGGAAGCGAGCGTTGGGCCGTAAAATTGATTGCCCCCTATATATTTAGGCATTCTGCTGGAATTATCGGTCCCAATGAATTTATTTGTCAGGAGTATCAACGGCGTTATGGTGTGGATGCTGCGCTGGTACGCAATCCGTGCGATAAAACTGAGTTGGAGAAAGAGCTGTATATTCAAGTCTCTAGACAAAAAAGCAGGATCAAGATCATCTATACTGGAGATGTCTACCTTGCTAATTTTGGCTGTTTTCGCAACTTGATCCAAGCAATGAAATTGTTGCAGGAATACCCGCTCGAACTGCATATTTTTACGGCTCGGAAACCTGAACAATTGGCAAGCGAGGGTATTCAGAGCACCCAAACCTTCATTCACCCTCACCTGCCTTATCACGAAATACTTGAACAACAGCGCGTGGGCGATATTTTATTTCTTCCCCTCGCGTTTGAGTCCCCAATTCCAGAGCTTATTCGCACATCTGCGCCGGGAAAATTGGGAGAATACCTCGCCAGCGGCAGACCAGTGCTTGCTCATGTGCCCGCTAATTCCTTTGTGGCGCATTATCTGGAAAAAAATAAGTGCGGACTGGTCGCAAGCGAGAATGACCCGATTAGTCTGAAAGACCATATTCTCAAATTGATAAACGATGAAGGTTTTTGTCGCGCGACGACCCATCATGCGCGCCAAAGGGCAAAACTTGATTTTGACCCACAGGTTGCGAGTGAGAAACTGGTTGATTTTTTATCCACCAGCATACACAGGAATCCAACATAAAAAATTTGCTAAAGCTCATTTCAAGATTTATTCCCAGAATCAAAAACTGGTTATTTGGAAAAAATACTTTTTCTCCTTTTATTCCTTTGTTGGTCAAGGTATTTAGTCTGGTGTAAGATTGTCTTAAATACAAGGCGTAAGCGGTAGTTTTTGGATGCAAAGAAAGCTAAATTGAGAGAGAATATGCGAATTCTATTTATAGGAATGACAAATAGTATTCATCTTGCCAGATGGGTAAATCAACTTGATGGAGCCAATTGGGAGCGTTTCCTTTTTCCCATTTACAGCGTAAAACCGCATGCCGAATTGAAGGACCTGACCCTTATTAACGGCTGTGAAGTTCCCGGATTTTATAGCAACCATTCTTTACGTTATATGAACAGCAGCCTTCCTTTTTTTGTGATGAATCTCATGAATAGGGTTATACAAAAAAGACTGAATCCGTTACAACCGGTGGTAAAGCCGTCGCCATATCTCGTGCATGCCTTGGTTGCCGCCATTATGCGAATTAAACCGGATATTATCCATTCCATGGAATTCCAGGAAGCAGGATATCTAACCTTGGAAGCGAAGAAAAAATTTAAGGGGAAGTTTCCGAAATGGATTGCGACGAATTGGGGAAGCGATATTTATCTTTTTGGACGATTGGCAAAGCATCGGGAACGGGTGCGCGCCGTGCTTGAAAACTGTGATTATTATTCATGCGAGTGCGAGCGTGACGTAATCCTTGCGCGTGAGTATGGACTGCGCGGCGAGGTATTGCCAGTATTTCCCAATACAGGCGGGTTTGATCTCGCCGCGTGCGAGTTGTTGAGGGAACCTGGTAACACTTCAGAACGGAAATTAATTCTGCTCAAGGGGTATCAGGGTTGGGCGGGGAGGGCTTTCTCGGGGCTAAGAGCTTTGGCGCGTTGTGCGGATATACTTAAATCGCGCGGTTATTCAATTGCAGTTTATTCGAGCGGACCTGATGTGGATCTTGCGACCGAACTTTTTGCCCTGGAAACCGGTGTTCCCGTTGAGATCATTCCTCCAAGCCCGCACACTGAGATGTTGAAAAAGTATGGTCAGGCTCGTGTTTATATCGGACTAAGTATTTCCGATGCGATCAGCACTTCATTGCTCGAATCAATGGTAATGGGCGCGTTCCCTATCCAATCCTGTACAGCATGCGCAGATGAGTGGATTATTGATGGTCAAAGCGGTCTGGTCGTTCCGCCGGAGGATGTGGACTTAATTGAGAAGGCTCTTCGCCGGGTATTGACTGATGATGTATTAGTGGATCAGGCTGCTGCTTTAAATAGGGAAACTGCCCGTAAAAGATTGAGTTCGACCGTGATCCAACCAAAGGTCATTGATTTTTATCAGCACGTGCATAATTCGAAATTGGAGAATCGATTATGAAGTTACTAATTCTTGGCGCGGGGGGCATGTTGGGGCATCAATTATGCCGCACCCTGAGCGGTCGCTTTGAAATTTGGGGCGCATTTCGCGGTGATCCGCGCGAGTTTGAGCGCTATAA
>DYSN01000151.1 GCA_020718205.1 Draconibacterium orientale
ATAACATGAAAATCAAGTTAGTCTAAAATTCAAATTGTTCGGACACGTATGATTTTTATGTTGATATTTTTAATTTCCGCAGGGCCAATAAACCTGGCGAAAACAAAGGAAAAAGAAACAGAATCATCAAATTTAGGTATTGGGGTGCTGAAATTATTCTATTATTCTTGCAGGGATTTTGAAAAGTTAATTAATAGTTATTTTGTTAACAATAGACCATTTGAATTTTTAGGTTTGCAACTCCTGCAAGAGAAATGTGTCCTGAATTTTAAACAACATAAATTATAATGTCATGAACCGAATTTTTACCTTACTGTTTTTATCAGTTTTTGCAGTTGCCCTTACCGCTCAAACTCCGGTTGAAGTAACCATCGGCAATGTTTATGCCAACGAAGTTTACTACAGCTTTTCCAACGGCTCTTTGGTCACAAGCCCCAGAACCAACTGGGATATGGCTTTTGCCATTGACCGAATGAATATCAATATTCTGGCCAATAATGGATCGGGCGTGAAGGTTTATACCTATCCCAATGGCAATACTACTGCCTGGGACGATATCGATACCACCGGAATGTATACCTGGACACCCATGTATAACTCTGTAGAAGATTTGAACAACGGTGCTTTTGTCCGTAACATGAATCTGGACGATGCTTTTGACCAGGGTTGGGGCGTGTATAATATGGCTACCCACATCATTGAAGGCGACAGTCTTTTTGTGATGAAAAATGTGGCTGGTGAGTACAAAAAAATGTGGATTGTTAGCCGCGATCCAAATTCTGGTATCAATAACTGGGTAATTAAATATGCCGATATTGACGGAGGAAATGAAGAAACTTTCACCTTCTCTGCCGATGATTATCCAGGCTTGAATTTTGCCCATTATTCCATGGAAACCAATTCTATAGTCGAAAAGGAACCAGCTTCGGCCAACTGGCAATTGCTATTCACCAAATATTTCGATTATAGCATTCCTTACTATGTTACCGGAGTTCAAATTAATTCTGCCTATGTTACTGTTCAACAGGTAGATGGAGTAGCCCAGAATGATTACGAAAACTATACCGAAGGCTTTTTCACCAGCAATTTATCCGAAATCGGCAGTGACTGGAAAACCTTCGACATGAATACCTATATGTATAATGTGGACGATCAAAGGGTGTATTTTTCCAAGGTGTTGAACGAAGAAGGAAACGATTCAACCTATTGGAAACTCTATTTCACAGGTTTTAGTGGCTCATCTACCGGAACTTACTCGTTCACTCAAAAAGACATTACCGATTATTCCGCCATTTACGAGTTGGCAGGTTTATCTGTTTTTGAACTGTATCCAAATCCCGCACAGGATCAGTTGAACCTGATAACCGATGCTACCACTACCATGGAAGCTACCGTGGTTGATATGACCGGCAAGCTGGTTACCCGTAAAACCATTGATGCTGATTTCACAACGAGCACAATCTCTATAACTTCTTTAAAACAAGGAGTTTATACACTCATTTTGACATCCCCAAAAGGAAGAGCAGCTCAAAAATTTGTTAAACAATAAGAGACCATAATTCAAGCCCGGTAAATTTCTTCGGAGAAGTTTATCGGGGTTTCTTTTTTATATGAAGCTAAGAATTTTAACCCTTCTGTTTCTTCTGGTTGTTGGTTTATCAATGGCACAACAGCTTGAAATACAAATACATACCATTGAAGCAGCAACCAACAAACCGCTGCCTTGGTGTCATGTTTGCATTCGCGATATCATAACCGACAAAACCGACTATTTGCTAACCGACGACCATGGCAAAGCCCGTTTTAGTTTTTCGGGTCAGGCCATCATCAGCATTTCGTTTGTTGGGTTCGAAACCATTATTGATACGCTAAGAACTCAGAAAGAGCTGGTGGAATATAAAATGAAAACCCAAACCATGCAGTTTAACGAAGTGGTGGTAACCGGACAAAACAAACCGGTGAGCGTGGATAAATCCATTTATAATATTCAGCTCATTGGCTCGAAACAGATAGAAAACTCGGCTTCTACCAGTCTGAATCAGCTTTTGAACAATCAGGCAAATATTCAAATCAACAACGACCCTTCCACCGGTTCATCGCTCAAGCTAGGGGGGATAACAGGCGAAAACATTAAAATTCTTGTTGACGATGTCCCCGTAATCGGGCGGCTCGATGGCAATATCGACTTGAGCCAAATCAACTTGTCGGAGGTTGACCATATTGAAATTGTGGAAGGTCCCATGTCGGTGGTTTATGGCAGCAATGCTTTGGGGGGCGTTATCAACATCATTACCAAAGAGAATAGATACGCCACTTTTAAAGCCGGAGCTGATTTGTTTTACGAATCGGTGGGAGTTTACAACGCCAATGGAAACCTGAGCTGGAAAAAGAAAAAAAATACCCTAAGTGCCAATTTCGGGCGAAATTTTTTCGATGGCTTCTCCTTAAAACCCGACTCAAGGGAGATGAATTGGAAACCCAAGGAGCAGTATAATGCAGGCCTGAACTATGTCTACTCCTCTACCAAAATGAAACTTAAGGCCAAAGTTGATGGGTTTAAAGAGAAATTACTCAACCGCAACGAGCCCTATTATATCTATGGAAACGATATATGGTTTTATACCAACCGTTTGAATGCCAGCCTCCATGGCGACTACCAGCTATCTGAGTTGAACAGTATAAAAACCATGTTCAGCTATTCTTATTACGATAGAATCAAGCAAACCTATTTCAAAAATCTGAGTACTTTAGAATCGGTATTGAGTCCGATAATCAATGACCACGACACCTCAGTGTTTAATACTATTGTGGCCCGGGGAACCTATAACCGTCATACCAAAAGCGAAGTGCTTGAATATCAAATGGGATTCGACATCAATTATGAAGATGCCAAAGGAAAACGCATTTTAAATAAATACGAAAGCATAGCCGATTATGCCGCTTTCCTGATTCTGAAATGGAATATCACCGATAACCTGATGTTTCAGCCTGCCATCCGCGCAGCCATCAACACCAAATATAACGCGCCTTTGGTGCCATCGCTCAATCTGAAATATCAGTGGGAGCGCAACAGCATCCGGTTCAGCTATGCCCGCGGTTTTCGGGCTCCATCGCTCAAAGAGCTGTATCTCTATTTTTACGATACCAACCACCAGATTGAAGGAAATGCCGATTTGAAAGCCGAACGGTCGCATAATTTTAATCTGGCCTATTCCGGTCATGTGCTCATTCAAAGTCGCCCCTACAATTACAGGCTCACGCTTTATTATAATCAGATTTCGGAGCGCATATCACTCATTCAGGTAAATGTCGAAAACAAAATTCTCTATCGCAATGCCAATATCGACAAATTCGAGTCGCTTGGTGGTGTATATAATTTTACTATCAGGCCATTGCACCATGTGGAACTGGAATTATCCTATGCTGTAACCGGAACCAAAACATATTCATCGGGGCTCAACGATTTTTATTTTAACCACGATGCATCGGCCAATTTGATGCTCCATTTTATGGATAATACTGCCCATTTATTCCTGTTGTACAAGTATTTTGGTAAATATCCCAACCCCATTTATCTGGAAGACAATTCCATTGGCATGGTTTATATGGATGCTTATCACAATCTGGATTTGAATGTTAGCAGGCAGCTTTTTAAAAACACCTTAGTGATTGGTGCCGGAGTCAAAAACATTTTCGACAACGTGCAGCTTAACAGTGTTGCCGGAGGCGGAAGCGCCCATGGTGTGCCGGGGGGCACATCATCGCTGGTGGGTTGGGGTCGGACTTTTTTCGTTAGTTTAAAGTATAATTTCACCAAGTATTAGCCATGAAGAAACGTCAGAATATATTCCGGATTGCAGCCTTTTTCGCTGGGCTGTTCCTGCTTTCTTCCTGCTTTAAGGAAGATGAAAAAATGCCTCCATTACCTTTGGAAACCATCACCACTCCTGTGGGAAACCTTTATGAGACACAGGTTTTCTTCGACTTAAACACCTTCGAATCCAGGTCATCGAACCTGATAGACACCTGGGATTTGGCCTTCGACTGTAGCGACAGCAGCTGGACCGTGAAGCTCAATTCAGCCCTGATGATGTATGCGGGCAATGCCCAAACCACCAATTTCGAATCGGTGATAACAGCCGATGGTTTAGCTATGAGCTTCGATGCATCGAGCGGGAATAACGACAGTACCGCCATTGGCACATGGATAGAAAAAGTTGGCGGAACCATGCAATCGAAAAAGCAGGTTTACGTGATTGACCGCGGGCTGGATAGCCAGTTTCATCCGCAGGGATTCAAAAAAATAATATTGGACTGGGTGGACAATAAATACCAAATCACCTGGGCCAATCTCGATGGTAGCGGGGAGCAAACAGTAACCCTTGAAAAAAATCCGATGTTCAATTTCATGTTTCTTTCCTTCGACGATGGCATTGTTTCTGTGGAACCCGAAAAGCAGGACTGGAGCCTGAAGTTCAGCCGTTATTCCACCGTTCTTTTTACCGATGTTGGCGATCCTTACGATTATAATCTGGTGGGAGTTTTGTCGAATCCTTATCAGGTTACCGTAGCCGAAACCGCCGATAACTTCGAGAGTATCAGCATTGCCGACACATCGAAATACATTTTTTCGACCCAGGCCGATATCATTGGCTACGACTGGAAACTTTACGATTTCGATGGCGGAAACTACACCATTGTTGCCGATAAAAACTATGTGATAAAAAACAACGACGGCTTTTTTTATAAGCTTCAGTTTATAAGCTTCTACGACAATCAGGGCAATAAAGGAGCCATGACTTATTATGTAAAAAGACTGTAAATCAAAGATATATGTCGGGAGCTCATACACATCATCATCACGATCATCACCTGGAGATTTCAAAAAAGAATCTGGGCTGGGCGGTGGTTTTAAATCTCCTGATTACACTGGCACAGGTGGTTGGGGGATTGATTTCTGGCAGCATGGCTTTGCTCACCGATGCTTTGCACAATTTCAGCGATGTGGTTTCGCTGTTGCTCAGTTTCTTTGCCCACAGACTCGCGCATCGAAAAATTACTTTAAAGCAGACATTTGGATTCAAGAGAGCCGAAATTCTGGCTGCTTTTATCAATGCACTCACCCTCATAGCCATTGCCGTGTTTTTGCTGGTTGAAGCCTCCAAACTGTTTTTCGAAACCCGCGAAATAGCATCGGATTTGGTCATCTATTTTGCTCTGGGGGGCATCATTGTCAATGCTTTGAGCGTGGTGTTGCTTCAGCGCGATGCTCATAGAAATTTGAATATGAAGTCGGCCTATTTGCATTTGCTCACCGATTTACTCACCTCGGTGGCGGTTTTGGTTGGTGGTATTGTGATGAAATATACCGGATTCTTTTATATCGACAGTTTTCTTTCCATTCTCATTGCCACTTATTTAATCTGGAGCAGTGCAGGCATTTTAAAGAGCTCCTATAAAATACTTATGCAGTTTTCGCCGGCGAACTATGATATAGAAGTAATTGCGGAGGAAATAAAAGGAATTGAGAGCATAAAAAACGTGCATCATGTGCATTTGTGGCAATTGAACGAGAAAGATATATTTTTCGAAGCCCATATCAGCATGACCCACGATGCGCGTTTGCAGGAGTTCGAACAAGTACTTGACCGTGTGGAGCTTATACTTTTGGCTCATGATATCACACATTTTAACATTCAGCCCGAATTTAAAAGATGTTCCCACGAAGACTTAATTCCGGACGATTAAAGGATGCGGTTCTGAACCTGTTTTGATTACGCAATAAAATCTACCTTCTCACCAAAATTTTCCTGTTTAACACAAGATCGCCGCTGCGAAGCTGGAGGATATAGTGCCCTGTGGGAAGGTTCACGGGTTGTTCGAAGCGGAAAAAGTTTTGGGGACTGAACTGCTCCACCACTCGTCCGGCCAGGTCGAAAAGGGTGATTTCGGCTCGTTCTATCTGCTTTCGGCTGTTCACTACGATGCTTTCGGGATAAAAATACATCTCCACATCCGACTCGTTCAGGGGTTCCAAAACCCAGGGCTCGAAATAGAGCTTAAACGG
>DYSN01000390.1 GCA_020718205.1 Draconibacterium orientale
ATTTAAGAAAGTGTTCTGAATAGAGATTCAATATTTAAGGGCACGGTTTTTGCAACCGTGTTCTTGTTTGGCCTTTCCTTATAGCCGGTCAGTGCATTCACCACCACAAGCAGATAATAACTTTATCTGTATTTCTTTATATGATGTGAGCATATTCAGGAAAAATGACCTTTCCTGAGGTACAGTTGCTCGCTCAAATCCTTTGATTACTGCGGATAAAGTCATCTACTATTGTTTAACACATTCACGCGCTGCATGTATGTTCAGAAAATGTGCACGCTAAGATAATTAAACAAAATTGTGGTTACAGAGGTATCAGTGAGTCACTGGGCTACATTCAAACAAACAGCAACAAATTTATGGGTGACCCTTCGGCACGACATTCTCGCGCTGGCCGTCTTTTTAAATGGATTGCTTATTTTTAAAACAATCTATGGTATGTCGGTCAATTTGCTTGATATTTTCCATATCAAAGCATTTTCAGAGTTGGATCTCTCCTTGCTGGCAAACGCCCCACTCTTTATGCTCGGCGTCTTTCTTGTCCTGAACTCCATTGGCTTACTGTTCCGGGCAAAGCTCGCATGGGCAATCAGTATCATTTTGTTGTTGATAGCGCTAATTTACACCCTGCATTTTTATCCCTGGCTGAAATTTAGTATTGGATTTTGCATTTTTACGCTGGTGTTTTTGCTGATACTGCGCAAAGACTTCTCCCACAGTAGCGCCGCAGCCGGGACAATTTTTGCATTTATTAGTTTCACGACATTACTGTTTTACTCAACCTACGGTGCGCTTTATTTAAGCGAAGGTTTTAATCCGCGAATAGAAAGTTTGATGACCGCGTTCTATTTTTCGATAGAAACCATGTCAACCGTCGGCTATGGCGATATTGTCCCTGTTTCTGAATCAGCACGATTGTTCACTATTTCGGTCATTATTTCCGGCATTACCGTTTTTGCCACATCTATGACCTCAATTTTTGGTCCGCTTATCCGCGGGGGATTCAACAAACTTGTAAAAGG
>DYSN01000152.1 GCA_020718205.1 Draconibacterium orientale
CCCCACCCCAGTCTCAGTACTGAAAATCTATGGAGTTATTGTGCTTTTTATTATTTTTTCGGGATTAGGTGGGTTCTGTGGTTGGATTTTTGGTGGAAATAACGGTTCGTTGGTTGGTTTTCTGGCGGACTGCCGTTACCACACATTCAAAAAAAACTTGCATTTTCAAAAATAATGTACGTAAATTTGTACAAAATTACGTACTAATAAAAATTATAATTATGTTAACAGCATCAATATCTGACTTTAGAAAAGACATCAAAAGATATCTTGACAGAGTTACTGAAAACTTTGAAACTTTGATAATTAATCGCGGAAAAGATAGTGGTGTCGTGATAATTCCATTGTCTGAATATAACTCTTTACAAGCTACTAATCATGAATTGACAAGTAAGATTAATCAGTCTAGATTAGATTCCGCAATCGAGAAGCTTTCAAAAGGTGATTCATTTTCAAAAGAATTGATTGAAGAATGAAATACATATTTGTAGACGAGTCATGGGAGGACTATTTATATTGGCAAAAGACAAATCAAAAGTATGTCAAAAAAATAAATGAATTGCTTAAAGATATTTCACGTCAACCTTTTTCTGGTATTGGAAATCCTGAACCATTGAAATTTCAGTATACGGGATACTGGTCAAGGAGAATTGATGGGGAGCATCGGCTAATCTATAAAGTAAAAGACGATGAAATTTTGATTGCAAAATGCAGATTTCATTACGATTAGTCTGCAGACAAAATGAACCTGTGCCAATAAGTAGGACTTTGAGCGGTCCCGATTCAATATCGGGACAGTGCCCGGCGAGAAGTCCATACTTCGTCTTACTTTGGATTCGGTCAGTGACTGACGCTCAGTAGACAGTGCTCAGCACACAATTAAAAACAGTCGGGATTCATCGGTTTGCAAGCATTTGTTTTCGCATCGATTTTTTCCAATGGTGGATAGGAATGCATCCCGAAATCCCGCCCTACTCATACAACCAAACGTAAATTTATCACCATCCCACCAAAGCTTCCATTCAACACTTCATCAGATGGCTCATCTCAATATCTCCTGACATCATTTTGCCGGACCGATGGTTTTTGCCCAAAAAAACAAAATCTATAAATATCTATTTTTCAGTAGTTTAACTAATAGTTAATCATAACTTAATAATGCGTTTACATGGGTTTGAGCCGTATAGGTGAATTTCGCACTTAAAATTCAAATCGATTATTAACTAAAACTATATTATGATGAAAAATCTACTTTTTGCAATCTTTATGCTTGCCATGGGTTATACATTGCAGGCTCAGTCTGCCATGTTCGACCGCAGAATTATGCAAAATGGTACCAACGATACCATTGAACTCTCAACCGGCGAACTGGTTATAGTAGCTACCTCTTCCGATGATGCCGAACAAGAACAAGATGCTATGGACGCCCTAAACGACGACGATTTGGACATAGGCTGGGAAGGTGAACCCGAAAAACTTTTTATTGTAACCGCTGGTCTCCGCTTCCAAAACATCACCATTCCTGCCGGAGCAATCATCGATTCTGCTTTTGTTGAGTTTTGTTCTCACGAAGGTAAAAGTGCCGAAGATGTGGCCAAAATCAATATCACTGCCGAAGCTACCGACAACGCGGTAACTTTCGATTTAGACAACCTCATTACTGCCCGCCCCAAAACAACAGCTTCTGTTCGTTGGGAAGTGGCCGAAGAATGGGATCTCTGGGCTTTCTACAGAACTCCCGATATCAAAGACATTATTCAGGAAGTGGTTGACCGCGATGGCTGGTCACTCGGAAATGCTTTGGCTCTCATTTTTCAAGGCGAAGACCAGGGTCCCAGCGATCTTGAGAACGCCCGCGAAGTGGAAGGTTTCGAAAATATTGCTGATCCGGAAGATGGTGGCGACGGTGTAAACCACCCCGAAAGAATCCCCCGCCTGGTTATTTATTACACTGCCCCCACTTTTGTTCTCGAAAGAAGAATTGTTCAAAACGGAGCCAACGATACCATTGAGCTTTCCACTGGCGAGCTGATTATCGTAAACACTTCGTCCGACGATGCCGAACAGGAACACGATGCCATGGATGCTTTAACCGACGACGATTTGGATATGGGCTGGGAAGGCGAACCCGAAAAACTGTTTATCGTTACTGCTGGTCTGCGTTTCCAAAATATTACCATTCCCCAAAATGCAACCATCGACAGCGCTTATCTACGTTTCTGCTCTCACGAAGGCAAAACTGCCGAAGATGTAGCCAATCTAACCATAGTAGGCGAAGCTTCTGACAATGCTGCCACCTACGATTTAGAAAATCTCATTACTGCCCGTCCGCAAACCACAGCGTCGGTTGAATGGACAGTGGCCGAAGAATGGGGTCTTTGGGAATTCTACAGAAGCCCCGATATTGCTCCTGTGGTTCAGGAAATTGTAAACCGTGCAGGTTGGTATTCTGGTAATTCAATGGCTTTCACCATGTTAGGCGAAGACCAGGGCCCCAGCGATTTGGAAAATGCCCGCGAAGTTGAAGCCTTCGAAAATATTGCAGACCCCGAAGATGGTGGTGATGGCGTGAATCACCCCGAAAGAGTTCCTCAGCTTTTGATTTATTATCGCACCAATACCGGCATAACCGAATCAATAGAATCGAAACCCGCTTTCATTATCAGCCCAAATCCTGCTACTAACGGAATCGTAAATATCCGTTTGGTACAAGATGAAGCATCTGTGGTTTCTGTTTACAATCAATTGGGTGCTCTGGTATTAACTCAGGTAATTGAGAACGGTCCTGTTTCTTCTATCCATGTTAACGGATTGTCCAAAGGACTGTATTTGATCACTTTGAAACAAGGTAACACAGTTTCTTCTCAAAAATTAATTCTCGAATAAGAGAATATCAATAAATGCTTTTTTTCATAATAATAATAAAGATTGGGGGTGGCTCGTTTGGGCTACCCCTACCTTTTTAAATCAAATACATTAACCATGAAAATACGTTTTCTTTTTCAGCAATTAGCCACTGTGTTGCTCGTTGCTTTTACAATATCGGTTTCAGGTCAAAATACCAAATCAACCACCATCAGGGGAAAAGTTGTTGACGCCTTTACTGGCGAAGTGCTTCCCGGTGCAACCGTAATGTTAAAAGGAACTCAACTGGGAACAAGTGCCGATGGTCAGGGGAAATTTAAATTGGATGGAATAAAAGGTGAATCGATCGTTTTGCTGGTGAGTTTTATTGGCTACGAAAGCACCGAATTCACCCATGCCCTATCAGCGAAAGAGAAACAGAATTCATTAACCATTAAACTAAAGCCCATGGCCGAAGAGCTTGAACTGGTAGAAGTTACCGGCGAAGCCTTAGGTCAGGTGAAAGCTATGGTGGAACAGCGCGAAGCTGTGAACATTAAAAACGTTGTATCGTCGGAACAGATTGATAAATTCCCCGATGTTTCTGCCGCCGATGTGGTTCAGCGTATTCCGGGTATCACGCTTCAGCGCGATCAGGGCGAAGGAAAATATATTCAGCTTCGCGGAACGCCTCCCGAACTCACCAACTTCAATATCAATGGCGAGCAAATTCCATCGCCCGAGGGAAATGTGCGCTATGTGGGCATGGATGTGATTTCGGCCAATCAAATTGATATTATCGAAGTTACCAAAGTACTCACCCCCGATATGGACGCCGATGGAATAGGGGGTTCGGTGAATATCGTTACCAAAAAAGCTTCGGGCGATAAGCCCCAAATCAATGCACTTTTTAGCGGTGGCTACAATCACCTGCGGCAGTCTCCCAATTATCAAGCCCAGTTTGCCTACGGAAACCGCTACAAAAACTTCGGATTCTATATCAATGGTTCGGCCTATCAAAACGATCAGGGCGCTGACAATCTGGAATTTAAATATGCCAAAGGCCCTTTTTGGGGAAGCCAGGGATCGGGCGTGGATAATTACTATGTACAATACCGTGAATTTCAGTTGCGGCACTACGACATCACCCGCAAGCGAACCGGTATTTCGGCTACACTCGATTACTCTTTCAGTAAAGAATCGAATATATACCTCCGCGCCATGTACAACAATTACAGCGACAACGAAACCCGCCGACGTAAAATCTATGATTTAGAAGATGCTGCCAGCGAAACCTACTATCTCTACGGAGGTGTAAATCACGACATTAAACAGCGGGAGAAAATTCAACAAATCAATACAGTGAATCTGGGGGGAGAACATCCGTTCCTTGGTGGAGAAATAGACTATGAAGTGGCCTATGCCCACGCTTCGGAAAACCAACCAAACCGGTTCGAAGCCGAATTCGATAATCCCGGTCATGCCATTGCCATGGAAATTGTGAGAACAAATCCCGACTGGCCCACCGTCGAATTTCCAGACCCCGACAATGCCACCAATGCCACCGATTACGATAATTTCGCTCTCAATCAGATGCTGATGCAACAGGATAAGGTGACCGACAAAAATATCACTGCCAAAATCAACTATAAACTTTTTTACCTTAAAGAGACTGATAACGAAGGATATATAAAATTTGGCGCCAAATGGAGAAACAAAAACAAGGAGCGCGAAATTGTAGCCCAAAGCTATGGCGCCTATCGCACCACCTCCTATCTCTATCCCGGTACAGGCCAATATTTGTCGGTGAATTCGGTTACCGATGGCTTCTCCGATAATAATCTGCTCAATCACGGCTATCTCATCGATCATATGCCTGGCGCTGCTGAGCTGAAAGATTTCTTTAATTACAATCAGCAGTTTTTTATCATCGACAGAACCGAATCGAAAATGAAGAACTACGGCGAAGATTATCAGGCCGACGAGAATATTGTAGCCGCCTATGTAATGGCCCGCCACGATATTGGCAAACTCATGTTGCTGGGGGGCGTTCGCTTTGAGCAAACTTCCATCGATTATACCGGAACCAAAATCACCACGCTCAAAGGTGTTTTCGATACCATGACCACCCTTACCGATAAAAGAACCCACAGTTTTATACTGCCTCAGTTTCAAACCCGCTATAGTTTCTCACCCACTCTCAATTTGAGAGGCGCTGTAACGTACACCTATTCTCGCCCCAATTTCGAAGATGTGCTTCCTTATCGCGAAGAAGATTACGACGAAGTAAAATATGGAAACCCCGATTTGGTTTTTCCTACTTCGCTCAATTTCGATGTTTTAATAGAGAAATATCTCGGGGGCGATGGAATACTCAGCGGAGGTTTGTTCTACAAGAATATTGACAATTTCATTTTCTATTATAAACGATTTGCCCACGAAGGCGATCCTGAGGATTATGGCCTGGTAGAGATTACCAAAGCCATCAATGGCGACAGATCCCAGGTGATGGGAGCCGAAGCCATGGTTCAATCGAAGCTTTCATTTTTACCCGAAGGCCTCAACGATTTTGGGGTTTATTTCAACTATACCTTCACCCACAGCAACGCCTGGGTAAATAAAAGATACCCAGCCAACTATACCGATGCTGTGGTTATTTTTGGAGCCGATTCCTTAGAGCTTTTTACATCCAGCTCCGAGCTCGAAAAAATTTCGTTGCCCGGACAGGCAAAGCACACCATCAACGCCGCTGTTTTCTACGATAACAAGAAATTCTACGCCAAGCTTTCGCTCAACTATCACAACGAATTTCTCTATAAACTGGGTGCCGATGCCGATTTAGACGAATACTACGACCGCGAATTGCATCTCGATTTCAATGCCAACTACAATATAAACAGCTATTTAAACGTGTTTGTGGATATGGTAAATCTGACCAACGCGCCCCAGAAATACTATCTCGGAACCCGCGACAGGGTGCTGAAGCAGGAGTTTTACAGCTGGTGGGCAAGGCTTGGGGTGAAAGTGAATCTTTAGCCGATAAAGTGCTCTGGGCCTAAAGGCAGCCAAAAAAAAATCAATCGAGTAGGAGGAAAATAAAATAGATTTTCACCTATTTTATTTTCCGACCTCTCACACCACCGTACGTACCGTTCGGTATACGGCGGTTTCTTAATTTACACATCGAACTTTGCTGTAG
>DYSN01000052.1 GCA_020718205.1 Draconibacterium orientale
CTCTTTGCCTAACGCTAATACTTCCGTATCGTGCTAAAACGGGTGCAAAGGTAATAGATTTTTCAATTTAACAAGGGAAATGAAAAAATAAATATGAAAAAATTTTATATTATTGATAATCTATAGTTTATATAATTATTCTAATTATTTCTTCATAAAAATATACCGGATTTTTTTAGATTTTTGAAAACTTGTCTTTACAAAAATTGACAAAAAATCGAAATTCACCAAGAAATATTGCCCAAAAAATTAGGTAAAATTGATATATTGGGAAGGAAAAAAATATAAAAAAAAGTATCTTCCGGAATATATTAATATCGGGTGAGATGCCAAAATAATCCCTAATCAATGGCATTGTAAAAAGAATACTTTGACCTGCCAGGGCAAAAACTGTCATGATACGAACCAACTGCCAATTGGATTGGATGTTCCATTTGCTTTTAAAATGCTTGAAATATCTTTTTAACATGGATGCAAAATTATTTCTATTTGTTGTTTCTCCAGCTTCTGATTTTGTTAAGAACCTTGAAAAATACAGGGCTTTCCCGACTATTTAAAGCAAATCACCCTAATATTAAGCAGGAATAACCCGAAAAAATATGCGGGATGAAAAAAAGCTCCAATCAACCCAGTATTTGTATCTTAGCCGCCTAAAATGAAGTTATGAAATTCGAAGACTACCATTTTTCTGATGAGGTTAAAATGAGTATTGGGAAGTTGGGTTTTAAAAAGCCCACCGATATCCAGTTTAAAACCATCCCCCATATATTAAGAGGAGAAGATATTTTGGCTATTGCACAAACTGGCACAGGAAAAACTGCAGCCTTTGCCATACCGATTATCGAAAAACTTCACGCTAAAAAGAAATTTCAATCGAGAAAGGATGGCATTAAGGCGTTGGTAATGGTACCAACGAGGGAATTGGCCATTCAGATAGATGATGTATTTAAAAAACTGGCGCAAAATACCCGGGTTAAAAGCTTTTGTGTGGTAGGGGGAATAGACCAGGGGCCTCAGATTCAAAAATTGGAAGAAGGAATTGATGTATTGATTGCCACTCCCGGCAGGATGTTCGATTTGGTGAGCCAGGGTTATATCGTACTATCACGCATTGATTTTCTGGTACTTGATGAGGCTGACCATATGCTTGATTTGGGCTTTATTAAAGATATCAGAGATTTGTTGAAGTTTTTACCCGCTAAAAGACAAACCCTTTTCTTCTCGGCAACCATTGATGCTGAAATCAAAAAGCTGGCTTACAGTTTGGTAACCAATCCCATTAGAATTCAGATATCGCCCAAGGATCCGGTTTCGAAAAATATTGACCATGCGCTGATTAAAGTGGAGCAAGATGATAAACGGTTTTTTCTTGAAAGAATCATAAAAAACTATCCTGAGGCACGGTTCATCGTTTTTACAAGGACAAAAGTACGTGCAGAGCGGGTAGTTCAAGCAATGGAAAGGGTAAGTATCAAATGTTTATCCATTCATAGCGGAAAAACACAGGAGGAGCGAAACGAAATTATGAGTCAATTTAATAAATCGTTGATTAATGTTTTGGTGGCAACTGATATAAGTGCCCGCGGGATAGATTTTCCAGATGTTGACTTTGTAGTGAATTACGATATTCCTGAACAACCTGAGAACTATGTTCACCGGGTTGGACGAACTGGCCGGGGTATTAAACGCGGAAAAGCTTATTCTTTCTGCAGCCCACAGGAAGACCCTCTATTGCTTCAAATTGAAGAATTGTTGGGGAAGAAAATCACTTTAGTTGATATTGGCTATTCTGATTACTCGGAGGTTGTTAAAGAATCGGAAGATGCACATACTGACTGGAAAACACTGATGAAACAAATGGACGAGGCTGAAAAAAGCTATGCTCAACGAAAGCGTAAGAAAAAATAGCCCCGCAATAGATTGAATTATTAAGACTTAATGGCATTCATTTTTTGGTACCAAGCTAACATGATATAACCTACAATAGGAGTTAGAAACAACCCCATTAAAATTACTTTTACTGAATTATCCGACAGCTTTTCTGCTTGAAATATCAATAAAGCCATCAATAGAACATAGGTCATAATAAGTACGTCTGCTAACATAATCCCGATTTTGTTCAAAATTACTACTTATGACATTCCTAAGATTGGCTTATTTTTTTTCGCAGGAAACTGATTATCTATTGCCCGAGGTCGTCGATTAAGTGTATTACTTTTCGAAATAGGAAGAAATGCCATCCCAATCATCGGGAATTCCATTCTGAATGAAGGCTTCGCATCGTTTAATGTATAATTTCACCGCCATATCGCTGGGTGAGTTGACCTCAACTTCTTTAAAAATACTGAGTGCCTGAATCATATCTCTGTTGCGGTAATATTGCAAGGCCTTTTTGAAGGCTTCGTTGGTCTGAATTTTGGCATTTCTGATATTAACTACCTCACCATCAAGTATTTCGAAGATATTAACCGAGTTTCTTTTGCCTTTAACTGTTACCATATCGAGGAAACGAAAATGATAATTCTGTGGATTTTTCAATTTAATGAGGGTATCCTGGCTAATAATGACAGATGTCCCATATTTTTTTGTGAGGCCTTCGAGACGGCTGGCCAAATTCACGTGATCTGAAATTACTGTTCCTTCAATTCTACCTTTTCCCCCAACAATTCCCAGCATCAGGTTTCCTGTGTTTATGCCTATTCCACTGTTGATTGGCTGCATGTTACTGAGCTTTAAATCGTCGTTAAACTCCTGTAGCTTAGCACGCATTTCGATGGCAGCATTGATGGCATCGTCGGGAGAATCGGGAAACAATGCCATGATGGAATCGCCAATATATTTATCGATAAAACCGTGGTTCCTGCTAATAATAGGCTCCATATAGCCCAAATAATGATTGATAAAATTGAAGTTTTCGCGGGGCGACATTTGCTCGGATATCTCGGTGAACGATCTGATATCGGAGAACATAACTGTCATTTCTTTTTGAATCTGATCGCCCAAATGAATATCGAGGATATTCTTTTTATCGAGAAAATCGAGGAATTGTTTGGGAACAAACCTATAGTATGATTGGTTAATATCGTTAATATGACCGATATAGTTTTTTATTCGTAACGACATGATATTGAACCCTTCGGCGAGCTCACCTATTTCGTCGTTGGTTCTTACGATGCTGAAGTTCGCATTCTTTCCCTCCCCTGTTTTCTGCATGTTCATAAGGAGCTCTTTCACAGGAAAAATGATATCCATGGTTGTCCAGCGGACAAAGGAAATGATATAGATGAGCGATACAAAAATACTGGTGCCAATTCCGAAAAACATCATAAAGGTGTTTACTGAATTCATGTAACTAAATTCCTTTATTTCATTGTCGTTGAAAAGCTCGACGTAATTACCCAATATAATTTGCCGAACCAGGGGTGATGTTAAATCTACGTTGAGAGTATTTACTTTGGTGATGCTTAGAATCAAATAGAAGAAAACGATGGTAAGCGGCAATAATGCAGTCATTCCACTGGCTAACCACAGGCGGTTTTTAATTTTCCCGATGGCTTTTTTAAAGATTCTTTTACGCAACTCTTCCTCATTAAATAATACTTCGAGATAAAAGAGATGCACCCGATGTTTGTGCCAATAATAAACGAATAAAGATGATAAAAACGCGGCCAAGATGGAGATGTAGAAATAATCGTCGAAGATTTCTGCGTTCACCGAATCTGAAAAATCGACAAAAAGGTTGATATAACCAATATATCCCACCGTTGCAATCATGACCAGTGAAAAAAGACCTGTGCTGATTAATGGCATGTGGAGCAGAAACCGGCGACAGAAAAACTCGAGTCGTGGTGACACTTCAAGTCCTTTTCTTTTTCGGCGGAAATATCTGTTAAATGGATAAGAGACCACCAAATCCAGAATCATTGCTATAAATATTCCCCAAAAAAAGATGCCAAAGGAAGTATTGAAATGACCTGGTTTAGAGTTGGTTGTATTATTATCTTTTTTGCTTTGCGATCTGCCTGAATTGAACCCTGCATTGAAACCATTCGAAAGCTCATCAACTACTTTGCTATCAGTTTGGGTAACTGAGTCTTGTAAAAGAGTAACAGAATCGGATGGCGAAAGTTTGATGGTAATGGGTCCCTCCTGGATAGAAACCACTGAATCTGCGTTATTTACATCGGTGTTAATATATCCCAGCTTGATATATTCCGGGATTTTTTGAACCAGAATAAAGCCCATAAATGGCATAACCAGAAAGAAATACAAGATGCCGGAGACAGCAATTATTCTTAATGATTTATACTTTGGGATTTTTTTCATGAACCAAATATTAAGCTATTTTCAGTGAGTAAAAATAGCAATATATTTAGGAAAGAAGCTTTTGGTAGTTATAAAACAATAATTTTTTACGCCTCGTTTATATAGTTTTGATATAATTGGGGGCGGCGGAGTTTTGTTCGATTCAATGCTTGCTCGTATTTCCACTCTGCAATTTTCTTCTCATTGCCCGACATTAATACTTCCGGGACTTTAAATCCCCTGAAATCGGCAGGACGCGTATAGACCGGTGGTGATAGCAATCCATCCTGAAAGGAATCGGAAAGAGCGGAAGTTTCGTCGCCCAACACACCTGGAATTAGCCTTATAATGCTATCGGCCAATATCATGGCACCCAATTCACCTCCACTCAGAACATAGTCACCCACACTGATTTCCATGGTAATATAGTTTTCTCTAACGCGCTCGTCGATACCTTTATAATGGCCGCAAAGAATTATAATATTTTGGTACCCTGACAAAATGTTGGCGGTTTTCTGATTGTAAAGCTCACCATCGGGTGTCATAAATATAATTTCATCGTAGGTTCGTTCAGATTGAAGCTTTTCGATCAGCGAAACGATGGGTTCGGCCATCATAACCATTCCTGCGCCTCCGCTAAAAGGGTAATCGTCGACACGCTTATGCTTATCGGTAGAATAATCGCGAATATTGTGAAGATGGATTTGAGCTTTCTTTTTATCAATGGCACGATTAACAATTGAGTGATTAAAAGGGCCTTGGAACATTTCGGGGAATATGGTGAGGATATCGATTCGCATTTTTATGGGCAAAATTACTCAAATTAATGTTTACTATTTATTCGAATACGAGTTGATTTATTTAGTCTCTTTCTATTTAATAGCAATTTTTATCAATTATTTTTTGTATATTTATATATATATACATTTACACAATTATAAACTCAAATTTTATTCGATATGAAAAAGGTAATTAGTTTTTTCGCATTCCTACTTGTTTTAGGTTCATCGGCTTTATTAGCTCAAATAGGAAATGGTAGCTCACAAATAAGTGGGTATGTTTTAACAGATGCCTCTAAAGGAGAGCCTGTTAAGAATGTTGATGTAATTTTAGATTTTGAAGAGGATTGTGAAGGTGGCTCATCGTATATTGTAACTACAACTGCAAGTGATGGTAGTTGGAGTTTTACTAATTTACCAGTTGGTACATACACCATCCACTTGGATAATGGTTATCCTTTACAGAGTAGTCCGATAAATATTCAGATAACTGTACCAAATACAAATATCTCAAATGTAATTTTGTATACCAACGAATAAATATTTGCCTTACCAAATCATGTTTTTTAAAGGATGGTAATATACCATCCTTTTTTGTTATTCCGAATGGAGTATATTTGTATTCAACAATTTAAAAAATCCAAAAATGAAATTGATTAATGGTCTTTTGAAAGTATTATTTTTTGTAATAGCAATAATATATGGATCGGCACAAGCTAATAATGAAAACAATACAACGAATAAAAATCCAAGAGCAATCATTGATTCACTTAATCAGAAAGGCACTTCCCTTTTTAAAAAATATCCTGATTCCGCGAATCAGTTTTTTAACCAAGCACTTAAAATTGCAGAGGAAGCATCATTTAGTAAGGATATAGCGAGAACGAATAGAAGAATTGGGTACTCCTATTTTTATAAAAAAGACTTTGATAGTTCTCTGTATTACTTGAATAAGTCAATCCAACTAGCTGAAAAGATAGATGATTACACTAACCTGGCATCTAGTTATCAGCAGATTGCAATTATAAACTATATCAATAATGATTTTGATAAAGCCATTAAAAATAATCAAACCACCATAGAATATTTTTTAAAAAATAATGATAGCAGCACCTTAGCGAATAGCATGTATATGATAGGGGTTTGCTACTACCAAATGGGAGACTATCCCAAATCTCTCGAAGCCTACCAAAATGCTCTATATATTGCTGAAGCCGTCAAAGACTCGGTTAGCCAAGGTAATATCTTAAATAACATTGGCAACATTCAAGATGGTCTATTAAACTATTCTCTGGCACTTCAATATTTTCAGCAATCCCTCAACATCCGAATAAGTTTAAAAGATAATCCAAAGGCAAACAGTACAAGAGAAAACATGGCTACTGTTTATTCGAAAACAGAGGAATATGAGCGTGCTTTAGAGCAATATAAAAGTGTGCTTCAATATAAAATTGTTTCAAAGGACGAAACTGGAATGGCAATCACTCTTATGAATTTAGGATATGTGAATGAAAAAATGGGTAAATTTCAAAATGCGCTGGATTATTATACTCAATCGCTGATTTTACTATACAAACTTGATGACAGTAAAAACCTTTCTACTTGCTTGAACAATATTGGTGATATTCATTATGCTTTAGGACATTACCAGCAAGCTATTGACTCCTCGGCTAAAAGTCTTGAAATTGCCAAAAAACTTAAGTTAAAAACGTCAATGAAGTCATCGGCCTATTCCTTAACTCAAAGTTTTGTTAAACAGAATAACTACAGGGAGGCCTATTATAATCATGTACTCTATTCTGAGATGAAAGACAGTTTATTTAACGAGGAGAGTGCCAAGCTTTTGCAGGAGATGGAAACCAAATACCAAACCGAGAAAAAGCAACAAGAAATTGAAAAACAGGCACTGACTATCGATAAACAAAAAGCCCAAAGCAGAAGTCAGCAAATTATGCTCCTTGCCATGCTTGGAGGTTTGGTTTTGGTGATTCTTATTGCCGTTCAGGTGTATCGCGGATATAAGCAAAAGAAAAAGGCCAATGCCCTGTTATCGGCTAAAAATGATGAAATTACCCTGCAAAAGAAGGAGATAGAAGAGAAGAATCTAAATATTATGGATTCCATAAGATATGCTAAACGGATTCAGCAAACCATTTTACCCCGCGACCAGTTTGTGGAGAAACACTTACCCGAATCGTTTATTCTTTACAAACCCAAAGATATTGTGAGTGGAGACTTTTATTGGTTTGAGAAAGTTGGAAGAAAAGTATTTGTTGCAGCTGTTGATTGCACCGGACATGGGGTTCCGGGAGCTTTTGTGAGTATTGTGGGCTATAACAATTTAAACAGAACTGTTATGGAATTCCATTTAACCAAGCCCGGCGACATCCTCAACAAGCTCAACGATTTGGTGGTTGATACTTTTGTTCGTCACTCGGATAGTGATGTGAAAGATGGGATGGATATGTCGTTGGTGAGCATTGATTTAGATTCCAAACAAGTAGAATTTGCCGGTGCACAAAACCCCATTTACGTTGCCAACAGAAATAGTATTGAAGAAGTAAAGGCCGATAAACAGCCCATTGGATCGTCGCTGGAGCCAAAGGTATTTGAGAATAATGTGGTTCAGGTTCAGACAGGCGATATGGTTTATTTGTTCTCCGATGGTTATATAGATCAGTTTGGGGGCCCACAGGGAAAGAAATTCATGAGGAAGAGATTTAAGGAAATGTTGGGTACTATTTGTAATTTGGATGTCAAAACACAAAAGCAGCACTTGGACAATACCATTGTCGACTGGATGAAAAACGAAGAGCAATTGGATGATATTCTGGTAATTGGCATTAGAATAACTTAGCAAATAACCATTTGTTTGAAGAAAAATTCAGGGGTTAATCATGAATGAGCCATGTCTCCAGGGTATGATAAAGCTCTTTGGGTTTTATGGGTTTTGACAAGTAATCGTTCATTCCGGCTATAATGCACTTTTCTTTATCGCCTTTCATGGCGTTGGCTGTCATGGCTACAATGGGCAAATCTTTCGGACCAAATTCTTTTCTTATGGCGATAGTTGCGTCTAAACCATCCATTTTGGGCATTTGAACATCCATCAGAACCAAATCATATTTTTTACTTCGCACCGCTATAAGGGCTTCCTGGCCATCGGCAGCTATATCTACCTGTATTCCAGCCTTTTTAATGAGAGCAATAGCAACCCTTTGGTTGATAAGATTATCCTCTGCCAACAGGATGCAGGTAGTTGCCGGAAGTTGAAGAAGATTTTGTAAATAGTCGGTTTGCTCTTTTTGAATGGGGTTTTGGTTGTTGTTGCCCGACAAGCCTAAAACATTGATAACGCTGTCGAAGAATTGACTTTGTTTCACTGGTTTGGTCAAATAGGCCACATGACCCAACTCCTTAAAGGTCTTTTTTTCGCCCCAGGCACCCACCGAAGTCAATACCACCGCTGGAATCTGGCTGGTTTCTCTTATTCTTTTAATGAGATCATAGCCACTCATACCCGGCATTTGAAAATCGGTAATGACTAACTGATAGAAGTCTACGTGTTGCATTAAAAAATCTTCAAGAGCCAATTGCGGATGATCGAAGATAGTGGCATTGAGTCCGTAGGTTTTTAAGGTTTCTCTAATGATGATCCGGTTGGTTTCGTTATCATCAACCGCCAGAATATTGATATTATGCAGCTGCTCTGGCAAGGAACGTTGAATTGTTTTGTTTTTGACAGAATCTTGTAAACGGGTGGTAAAAAAGAATGTGCTTCCTTCACCGGGCTCACTTTTTACCCAGATTTCGCCACTCATCAGGTTCACGAGTTGTTTGCAAATACTCAAACCCAGACCGGTGCCTCCGTATTTGCGTGTTGTGGAGCTATCGGCCTGCGAGAAGCTATCGAAAATGGCCGACTGACGATTGAGCGGAATTCCCAGACCGGTATCTTTTACGCTGAACAACAACTCAACTTCCGAAATGTGAGCAGGCTGGTCAAGGTTTCCATCATTGAGCATTTCGACCTGAATATTAATTTCCCCCTTTTCGGTGAATTTAAGGGCATTGCTCAACAGGTTAGTCAGGATTTGGCGCAAACGGGTGGGATCGCCAATTACAAATCGTGGAACCGAGCTTTTTATAAAGAGATTTAACTCAAGTCCCTTATTTTCTATTTGTTGAATGATTACATCCGAAACAGCTTCTACCAATTCATATAAATTAAAGTCGATTTCTTCTAGCTCCAGCTGTCCGGCTTCAATTTTGGAGAAATCGAGAATATCGTTTATGAGATCGAGAAGAACATCGGCGCTGTCTTTGGCCATTTTTAAAAACTGGTATTGCTCCATGGCAAGATTGGTGGGCAAAACGAGTTCGAGCATGCCGATAACTCCGTTCATGGGAGTTCGGATTTCGTGGCTCATATTGGCTAAGAATTCACTTTTTGCCAGATTTGCCGATTGAGCTTCTTCCATGGCTTTGGCAATATCAGCTGCTTTGTTTTCCAATTCCCGGTTCAAAGCCAGTATCCCCTTATTGGTTTCTTCGAGCTCCTGATTGATGGATTCGATTTGGGTATTGCGCTCCTGAAGTTGCTTTAAAAGATAGAATAGCTCATTGTTTTGTGCATTGATGGTTTCCACGAGGCTATTATCGCCCCGTTCAATGGTTTGAAGAAATGCGGTCTGAATATGCTCAATCCGATCCTTATCCATGAGAGAGCTAATGCGGGGAAGCCATTTAGCAGCGGTAATTTTTGTACCGTTTTTAGAAGTTTCGATATGGAAATCGTCCATCAATCGCTGGCTGCCCATGAGCCCCACTCCCATTCCTTTTTTAGATTGGAAATTACCTTCTCTTATTAAATTGATGTCCTGAATGCCTTCTCCATGATCGGTCCATTGAAAAACCAGTCCATCGCTGTTGCGGCTGCGGGTTGCTATATAAAAATTGAGAAGGCCTTGATTGGCGTGTTCTATAATATTACGACAAAGCTCAGATATGGTGGTTCCTATTCTGATTCTATTGGTATTATCGAATTTACATTCCGCTGCAAGCAGGGAACCGAGGTTACGAGCCCGAACCACGTCCGATTCAAATTGAATCTTCAATTCGCCTACTTCATAGAGTGTTGCTGATGATAAGAACGGTAGCATCGTCATTGGGTCGTGAAAATTGGTTAAGAATTATTTCGGCATTTTTTTGGGGAGATGATTTCCAGTCCAGGTCTTCGGGCTTCCATCTGCTGGTAATGCCGTCGGAATGAAGAATTAGTATATCGCCCGGATTGAACGGAAATTCGAAGACACGGGGTGTTCGCATATTATGCCCCATGATTCCCCCGAAGGAAAGTAAATTCTTTTTTCCGTTGGGTGTCATGATAAAGCTTTCGATATTTCCTATTCCAGAGAAAAACAATTTGTTCGTTTCGGTGTTGATATAAGCAACTCCAATGGTAACGCCCCGGGTTCCCCTGATGGCATTGTGGATGGTAATCATAAGTGAATCAATTGGTTGGTCGGCTCTTTGAAGAATTTGCTGACGGGCGAGTTGAGATGCAAGGTTGGCTTCTTTACCATGACCCAGGCCATCGATTACAGAGGCAATGCAAATAGTTGGGTTCAGGTAGTTAATAACATAGGCATCGCCATTGAGCGATTCGCCTGGTTTACAACGTGATGCAGCACCTGTTTCTATGTTTTTATTATTCCCAAGCCACTGTTTGTTTGGCAACCATTTCCGGCTTCGGATACAATGCCGGGCTTGAAGAGATGTATCGATGAAGGGTTGGTCGAAAAATTCTTTATCGTCGGGATTTACTTCGAGTTCGTCGCTGAAACGACGGATGGAACCCAGCCCTAGACCCAGGCTGTTTGATTGGCTGAACCCATCTTTCAATACCTGAGAGAGATCGGTAATTCCTTTTCCCACATCGCAGCTCCATATTTCGATGGCTCGCTGTCCCTGGGAATTTTCGATTTGGCAAATAATTACTTTTCCCCTTCCTCCCCCATGTTTTAGAATATTGGTAACAAGTTCGGTGACAATAATGGCAACTTCGCCGGTTTTTACATCGCTGAAACCCATTTCATTGGCCAGAGCCACAGATTTTCTTCGGCACACACCCACATCTGATTCATTATCAACAGGGAAGCTAAGTATGTTGGTGCGGGTCATTTCCATTTCATGAGTCGGATTTCTGTGCCAAAATTAACTTCGGTTCGAATTTCGAAGGAGTCGACAAGCCTTTTGGCGCCAGGCAAACCATAGCCCATTCCACCACCGGAGGTGTAGCCGTCGCTCATGGCCAGGTCAAGGTTATCGATACCGGGCCCGCGGTCGACGAAAGTAATAATGAGAGCCTGATGGTTGTTAGCTTCATCGGTATTGACTGTCACTTCGCCTCCATTGGCATATTGATACATATTTCGAAGGAGCTCGCTTACGGCAGTCGTTATTCGGGTTTGTTCAACTATACCCATTCTGCAGTCTTTAGCATACTGTCTGACCATTTGCCTCACCTTCACGATATCATTTTCGGTTTGCACCTGAAAAGATCCAAGCAAAATCCAATCGCTATTAAAGGTAAAACTTTGCATTTGGTGTGGTTATTAATCGTTTATAGAAGCAATTCGTTTTTCGAGCAATTGCATTCCTCGTTCCATATTCAGAGCGGTATCGACTCCAGGCATTTCGAGCCCAAGTTCCACGAGTGTGATGGCCACGGCGGGTTGCATACCCACAATAACCACTGCCGCATCCATAATACTGGCCATGGAAGCCATACCCGAAAGCATTCGACCGATGAAGCTATCCACCATTTCCAAAACAGAGATGTCGATGAGAACTCCCCTGGCTCCGGTTCTTTCGATTTCCTCAAGAATTTGAGTTTGAAGCTGAAGGGCGAGCTTATCGTGCATATCTACCTGAATAGAAACGATTAAATAGGGTCCGATTTTAATTATCGGTATTTTCTTTTCGTAATAATTGTCCATTATATATCCTTTTCTGAGAAATCTTCTGTCAATTTTTTAATATCAATTTCAGGGGTTTTTTTGCTGTGCTTCATGGCAAAAATCATGGCATCCTGAAGGGTTGCCTTGGTTTTAATGGCGGAGAGGTCTATACCGAGGTGCACAATGGTTTGGGCAATTGCGGGACTTATTCCGCTAATGATACAATCGGCACCAAGCAAACGGGCGGATGTAACGGTTTTGAGCAAATGGTTGGCTACCTGAGTGTCCACGGTAGGAACACCGGTAATATCGAGAATGGCCATAGTACATCCGGTATCAACAATTTTCTGGAGCAGGTTTTCCATCATTACCTGGGTTCTTTGGCTATCGAGGGTTCCGATAACGGGCAGAATGAGGATATTGTCCCACACTTTGCTCACAGGACTCGAAAGTTCCATGAGGTCTTCCTGTTGCTGGATGATAGTTTTTTGTTGTTCCTGAATTTTTTTCAGCTTTTCCTGCATCTCATGCTGAAGCTTTTGACTTTGTTTAAGCTCATGCGTCAGGTCTTCAATCAGGATATTGATGGCTTCTTCGATGCCTGTAAGATCGTCTTCGATGCCCGAATTGACCCGAATATCCAAATCACCTGCGGCTACAGATGACAGAACTTCCTCGATATGATCGATACGTTCTTTAACATTGGTTAATTTCAAACTGTTGTCCATAATTAATGTCTTTTACTTTTAAGCCATTGAATAGCTTCTGGTATATTTTTAAAAAACTCTCCATCTATTTTAATGATTCCGGTTTTTACTAAAATTCTGGCTATCATTCTATTGGCCGCGCTACCACCAACAAAAGCCACTTCGGTAACGCCGCTTTTCTGAAGGCCCTTATTGGATTCTTCGCGGGTTTCGCGGTTCTCGACCTTATGGGTTTCGCTCATAACAATGATGACTTGTCGAAGGGATTTGTTAACAAAAAACTCATCGATTTTGGTTAGGATGGGCTCGACATCTGTACGGAGGTAGTCGCCTAGAAATTCTAAATAGGCTATTTGGTCTATCTCGTCGAACCAAATTTTATGTTTCATGTGATTATATTTTGTTTGTTTATTCCACAGAGGCCTTTCAAGTTTTTAAAGCTCAGGTTGAATCAAAGCTTCAATAAAACGCATTTGTTGTGATTACTTTTTTAATAATTATAATGGTAAATATAATGAGAATAATAAAACTATCCAAGAATATTATTGTTTTTTATATTTTTTTGAAAGCCGGGCGAAAGATAAAATTTTTTTGTAATTTTAAGCATTATTGGTAGCCCGCTTAGAATATGCTTAATGAAATAGAACCCGTTAAAACAGCAATGCTAAAGAAGAATCTGATAGTCGTTTTCTTTGTCCTGATATTTTATGCTGTTATGGGGCAGACTCAATCAGTGCCATCGCCCACGATACAAAAGGGCTACCTTGATTTAACTACAAGGAATTTTGACAAGAGCTCAGTTGATTTTGTTGGGGAATGGGAATATTACTGGAAACAGCTTATAAAACCCGCTGAATTCAAGCAAACAGACCAAATACATTACGAAACCTTTCCGCATCTTTGGTCTGATATAGAGAAACTTGATGGTATTGCCGCCAATGGGTATGCTACCTATAGAATGCATTTTATTATGCCAAAAAGCGAAGAAGTTTTTGCTTTTTATCTTCACGATTTTTATACCGCTTATGAATTCTATCTCAATGGGAACTTAATTGCCCACAACGGGGTGGTTGGGATGATCAAAGCGGAAAGTAAACCTCAATGGCTCACCCTCACTGTACCTTTTACGCTGAGGCAAGATACGAACGAGATTGTTATTCTTATTTCGAATTTTCATCATAGCAAAGGCGGGCTTATAATTCCCCCAAAACTTGGCAAAGCTAAATCAATAGTATCGGCACGAGAGCAGATTATTGGCATCGATTTATTATTGACCGGAGCATTGATAATGGGTGGTTTGTTTTTTATGGGCTTATTCCTGTTTGGCCGTCACAATAAAGCAGTGTTGTATTTCAGCTTGTTTTGCTTAGTATACAGCTATCGGATTATTGGCACCAACGAGTATTATTTACATAGTATGATGCCAAATCTACCGTGGCAACTCACCGTCCGGCTGGAATACATTACATTGTTTTTGAGCCCGTTGCTTTTTATCCTTTTCATTCAGGCTGTTTATCCCAACGAAACCAATAAATGGGCTGCGAATGCTTTAAAAGGAGTTTCTATAGGCTTGAGTTTAATCACTATTTTTCTTGATAGTCAGGTATTTACCTTTCTAATTCTGCCATTTTTCATTGTTCTGTTTATATATATTGCCTATGGGACTTATGTTTTTGTTATGGCCGCATCGCGCAAGCGGGAAGGCTCGTTCTACGCTGTTATAAGCATCGTCATTCTTTTCACGGTGTTTGTGCTTCAGATACTCAACTATCTCACCCTTGTGCCAAGCTATCCCTATTTATATTTTATTGGATATATCTTATTCTTCTTTTTTCAATCGCTGATACTTTCGTACCGATTTGCTTATTATTTTAAGCAGGCAAAAGAAAAAGCGGAACAGGGAGCTAGAGCAAAAGCTGAATTTTTAGCCACCATGAGTCATGAAATACGCACCCCGATGAATGGAGTCATTGGCATGACCGATTTGCTCAAACGAACCAAACTGACCAAAGAACAATCGGAATATGTAGATACGATTCGCATAAGCGGCGACAATTTGCTTACTGTTATCAACGATATTCTGGACTATTCGAAAATAGAGCAGGGTAAAATGGAGATGGACATGCAAAGCTTCGATGTGATAGAGGCTTGCGAAGATGTTTTAGCACTTCTGTTTAGCAGTGCAGCCAAGAAAAAAATAGAATTGCTGTTTCACTACGATACCCAAATTCCCCGCTACATTATTTCCGATCCTCACCGCTTAAAGCAGATCTTGGTAAACCTAATAAACAATGCCATTAAATTCACCGAAAAAGGAGAAGTAGTACTCAATATAACACAAAAAAAATCGGTTAATGGCGATTTTATAGTGTTTCAGATTAAAGATACGGGCATAGGAATAGCTAAGGATAAATTGGACAAACTGTTTCAATCATTCTCGCAGGCGGATGCTAGTATTGCACGAAGATTTGAGGGTACAGGATTGGGATTGGCCATTTCGAAACAACTGGTAACCCTTTTGGGGGGCGAAATAGGCCTTGAGTCGGAGGTTAACATGGGTTCTACTTTCTATTTTACGCTACCTGTTGATACCCATTCGCTCCATGAGATAAAACCCTTAAAAACCATTCCAAATCTTTTCAAAGGTTACAGGGCTTTGGTTTTGGATGACAACATCACAAATCTAACCATTCTCTCGGGCCAATTAAGCCAATGGGGTTTTTCGGTCGATGTGTTTACCAATCCGGCTCTGGCGCTCAACAGTGTGCGCACCAAAGCTTACCATATTGCGGTTCTTGATATGCAAATGCCCAATTATTCGGGGATAGATTTTGTGAGGGAAATAAAGCAGCTAAATATAAGCGAAAATATACCAATCCTAATATTGTCGAGTATTAGAATAGAATTTACGGAGGAAGAAAAATCGTTGATTCACGGCTATTTAATGAAACCCGTTCGCGAGCTTAAATTATATAAAGCTATAATGAAAGCCATGGGGAAAGGTGAAGATGAAGGATTGGAAACTGTGGAGTCCATAGAAAGTGAAGCTGGATATTTTTCGAAGCTCAAAGTGCTGGTGGCGGAGGATAATATTATCAATCAGAAAGTTACCATGAGCCAACTGAGTAATATTGGAATTACAGCTCAGATAGCACGCAATGGCCGGGAAGCTGTTGAAGCCTGCAAAAACGAACATTTCGACTATGTGTTGATGGATGTTCAAATGCCCGAGATGGATGGACTTGATGCAACCCGCATTATCTTAAAACACTACATGAACACAGGCGAAAAACCCCCGGTAATTTATGCCATGACCGCCAATGTGCTGGGCGAATCGGAAAATCAATGTATTGGTGCGGGTATGAGTGGTTTCATCAGCAAGCCCGTGAATTTTGATGAGCTTAAAAAAGCATTAAAGCAAATCAATCGCTAGTAGGTTATCGCAAGTCGATAACTTCAATACCCGGATAATTCTTTTCATTAAAAATAAAACTATCGGCGGGAAGGCTCGAATTGGTGGTGAATTGCTTAATGTCGTAGGTAAAAACGTTATCGTCGAAATCGTATATTACAAAGCTCGCTAATTGAAGCAATTCCTTATTGACAATAAGAATTACATAATTGAAATTTGAATTTTTCTGTTTGGGGGTCAGTTTTATCTGATAGCAAGATTTACCATCTTTCGTAATATCGTTTTCTAATTTGGAATTATAATCGACATTATAATTGGCCAGCAGTTTTGATGGGCTGAATCCGCTTTCTTCGGTCACCGAATTAATTTGCACTTCGTTACTTTCGGGCAAAAGTGTCCACACGGTGGCACCATCGCTAATAACCTCCTGACCAGCAATACTTAAGTGGTATTTGTTTCCGGTTACCAGCAAGGTTCCATTGGTTATTTCATTGATACCTGCTTTGGCATTCAGCATTTTATAGGAAAAAGTTGCCTTGATATTGCTGTAGGAATTTGTCTTTTTACTGAGGTCGTCGAGAATTTTGGTGGAGTTTTGCGCATTTAAACCTATTGAGATGACCAAGAAGATAAAAGCTGAAATCAAAAGTTTTGCTGAATGATTCATAAGAATTTTCGTTTATAATTAAATTAAGACATGGGCAAAATTACATTTATCTGAATCAATTTTGCTCTTTTGCTTTAAGATCCTTCAAAAATTGTTCCAAAGCCATTTCGTTTCCAACTCTCACTTCGCGGGCTTTACTTCCTTCGAAAGGGCCTACAATACCCGCAGCTTCGAGCTGGTCTATGATTCTACCAGCTCGATTATATCCAAGTTTGAGTTTTCGCTGAATGAGTGATGTGGAGCCTTGCTGAGCATTTACAATAACCCGGGCAGCATCTTCAAAGAGCTCATCGCGATCGGCGGGTGAGATGTCTGCATCCTGCTCACCTACATCTTCTTTAGATTCGGGAAGTATAAATGCTGAAGTATAACCCCTTTGACTTCCTATAAAATCGGTGATTTGTTCCACTTCGGGGGTATCGATAAAGGCACATTGAAGGCGCACCATATCGTTACCTGTTGAGAAAAGCATGTCTCCACGGCCAATAAGCTGATCGGCACCCCCGGCGTCGAGAATGGTTCGGGAGTCGATTCGCGAGGTAACCCTGAAGGCTACGCGGGCCGGGAAGTTGGCTTTGATAATCCCGGTAATAACATTCACGCTGGGCCGCTGGGTTGCTATAATAAGGTGAATACCAATAGCTCGTGCAAGTTGAGCCAGGCGGGCTATGGGGCCTTCAACTTCCTTGCCCGCAGTCATGATGAGATCGGCAAATTCGTCGACCACCAACACAATATAGGGCATATATCTGTGACCATTGTTGGGATTTAGGCGACGGGAAATAAATTTGGCGTTGTACTCCTTAATATTTCTAACCTGAGCATCTTTAAGAAGGTCGTAACGGTTGTCCATTTCGGTTACGAGGCTGTATAAAGTGTGCACAACCGCCTGAGTATCGGTGATGATGGCTTCTTCGGAATTGGGAAGTTTGGCCAGATAATGACGTTCGATTTTACTAAAAAGTGTGAGTTCCACTTTTTTGGGATCGACCATGACAAATTTTAGCTGGGCGGGATGTTTCTTATAAAGCAGCGAGGTAATGATGGCATTGAGGCCAACAGATTTCCCCTGACCGGTGGCACCCGCCATGAGGAGATGGGGCATTTTGGCCAAATCGAAGGCAAAACTTTCGTTGTTGATTGTTTTGCCTATAACCACAGGCAAATCGAAGGTAGACTCCTGAAAAACTTTCGATTGTAAAACGGCACGCATGGGCACAATTTCGGGTTTGCTGTTGGGGACTTCGATTCCGATGGAACCTTTGCCGGGTATTGGTGCTATGATTCTGATTCCCAGAGCGGACAAACTCAGGGCGATATCGTCTTCAAGATTTCTGATTTTGGAAATTCTGATGCCTGGTGCAGGAACGATTTCGTAGAGGGTAACAGTAGGGCCTACGGTGGCTTTAATCTTCTGAATTTTAATATTATAGTGATTCAGAGTTTCCACAATTTTATTCTTATTGGCTTCGAGTTCTTCTTTGTAAATATTGATTTTGTCGGAGCCATGCATTTCGAGAAATTCGAGTTTTGGGAAGATATAGTCGGCCAGGTCTTCGGTGGGATCGTAGGGAGTGTCGATTCTATGGCGTACCATGGTTTCTCCGGTTTCTTCCTCTCCTGCTTCTACTTCGAGATCGTCGGCGGCCTCTACTTCTTCTTCATCCGCAATTTTGGCCACAGATTCTTCCGTCTGAAGCATGGAAACAATCACAGGCTCGGGCAGTATATCATCCTGATTGTTAGCAATTTCAACTTCCAGATGGATGTCATCATCATTATCTGTTGTTGGAATCTCAGCATGGTTTTGATTTTCAGTAATTTGTGGTTCAGGTTTTTGTTGATGTGTGGTTTTAGTTTCAGAAGGTTTAATGGTAGCAAACGATTTGGGTATCCCATCTTTTTGTTTAAGAACCAATTCTACTTCTTCGTCCGGGTCATTTTCTTCCACAGCAAATTCGTGTGGATTGTATTTATCGGTTTTTTCGGTTTGCCTGTTGCGGGCTTCTTCCATTTTACGCTGTTCCCTAACTTCCCGGGCGATTTTATATTTCCGTTCCCTTTCAATGAGCCACTGTCGGACCCACACAATTATAAAATTAAAATGAACCAGCAAAAAGGCCAATAGAGAAAACAATAACAGAAAAACCAACCCGGCTATTCCCATAATACCTTGAATCCACAAGGAACTCTGATAACCAAAAGTGCCCCCCAGAACTGCAAAAGATGAATTGCGGAAAACCGAGCCGAAAAAAACAGCAAACCAAACCATGGAAACGAACGACATTTTCAAGGTTTTGGCAAAGGGCAAAAGTTGTTTTTTAATGGTGAGTTTAGTGCCAATGAGGAAAAAAATGAGTGCGAACAGAATCGAACCAGCTCCAATCATTTTATAAACCAGCATATGAGCAATCCAGGCGCCCAGATATCCCCCCCAATTTTCTATTGGTATTTCTCCGCTGAGGTCTTTCCATTCAAAAGTATAGATTTTATCGAAATCGGAGCTCCAGAAATAGAAATAGGAGACAATGGCAAAGGCCAGATAGAGCGCAAAAAACATCAAAAACAACCCAATTATTATCTTCGCTTTGCTTTCGCGGGCAGCCGCCAAATCTATTTTTTTACTCTTAGGCTTCTTAGGCTGATCCTCCTCAACCGGAATCTCCTCCTTTGTTTTATTGGTCTTTTTTGTCATTGGGGCATTAAATATTTGTCACAAAGTTAGTTGTTTTGATTTCGATGAGTTTCTTTCAACCATAAAGTTGTTAAAAGCCGATTGTGCAAAATTCGCAAATATTTGTCATTATAAACACAAAAACGGATGTCATATTATCTTTTCGGTGAATAGATTGCCCGGGCTAAAAAGGCTTGTGAACTACAGAAACAAATTATATAGATTAGTGATTTTCATTAACTTGAGCTACGCTTCGGAAATTGCAATTTTCTCACCCAACCTTCAACCCGCTCTCAAATATATTTTAAAGGCATTCTTTATTTGGAAAGCAGTGGTGCATGAAGAAATTTTCGGAGGAAATTGTGTCGGCCAAACATTAGGATGAGAGTACCATTTCGTGATATCCGAGAATGGTTTTATGGCTTTTTTTGGTAAAATAGTTTCTGAGTTCTTTCTCTTCGCCCTGAAAAGTAGCCATCACGAAATCGCCCCCCCAGGCACCCAGCGATTTTATTTCGCCTCCAAAATCGCTAAAGAAGCGGTCTTTGATTCGTGCTTCATTGAGCAGGGATGAAATGATATTTTCGTGTTCGGCCAAAGCCTTATTGAAATCGAGAAATGATTTTGTTTTGCTGATGATTTCGCTCAAAAGGCTTATTTCGTCTATGTTTTGGGAGGTGGCTTTTACTTTTTGGCGGTATTGTTCCACGCTTTGGGCTGAATTTTGCTTGGTCCCCAAATGCACAAAGTAGATTTGATTGGCAAAAGCCGGTTCAAATTCTATGGCCGTAACCTGAGGTTCGCCATTCACCAATTTATAGAGAATGGGTTTATCGCTGCGGGCTGTGGCCACGTCTACGCCACTTCCATTGCTTGTTTGACGGGCTAACTGATAAGGGTTTACATCGAGCCAATAACCTATATTCGACAACAAAGTTGAACTGGAACCCAATCCCCAGCTTTTATCGAAGTCGAGATTGGTACGAATTTTTATTCCTTTTTGGTTATCCACAGAAATATTGGCCAGGTCGAAGGCTTTTTTGAGAATTTGTTTCAGGTGGAGGGCCAGTTTTTGGTCGTTTGTGTGAATGATGTTGAAAAGTCGCGAACCAAAGTTTACCTGGAGCCAACCTTTATTGAGCACACTGGCTTCCCAGCGGATTCCGCTAAAATCTTCGTGAAGACTAACTTCGAGTTTTTGTCCGTATTTGGTAGGCACTGCCATGGCCAAAGCTCCATCGAGAACCAGATATTCTCCGGTTATCAATAATTTCCCGTTGGAGTGAAAAGCAGCAATATTCATTTTTCAATGTTTGTTCTTCAAACTAATTTACGAAAATAATCAGAAAGCCACTATTTCTTTCTAACATCTTTCACAAATTCTTCCACTGCATTGAACAAAACCTTGCGGGTTTTAAAATACTCAATGGCAGCATGTTTCTCTGTTTCTGTGACGCCGAAGTTATTCAAAATATTTAATAAATGCATTTTCATATGCCCTTTTTGAATTCCTTTGGTTGTGAGGCTTCTTAAAGCTCCGAAATTATTGGCCAGCCCAGCAACGGCAGCTATTTGCATAAGGTCTTCGGCATGAGGATCGCCCAGCAATTCCATGGTAAAACGGGCTAAGGGATGGAGTTTTGTGAGTCCGCCCACCGTGCCCAACGACAAAGGAACGCGCAAAGTGTATTTAAACCTTCCATCTTTGAGCTCGATAAAGGTGAGACTTCTGTATTTTCCATCGCGGGCAGCATAGGTATGTCCACAGGCTTCCACAGCTCTAAAATCGTTTCCTGTGGCTAAAACCACCGCATCTATTCCATTGAAAATGCCTTTGTTGTGGGTTGTGGCGCGGAAAGTATCCACAGTGGCTACCTGCACCGCTTTTTCGAATTTCCAGGCAAATTCCTGAGCCGAGATATCCGGATCTACGCCTTCGAGCTCGTCAACGTTGCACTCTACCCAGGCTTCTACGAGGCAATCGGGGGTGTAATTGGAGAGGATGGACATGATAACCTGAGCGGGAAAAGCTTTGAGTTCTTCGTTCTCGATCACGTAGTTTTTCAGGATGTCGGCAAATTCTTCCAAACAGGAGTTGATGAAGTTTGCTCCCATGGAATCGATGGTATTAAACTGAGCTTTAATCTGATAGTAATCAGCTATTTCGTGGCGCATATCCACCAGTTCAATATCTAAAATACCCCCGCCCCTTTGGCGCATATTTTTGGTGATGTATTCAGTTCCGTTGAAGAATAATTTGCGCAGCTGGGGAAAATGTTGCTTTAGTTTTTCGGGAGCTCCGGCCCAGGTAAAATGGACTTGTCCTATTTTGGTGAGGCCGATAATTTTGGTGTGAAAGCCTCCCCTGGTACTCCAGAATTTGGCGCTGTTGCTGGCGGCTGCAACCACCGAGCTTTCTTCTATCACCATGGGAATCATGTAGTTTTTCCCATTGATGATTACGTTGGGAGCCATTCCATAGGGGAAATAAAAATTGGAGATGGTATTTTCGGCAAATTCGTCGAAGAGTTTTTGGGTTTCAATTTCGGGATGCCAAAACGATTTAAGCTCTTTTTCAACCCTTTCGGAATCATGAAAGAATGAAGCTACTTTTTTAATTTTGTCTTCTTTATCGAGTTTTGAAAATCCTTTGATAATCTCTTTTTCGCGCATGATTAAATTTTATGTAAAAAATTTTGAGCCATTTGCAGGCTCTTCTGAATCATCAATATATAGTTTCGGAGTTGATTGTAATCTTCGCGGGCATATTTCAAAAACCGATAAGCCATCCCCATAACTGATGGAGCCTGAAGCTGTTGCTTGAGATAAAACCCTGATAAGGGATTGATTCCCCCGCTGATGATAATTTGTTTTTGGGCTACCAATTCCTTTGGCAGAAGGTTGATAAATTCCACCATTTCGAACGCGGTGTGGCCAATGGTAGCCCAATCGCCCATTTCTTCGAGCATTAAGTCGTTGCTTCGCATGAGCTCAATAAGGCTGAAATTGGTTCCCCCAAGGGCACCAAATTCAATTCCTGCTACTGGCAGACGAAACAATGCTTCGAGGCTTTTTGGCCCCATGCCTTGTCCAACTTCTTTTACTATGACAGGGAATTCAAATTTTTCTAAAAGACTGGAAATGGTTTCTATTGGGGGGTTGAAATAGATGTCGCCTTCGGGTTGCAGGAGTTCCTGTAAAGGGTTCACATGAACAATCAGGCCGTCAGCCTGAAGCCTGAAAATAAGCTCATTAATCTTATCAACCTGATTTTCCTGAATTACTTTCTCCACCTGGGCAATCCCCAGATTTGCATAAAAAGGCAAGTCGGGGCCCATTATGGGACGAACATTAAAATCGTCGAATCGGTCGTTGCTTTCCAAAAGTGAGCGGCAGGAACCAAGACTCATTCCCAGGCAAAATTCCGCGCAGGCTTTTGCCAGGTTTTGGTTGATTTTTCGGGCTTCGAGTGTTCCACCGGTCATGCTGCTCACCCAAAGTGGAAGGCTGAGTTCCTTGTTCAAAAACTTAGTTTTGGGAAGCGGTTTGAGCTCGTTGGAAGTTAATAGTGGCTCGTAGTAAAACGAATCTGCCACTTCCTGTTCAAAAAGCTGGGCTTGAGAAGCCAGGTTGATATGGTCTTTTTTTCGGGTTTCCATTTTGTTAATTCAGCGGCAAATATAGTTGATTTTGAATGTTTGCATGGGTAAAAATGGTGAAAATGATTATCCAATTCAGAGCCAACAGATTTGATTGATTATAAACAGCTTGCGGGAATTATTTTGCTTCAATAAATTCTGGATTTTGAAGCAATTGGGGGTTGATGAGAAAAATATAGGGATGATGAAAATGGTGAACCCAGGGACTTTTTGAGTTTTGGGGATATTTTTTGTAATAGTCGGGGGTTGGATTGAGAATGATGGTTGTTCCTGTTCTAACATAGTGACTGCTATGATAATAGCTATCCACATTAAAACCCTTAACCATTTTCTTTATTTCTTTTTCCAGGACTTTTCCCAAATATTTTTCGTAGTTGCGCCGGGCTTTCTTTCCTGGCTTTTCGAGCTTGTTATAGACAAAACGGAGAATGAGATTTTTGGGGAATTTTTGCTTTTTAATGATGTCTTTGGCTCCATAAAATGGATTCACCTCGTTAAAATCGTTGAGGGTTTGAATGGAAATAGGCGTTTCGGGAACCCAATCGGCCCGGTTTACCACATTAAAAGCCCAACCGCCCTGGGTAGCCAGCTCGTAGTCGTAGGCAAAATAGAGATTGCCAGGCTTTGGTGCTGCAGAACAATAGGTCTTGAAAACGACATCGGCGGGGATTCGGTTTATGGCTTTTAAATGGAGAAGATGCGCTGTTAAAAGGTAGGAAATTCCACCCCCCTGACTGTGTCCGGTGATGATGAAGTCTTTGATTCCCTGCTGATGGCACGAGTCGATTTTTGGAAGAATATCTGCAGCAAGAAAACCGGTACTCATGAGCCAACCCACATGAACAGCAGCTTTTGGGTCGGTGGAAAGCTCATAATCAAATACCAAAGCCGAATCGAGAGTAAGCTTTCCCTTTGCAGGCACCATGGCTGCATAGAAATTCGACATCCAGCTTTCGGGTTTTGGAATCGTTCCGCGGACAGTGATAACTGCTACTTTATCGGGGCTCAGCCAAAGTTCCCAAAGGTTGAGCAGGCCCATTTCCGCAGATCGATAAATGAGTTTAAATTTTTGGGGTTCCGCAATATAAGCCGAATCGGTATAATAGTGTAGAGGACTACCGGTTCGAGCAGAAATGGTCATGATTTCGGCAAATTCATCAATATCGAAACCAGGTTTAAGCGTTTGAGAATAAGCATTCTGGAAGTAAAAAACAGTGATTATCAGAAGAATGATTGCAAAAGTATTTTTCATGGGAATTGATTTTTCAATGGATAATCCAAATTTAAGGAATCAGCGGCTCAATGTGCGTTTATATCTCCACAAACTTCCATTTTTGGAGCAACAAAAGTAAAAAGTACTGAAGAAAAGGGGTAGGAAAATTCTTCTATTCACATAAAATTAATTCCGGCATTGGTTTTATCTGGCCCAATCGGGAAGT
>DYSN01000391.1 GCA_020718205.1 Draconibacterium orientale
TCAAATTTAATCTTCCACTTTCATTCGATATTGTAACGCTTCTGCAATGTGTGTCATTTCAATGGTTTCACTTTGTGCTAAATCGGCAATAGTTCTTGCCACTTTTATAACTCGATGATAACTTCGGGCGGAAAGACCAAATTGTTTTACTGCTGTTTGCAATAGCTGTGTGCTTTCTTTGTTCAACACACAAAATTGTTTAAGATGTTCTGGGTTCATTTCTGCGTTGGAATGAATAGGAAGATTTATAAATCGTGAGGTTTGCATGTCTCGTGCTTTTTGTACTCGTTTTGCAATGTCAGCTGAACTTTCTGAACTATGTTCGTGCTGCAATGATTCTACTTTTACAGGAGAAACATCAACATATAAATCAATACGATCCAAAAAAGGACCAGAAAGTTTTTTTTGATATCTTTGCACTAGTTGCAATGGGCATGTGCATTGTTTATCACTGTTTGGCACTTTATAATATCCACACGGACACGGATTCATTGCCGCAACTAAAGTAAAATGAGCAGGAAAACTTCCACTGCCAGATACTCTAGAAACAGTTATTTTTCGGTCTTCTAGAGGTTGTCTCAATACTTCCAAAACCTGTGTTGGAAATTCTGCCACTTCGTCTAAAAATAATACTCCATGATGAGCAAGTGAAATTTCTCCAGGAGATGGGTTTCGTCCTCCTCCAACCAAAGAAATGCTTGATGCTGTGTGATGAATGGTTCGAAATGGACGACTGGTGATCAGTGCTGTATTTGGTGGCAAAAGCCCAGCTGCTGAATAAATTTCTGTCACTTCGAGTGCTTCTTTTTTGGTAAGACGAGGAAGAATAGATGGAAACGCTTTTGCCATGAGTGTTTTTCCTGATCCTGGTGATCCATTGAGTAAAATATTATGACTTCCAGCCGCTGCAATTTCTAATGCTCGTTTGGATTGGCTTTGTCCTACAATGGACGAAAAATCTAAAGGAAATTTTAACGGAGTAGCGAAAATTTCATCATCACTTTGAGG
>DYSN01000392.1 GCA_020718205.1 Draconibacterium orientale
CTGTTGCCCTGTATTTCCAACTCTTCTTGAAGTGCCATAATCACATATAAATTATCGGGATATTAACTATTGTATTTTTTTGCAACATAAACGAGGCTTTGGTGAAATTTGGCCTGTTTGCAATGTTGATGGTTTTAAAATTTGAGAATCCGATTCCTTCGGTAGGCAGCAGAAAACCTTTGTCTATTTTTCCGTTGTTGTTTTCGTCGTGGAATACATTAACGGCGTATCGTCCCGCAGGCAGATTTTCGAATGTCAAAACCGTACAGTTGTTCACAATTTTGGCTTTCTTTAGTTTGATACACTTTTGAAATGTTTCATCGGGGATACTGCCGTCTTTGTTGTATAGAGCGGCCTGCACATATCCGCCCGAGTTTTTAAGGTGCTCAACTTTTACGGTCAAGTTGATGCCCGGTGTCGGAGTTGCTTTATAAGTGAAAGACGTGCTCAATCCGAAAATGATTGAAACGGCCAATGCTTTAATTTTTGAATTTATCATAGTTCTCTTTTTGTATTAAACCAAGCTTTTATACTGTCAACCGTATAGTACACCATGGGAACCAAATACACGGTCAAAACGAGCGACGAAATCAATCCGCCTATAATTACCCAAGCCAATCCGTTTTTCCATTCGCTGGCCGTACCTTTGCCCAAAGCAATGGGCAGCATACCGATGGCCATGGCCAATGTGGTCATCAGAATGGGACGCATACGCTCTTTTCCTGCAACGATTAGGGCGTCTTTGAAGTGTTTGCCCTCGCTTTTGAGTTGATTGGTAAAATCTACAATTAATATGGCATTTTTGGTTACCAATCCCATCAGCATAATTAAACCTAATTGAGCAAACAGCGTGAGGTGATTGAGCGACAGATTTAAGGCCAATAATGCCCCAATTAATGCTACTGGTATTCCGAACAATGCCACAAACGGATAGATATAACTGTCGTATAGTGCGACCATAATCAGATATATCAAAATAAATGAGATGAGCAATACCGAACCTAAAG
>DYSN01000393.1 GCA_020718205.1 Draconibacterium orientale
TAAGTTATATCGATTATACCAAGTCAGCCAAAAGTACTTTTTTCAAAATAAACAACACGAAGTTGGCTGATAAGCGTGCCGACTTGTTTCGTAAGCAGCTGACTACCTTTACTAAAACCATCAACCAAACATCCAACGCGATAAAAAAAAAGTCCGTGAGCATAGCCGCTTTCGTAATCCAGCATGAACTTGAGCGGTTGTTGTCGTTGATGGAACAGGTTTATCAGATGACTTACCGCAGAGAAATAAACAGCGAAGTTGTGCCCAACAACGAGAAAATATTTTCGATTTATGAGTTGCATACGGACATTATCGTCAAGGGCAGTAGGGAAGTTCAATTTGGACACAAAGTAAATTTGACTACTGGAAAGAGCAACCTGATCCTGGATTGCGAAGTATTACGAGGTAATCCATCTGACAGAATTTTGTACCAGCCAACACTGTCCCGGGTCATTGAAGAATATCGTACAGTGCCTAGGGACATAGCCACAGATGGTGGTTATGCATCACTTGAGAATCTAGCTTATGCCAAACGAAGGGGCATCGCAAACGTAGTCTTCAACAAGGTTGTAGGCAGTTTGCGCAGTATAACAAGCAGCCTTAACATGGAAACAAGATTAAAGAAGTGGCGCAGCGGAATTGAGGCTACTATTTCAAATCTAAAACGCGGATTTAACTTAGTCAGATGTGCGTGGAAGGGCTGGGAACATTTTCAGTCCAAAGTGCTCTGGAGTGTGTTGGGTTATAATTTCAGGGTACTCACTAACCTAACCCTAGCCATGATAGCCAAACTGGCCTAAACAAAAACAACATTTCGTTATAACGCTCATTATCTATGGGATAGCTATGTCTTAACCTGAAAAAAATGTGCATAGTTCTGGTAAAAATCATGTCCCATTATAGAAATCTGAGCGAAAAATGAAAACAATCAGGGATATCTGAACATTTTTCTTCTAAATTAAAATCAAGAATATTAAATTTGCTGACTTTATAGACAGACTCTA
>DYSN01000153.1 GCA_020718205.1 Draconibacterium orientale
TCGCCAGGTTGGGGTCGGCGTATTCCGTGTTACCGATGACCAGCGCATATTTTTTCGGCATAACCCTGTTTACCTGTTTACTTGTTTACCTGTTTACCCGTTCTCTTCCCCGACAGCGACTCAATCAACTTCTGCAAATCCTCGGCAGCGCCCTCAAACTCGATGACCTGCCCCGCCACCTTGCCCTTGAACTTGATCTTGCGCGTGCGGTCGCGCGCCAGCCACGCTTGCAGCGTCTCGATGATTTTGGTCAGCATCGGGGGCAGGACGGCAATCGCAATCGCGCCCGCTGTGACGGGGTCAATGGATTTCGTCCCCGCTGGCGCATGTCCGCCCGCGACCAGCTCAGCGGATTCCACATCCGCCTGTTTCAACTCCGCCAGCAACTGGCGCGTCAAGCGGTCAATCTCCTCTGCTGTCGCGTCTGCGGCAGAGATTTCGAGGTTTAGTTTGATGGGTTGCTGGTTTTCCATGTTTTGCTCCTGAGCCGCTTAAATTATCCAACCTATTCTGGCTGATTATACGCCTATTAAAATAATCTTGACAGATATTTTTGGAAGTACTTCGTGGGCAAGCCCGAAATATGGTTTCTCTTGCGTGTAGTTTGCCCAACCCTACAATTTCCATACGAATCCATAACATTTCCCATTTTCGTTATTGACTTGCATTTTGAAAGGTACTATACTCACGGCATCGAGGTAACGCCTGCATGCGATTATTTCACGGACTACCCAGTTGTTGATTAAACACACGCGGATATATCCGCGTGTGTTTTTTATATTCATCCACTAAAGGAGATTAATACAATGGATTCTGGACTGATAGGCAAGGTTGAAAAAGCAAAAAGGTACGCTGAGGATAGACACCGCTTCCACTTCAATCAGTTTGATCTTAACTTCCACGGTGATAATAGCGAACACCACGTTTCTTATAATAATGGCGTATTTAACTGCGATTGCGAATTTTTCCTTACCCACAAACGCTGCGGGCATTCCATGGCGCTTGAGATATTGCTTAAAGATATGATTGTTGAGGCAGTATAGGCAACCTAAAAGCTGAATACGCCAAACTGTCCTCCGCGAGCGCGCAGGGCAGTTTTTTTATTTTATTAACTTACCTTGCCGCTTACGCAGAACGTTCCGAAGGTTCATGTAATCAGGTTTGTTTTTAGCCTAAACCTTCGGGACGATGTGTAACATCAATTATTAATCTGTGCAATCTGTGGATGAAATCCTGTGGATGAAATCTTCTCATTAAATCTTAAACATTATGGTGTACAATTTTCCTTATGAGATCTCAATTTTCCCGGCGTGACTTTTTAAAACTAAGCGGACTCACCCTCGGCGGCTTGGCGTTCTCGCCCTTTCTGCCCGGGCTGACCGATTTTGACGATAGCTTTATGGTGCGCATTGGCACAGTGGAAATGCCTGTGCGCGCGCAGCCCACCGATGACAGCCGCATTTATCAAACCTGGTATCGCGACGACCTTGTGCATGTATATGAGGAGTTTGTTGCTGAAGAACCCAAACATAATCCTGTTTGGTACCGCGTCTGGGGCGGCTATCTCCATCGCGGGCGCCTGCATCGCGTCAAGACCATTTACCAAACCCCACAGGACATTACCGAAGGCAAGCGCGCGCTCGCCGAAGTGACCGTTCCTTTTACCGCGCCATACTGGTACACAAAAGCGCGCGGCTGGGAGACGCGTCAACCCCCGCTTTATTACGGTTCGGCGCATTGGGTCGAAGCCGTGGAAGACGGCCCGCCCATGGCGGATTACACCGGCCCCTGGTATCGCATCCACGATGAACTCGATTCCAACGTCCCGTACCATGTGCCAGCCATTCACCTTCGCATCTTCCCATTGGATATTTTCGACCCCATCTCGCCCGAAGTGCCCAATGAAGAAAAACTGATCGAAGTCAACCTCACTACGCAATCGCTCATCGCTTATGAATACGGCAAATCTGTATTCCAGACCAACGTTTCAACGGGCATTCGCGGCGGGGGGCTTGGCGGAGAGAAGGGACTGTCTACCACCACCCCGAATGGCAAATTTACCATCGTAGAAAAAATGGCATCCAAGCACATGGGATACAGTTACTTCAACGTCGGACAGGGCGGCAACCTGCTTGCAGACGAAAGCGGCTACGTCCTCCCCGGCATCCCATGGACTTCATTCATTGCCCCTCTTGGCAGACCCACCGCGGGTCACGCATTTCACGGGACCTACTGGCACGAAAATTTTGGCACAGAAATGAGTCACGGTTGCATCAATATGCGTTCCAATGAAGCCAATTGGATATTCCGTTGGGCGCAGCCGTCGCATACTGCCGGAGTTATTTCCAATCACCGTGGACAAGGCACGGCGGTGGATATCCATTATTAATTCCCTCGCTCACATTCTGATTCTTCATCCCAAACATTTGACATCCCCTCATCCTAAAGGATGCCTCTACTTAACTGGAAGGGAAGGCGCCTCGCTCCTCCGCCCGAGCCTGCTTCTCTGATTCAAGACGCATTTCTCTACCCGAATGCAAGATGGCTAAAATAAAACTATGCCCAGCAACTTACTGGACATAGTTTTATTATCGTTTGTTACTCAAACTTTTTAGCGCAACATAGGCTTGATCAAGTGTCCCGCCGCATTCTGATAACCATTCTTGCGGGCTTATCGGATTGATAGAAAACCATGCAGTGTCTTTACCAGACATTCCTGTATGTTGACCTAAATGACCAATAACAAATTTTTTTAATATTTTTTTGCTTATTACCCAGCAATGCGCCTGAAATGGAGAAATTCCTAAGCAAACAGCATATTCATAATTTTGATCGCGAATTTGTTGAAATGTATAATTACCATCTTGCCATAATGTTGAGAATTTAATTTCAACTCTATGCCCATTTATTAGCATATCTGCTTCGGAGTCGGGACTATTGCCAATTGATAAGCCCTTTACAGCACACCATTGATATACTAATCTTTTTCCAAGTTTCCCTTTGGACCCGGATGGTAAGCTTAATACCCATTCGAAAGGACTTTCTTTCCATGCTGTCCGATCCTTTTCGAATTCAGGTTTGATAAATTCTGCGGCTGATGCAAATAACATATAGTCCTCCAGGTAAGTTCTTTCCGCCTTTTTTGCAAATGTCATTGCGAGGGCGTTCTTCCCGAAGCAATCCCCGCCTACAATGGGAGACTGCTTCGTTCCTCGCAGTGACATCTCATTTGGATTACTGGAAAAAACTTTTCTGGACAGCTATAAAGTCGGAGTCTGGCTTTTGAGCGCTCATTTTTGAGTCTTCTTTCTAAGCAAATTAAATGCTTCGTTTAAAGATCCCCCATGCTTTAAAGTCCATTCTGGAGGTTTCTTAGGATCAATTGTTATCCAATATTCAGATTTTGCTCCTCCCTTATGTTGTTTCGTTGCATGTTCGAGGGCATATTTTTTATCAAAAACCCAACAATGAACATCAAAAGGAGAAATTCCTAGGCATAAAACATATTCGTAATCCGTATTTCTAATTTGCTGAAATTTATAAATGTTGGTTCCCCAAAGCGTTGAAAACTTAATAGCTATTTTATACCCATTTATGGTGACAGTTTCACTTGCGTCTTTAGAGGTGTCAATTGGTAAACCTTTGCCTGCCAACCAAGACGCAACAAGCTTTCCTCCTAGTTTTCCCTTTTTGCGCGGAGCGAGTTTAAGCGCCCATTCAAAAGGACTGTTTTCCCATAAATTGTTTGCATCTTCAAGATATTCTCTTAAATAGCTTGATGTGGTTGCGAACATCACAAATTCTTCACTTAGTTTGAGAGTTTCTTTCTCTGGCTGTAGTTTTGTTTTAATTAGTGATTGGTAAGGCTTTGAATTAAAATTATTCCAAACAATATTCGTATAGCCTGCAAATCTTTGAGCCATGACCTCAAGAGCTTGTTTGTTGTTATCAATTAAGATGAAGTTCCTTCCTAATTCTAAACAACTTTCGCCAACAGTTCCACTTCCTGCGAAAAAATCTAAAACTACACTGTCTTGATTTGAAGAAGCCTTGATTATTCTGTCCATCAACTTTCTGGGTTTTTGTGTAGGATAACCAACTCTTTCTTTGCTCCCTGTAGGCACTATAGTTTGCCACCAAGTATCATTTTGCTGACCCTTTGCAACGGCAAACCACCATGTATCTTGAGGTAGTAGTGGTTTGTTTGTGCCAGTGAAAGATGCCCACCATGTATCGGTAGGTAATTTTCCTCTTTTAGCTTTTTCTTCTCCGACTAAACCAGGGGCCATATAAGGTTCTTTATCAATACTATGCGTATTGAAAATGTAATTTTCAGGGTCTTTTACATAAAACAATATATTGTCATGTTTTGCTGGCCATTTTGATTTTGGGCGACCACCATAATCATAGGCCCAAATAATTTCATTTAAGAAACATCCCCTCCCAAATATTTCGTCTAATAAGATTTTGCAATAATGGACTTCTCGATAGTCAATATGAAAATATAAACTGCCGTTTGGTTTTAAGAGACGATAAGCTTCTTCTAAACGAGGTCGTAGAAATAATTCTAAAAAATAGAAACTTGCATTTGGGGCGATTTTTTTGTAAGCATTGTTTATGTCAGGATTAGATAATTTATCATGATCGATTGAATCAAAAGAATCTTGATATTCCCTTGTTCCAAGTTCTGTTGTCTTATAAGTTTGACCTTGAAACCCCTTCCTTGAACCGAATTCCGACTTTACAGTTTTTAATTTTGTATGTTTCTGAGTTTTGCCAGTATTAAAAGGTGGGTCAATATATATAAGGTCAACGGACTCCGAAGGCAAACCTTGAAGTATTTTCAGGTTATCTCCAAAAAAAATTTGATTGGTCATGTTGTCTCTGTAAAATGAATTTGTAGAACTAAAGTTCTGCTATTATTATAACAACAAATTAAATGAAAAAGCGAACCAATTGGCTCGCTTTAAATATCTAACTTAAATATCTAGCCGGTAGCCAACGCCGCGAATGGTTTTTAGGAACTTGGGGTTATCAGGGTCAAGCTCAATGGCGCGGCGAAGCCACGAGATGTGAACATCGAGCGTGCGCGTATCGCCTGTGTAATTGGTTTCCCATGCCTTTTTGAAAAGGGGTTCGCGTTCATAGACTTCGCCATGTTTTTCCATCAACAAATTTAATAAGGTAACCAGGCGCGGCGTGAGTTTTGTGCTTTTGCCGAGACAGCGCACGCGGCGCTTTTCAAGGTCGAGGCGAATGGGACCGACATGCACAACATTTTTTCCGTCGCCGGGCAAAAGGGGTTTGATGCGATTGACAAGTTTCTGCACAGTGAACGGCAGTGCAAGCACGGCATCAGCCACGTCCTTATTGATTACATCGTTGTCACTTTCAAGGATAAGGATGATGGGCAGCTTGGGATCTTTTTCGCGAATGGATTGACAGATGCGCAAGCCGGTGCTTCGCAGTGTGGCGGCGTTGATCACCACCAGGCTTGGGCTGACTTCCTTGAGGCGCGCAACCGCCTGACTGCCATTCTGGGTAATTTGCACATCAAATCCCTTCTTCTGCAAATCAGCAGCGAAAGAAGGGATCTCTGCGTGGCGGCCTTCAATGACCAGGAGGGTAGTGGTCTTCATAATGGATAAGCGATAATGCCTGTTCTTTAAGATCGGAATAACTTAACAAGATATAAATATTCAATTGTATTTGTTAAGGTTAGTTCATTATACACCAAAGACTCCGCTGCAAGAAGCCGTTCTTTAATAGCCAAAACTCGGGCTGAAAGCCAGCCGGGAGCGTAGCCAGCGCGCCAAAAAAGCAAAAAAAGAAACCGCAGTGGCGGGTATAGTTCTCCAGAAAAGTTTTTTCCATCAAGCAAGAGTCAGAAAGGGTGAAGG
>DYSN01000053.1 GCA_020718205.1 Draconibacterium orientale
TCGGTCTACGGTGGTGTTGCTGCCAATTTCCACGTGGTCCTCTATAATTACATTGCCAATTTGTGCCACTTTTTTGTAGTTATTATTATCCTGGGGGGCAAAACCAAAACCATCGGAACCTATGATAACTCCGGAATGGAAGGTGCAGGAATTTCCTATAATGCAGTCGCTGTAGATTTTTACTCCCGGAAAAAGGGTGGTAACTTCTCCAAGAATTACATTCGAACCAACAAACGACTGTGGATATATTTTACAACCATCGCCAACTATCACATCCTCCGATATTACAGCAAATTCCCCAATATATACGTTTCTGCCAATTTTGGCATCGGGCGAAATAAAAGCCAGTGGCGAAATGCCCGATTTGTCGAGTTTTATCTGATTGTAGATTTCCAGTAATTGCGAAAATGCAGTATAGGCATTCTTAACTTTTACTAAAGTACAGGGCACTGACTGTTCGGCAATAAACTGATCGTCGACAATAACAATGCTGGCTTTAGTTGTGTATAGGTATTTGGTATATTTAGCATTGGCCAGAAAGCTCAATGTACCTTCTTTTCCGTCTTCAATTTTCGAAAGTCCCGTTATTTCAACTTTTTCGTTACCAATAACTTCTCCCTCTAAAACTCCGGCAATGTGCGCGGCACTAAATTTCATAAATATGGTTTTTAAAATATAGACAAAGATATTTAATTTTGGTTTAACGTTGGATTTACATTATGTATTGCAATCAGGTTTTTACATTTCTTAACGAAAATTTTAAATTGTTGAAAAACAACCGTTTTCATTGCATTTCCTTGGGGAAACACAAAAAATATTTGTTAACAGGCGATGACAGGCTTTTAATGTTAAAATTGTCGGAGGCGGTAGCGATATCGGTTAAATTTTGATTTTTCCCCTGAATAAATATTTTATCGGCTTGTTGGTTATAGGCGCGGTTGCTGGCAATCCCCCAAAAAACAAAATGATTGGCTTCCAATTCGCTTATTCCATAGGCCTTCATTACTTTTTGTTTCAAATCCTGAATAAATAAGGCATCAAACGACTCTTTCTGGAGCATAACTTTGGGCAATTCGCGGTTTATAAGCTTTCGGCAAAGCAATTTTAAGGTGTTATCGCTGTGGTTGGTCCAATGCTTAATGGAAAACAACACATCGCTATCGTCCATTTGGCTGAAATGACTCAAAATTTCATCGTTATTTAGTTCCTCCAATCCAATCGGTTTGCTCAGAAACAGATTCAGCGAAATACTTGGGCTGAGATTCGAATCCGTTTGTGCTAAAAAACGGGCCCGCTTTATTATTTCTATGAGCAGTTGTTCGGCTCCAAGCACTGTTTTATGCAAATAGACCTGCCAATACATGATGCGCCTGGCCACCAGAAATTTTTCTACAGAGTAAATTCCCTTGTCTTCAACCACAATCTGATCGTCAAAAACATTGAGCATCTTGATAAGCCGATCGGTTCCAATCACTCCTTCGCTCACGCCCGTAAAATAGCTATCGCGTTTCAGGTAATCTAACCTATCCATATCAAGCTGACTACTAACCAATTGATGAAGAAACTTTTTGTGGTATTTGTTTTTAACAATGGAAATAGCCAAATCGAGCTGACCACGAAGGCTTTCATTCATTTTGTCAATCAATAAACTGCCCACTTGTTCGTGGCTGGTGTCGTGAAGCAAAATATATTCAAGTGTGTGGGAGTAGGGACCATGTCCAATATCGTGAAGTAAGATGGCCTGTTGTGCAGCCACCATTTCCTCCTGAGAAATGGAAATTCCCTTATCTTTCAGATTGGCAAGAGCTGTTTTCATCAAATGCATGGCTCCCATACTGTGCTGAAATCTGGTATGAACCGCGCCGGGATATACCAAATAGCTTAACCCGAGTTGATTAATCCGCCTCAATCGTTGAAAAAGCGGATGTTCTATGATGTCGAAAATGGATTCATCGCTTATTTGTATGAAACCATATATGGGATCGTTGAATATCTTTAATTTATTGGTTTTCATGATTTCGTTTATGTTTAATCGGTCATAAAACACTGATTATTTTATATTTATTCGATTTTTGCATTGCGAGAATTGATTTTTTCTTTCAAGCTTAAATCTATTCCTGTAGCAGTTTACAGTTTCCTGCGAGACTTCACAATTTGATGTTATCATCTCCAGCTCTCAATCCTGTATTATGCTCAAATCAGGCGCAAATTAACCAATTCCGGGCTATTTATTCGCTTTTGGGGTTTATTTATTTCAGTATTAATGATATGGGAGTCGAGTAGGGTAAGCCGGAAGACGAAAAGGTTCAAGGTAAAATCATGTTATGGGAATTAAACCGATTAACATAGTTTAACAGCCTGTAAAACTCAGAATATCAAACATATAATCAATCATTTTAAAAAAGATGAGTCGATGTTACAATAAAAGCCTAATTTTATGATTTTATAGAAAACTAAATTTATGAGCAATAAGATTCTCTGGGTTGACGACGAAATTGATCTTCTGAAACCACATATTATATTTCTGGAACAAAAAGGGTATCATGTTATAACAGCAAGCGATGGCAGCGAAGCACTCGACGCGGTAGATGCACACGATTTGGATATTGTGTTTTTAGACGAAAATATGCCGGGTCTCACTGGTATTGAAACCCTTGAGCGCATCAGAGCCAAATCGCCCTATTTGCCTGTAGTGATGATTACCAAAAGCGAAGAAGAATCGATTATGGAAGAGGCTATAGGCTCCAATATTGCCGATTATCTCATTAAGCCTGTAAAACCAAATCAAATCCTTCTTTGTCTCAAGAAAAACCTGGAAAACAAGAAGATAGTTTCAGAGAAAACATCCATGGCCTATCAGCAACAGTTTCAGCAAATTAGCATGGAGATTGGGAATAACCTGGACTATAACGAATGGGTAGATATTTACAAGAAGCTGGTGCGGTGGGAATTGAGTCTGGAAAAGAACTCCGACAGCGGAATGGAAGAAGTGTTGAAAATGCAAAAAGATGAGGCTAATAAGCAATTTGCCCGTTATGTGGTGAATAACTACGAAGACTGGTTGGTTTATAAAGACACCAAAGCCCCAGTGATGTCTCATACTTTATTGAAAAATAAGGTGTTACCTATGATGGATTCTCAAAATCCAACCTTCCTTTTTGTCATCGATAACCTTCGCTATGACCAATGGAAAACCCTACAGCCTTTTTTCGAAGAAATGTTTCGTTTGGTTTCCGAAGATTTGTATTATAGTATTCTGCCAAGCACCACTCAATATGCGCGTAATGCCTTATTCTCGGGACTTATGCCTTTGGAAATTGAAAAAAAATACCCCCATTACTGGCTTGGTGAGCTCGATGAAGGCTCTAAAAATCAGTTTGAATCAGAATTGCTGGGAGCATTTTTGCTAAGAAATGGCAAACAGGTAAAATACTCCTACCACAAGGTTCTGAACATGAATTTCGGGCGTAAAGTAGTCGATTTGCTTCCCAATTTAATGGGAAATCAACTCAACGTGATTGTTTATAATTTTGTAGATATGTTGTCGCATGCCCGCACCGAGATGGAAATTATAAAAGAGCTGGCCGACGACGAAGCGGCCTACCGTTCCATCACCTATAGCTGGTTTGAACACTCACCGCTCTACGACATGTTTAAATATCTCGCCGGAAAAGATGTGAATATCATGCTTACTACCGATCATGGAAGCATCAGAGTTCATAACCCCATTCAGGTAATTGGCGATAAAGAAACCAATACCAATCTGCGGTATAAGGTAGGAAAGAGCCTCAATTACAATAAAAAGGAAGTGTTGGAAGTAAAGAATCCCGCTTCGGTGCTGCTCCCCAAATCGCATATCAACGATAGCTTTATTTTTGCCCGAACCACCGATTTTTTCGCATATCGGAACAACTATAACCATTACGCCAATTACTACCGGAACACTTTTCAGCATGGCGGAATCAGTATGGAGGAGCTCATGATTCCATTTATTACTTTCAAATCGAAATAAATAATTTGGTCGGTTAACTAAAAAATCTCAGCTTTCGGGTTGAGATTTTTTTTTATTTTGTGCCATGCCAAAATATATCGAAAAAATTTCGGGAGTTCAGCAGTTGCCACAGGTGGCACAAGCTCTCATCAATAGTTTAAACCACCGGAGCTTAGTGGCTCTTAAAGGAAAAATGGGAGCGGGTAAAACCACCTTTATAAAAGCTTTGTGCCTTGAGCTTGGGGTTGAAGACCAGGTGAATAGCCCCACTTTCTCCATTGTGAATCAATACGAAACCAATAAAGGGGAAACCATTTATCATTTCGATTTTTATCGCATCGAAACATTACAGGAAGCATTGCAAATAGGCGTCTTCGAATATTGGGACAGTGGCTCACTGTGCTTGATGGAATGGCCCGAAAAAGTAGAGAAACTTTTACCCCCGGAATGCGTATACTTGACTATTAACGAACACGAAATTACCGGAGAACGTGAGTTTCAATGGGAAATTCAATAACCCCGGTTTAAATTATTTATTATGATTTCAGAGGAAGGTATTTTTAATCTGTCGGCTCAACTTCTGCCAAAAGAGGAAATGCTGGCCATTGCCAACGAAAAAACTTCGATTGTTATTGGGGTTTTAGTCGAGACCGACGAGGAAGAAAACAGGGTTTGCCTAAGTCCGGAGAGTGTGGGTTTGCTGGTGGAAAATGGTCATCGGATTTTTATTTTAACGAAAGCTGGCGAAAAAGCCGGCTTCAGCGATATGGAATACTCCGAACAGGGCGCACAGGTTATGAGTTCTGTAGATGAAGTGATGCAAGCCCAGGTAATATTAAAGGTGAGTCCTCTCAATCATTACGAAAGAAACTATATTAGAAAAAATCAGCTTATTATTACCAGCTTGCAGGTCATCAACCGAAGCCGTGAGTTTTTTAACGATATCATTGATAGAAAAGCTACGGCGGTTTCCTTTGAGAAAATAAAGGATCATGCAGGCACTTATCCCCTCATCCGCTCCATGAGCGAAATTGCAGGAATTGCATCGGTTCATATTGGTGCTCAGTATCTTTGCCACACACAATATGGAAATGGCGGACTTCTGGGAGGTGTTCCCGGATTAAAGCCCGCCGAAATGGTAATTATTGGAGCAGGCACTGTGGGTGAATATGCAGCAAGGGCAGCATTGGGAATAGGAGCGAGCATCAAAGTGTTCGACAATTCCATTTACAAATTGCGCCGAATTCAAAATAACCTGAACCAAAATGTGTTCACTTCGACCATCCAACCCCAGACTTTGCTCTCGGCATTGAAAGAAGCCGATGTAGCTATTGGTGCCTTGCGTGTTCACGAGAACGGTGCAAATTTCAGGGTTCCTGTGTATATGGTCGAGGCTATGAGAAAAGGATCCGTGATTATTGACCTCAGCATCGATCAGGGTGGAACTTTCGAGACTTCGCGCCCTACCAACCATAAAGACCTTGTTTTTCAGAAATTTGGGGTAACTCACTATTGTGTTCCCAACCTCGCAAGCCGCGTACCCTATACAGCTTCCCATGCTTTGTCCAATTTCTTCACCCCTTTGCTTCTCGAAATGGGCGAATCGGCAGATATTGGGCAGTTTCTTAAACGAAATGGGGGCTTTAGAAACGGAGTGTATGTGTATAATGGCATTGTCACCAATAGAACCATTGGTCGAACATTTGGCTTTAATTATCGCGATTTGGATTTGCTTCTTGCTGTATTACATTAATAATCAGGGCTATGCTATATAGATTCAAAATTCTAATCCCCTTTGTTTTTGGGTTTTTGCTGGTGCAACAAACTTGGTCTCAAGGCGATATTGAAAATAATTTTCAGGGTACTGACAGTCTCAGAATCATGTTTTATAATGTGGAGAATCTGTTCGATCCGTTCGACGATTCGCTCACCAACGATGATGAATTTACGAAAGAAGGGGCCAGGCATTGGTCGTGGACCAAGTATCAGAAAAAGCTTGCCAATACTTACAAAGTAATAGTAGCCACTGGAAATCCGCTACCTCCAGCTCTCATTGGACTCTGCGAAATCGAAAATCGTTTTGTTCTCAATCAGTTGGTTTTTAAAACCGCCTTCGCCAAATTCGATTATCGTATTGTTCACCAGGAAAGCCCCGACAGACGGGGAATTGATGTGGCTCTGCTCTTTGATCCCAAGCGGTTTATTTTACTAGCTCACGAGGCCATCCCCATTCATTTTCCTTTCAACTCACAATCGCTTACCAGAGATATCCTTTATGTAAAAGGATTGGTTTTTAATTCCGATACGGTTCATGTATTTGTGAATCACTGGCCCAGCCGATGGGGGGGAGAGTTGGCTACCGAAGACAAAAGAAAATATGTGGCCGATTTGCTGAAAGCCAAAACAGATTCTATTTTTGAAACTGACAGATGCGCTTCTATTATAATTATGGGCGATTTTAACGACGAACCCACCAACGAAAGCCTGTACACAAATTTAGTTGCCCATCCGCCAGGCGATTCCACGCGTTTGGTAAACCTAATGTATCCCATTGCTTTAAACAAAAAGGAGGGCTCCCACAAGTTTCAGGGCGATTGGGCTGTTCTCGATCAGTTTATTATTTCCAACTGCCTTTTAAAGCCAAATAACAATCTGAAAATTTCACTTGGGAAGGCATTTATTGCAAAACACGACTTTTTGACGGTCTCAGATGAGAAGTTTTTGGGTAAAAAACCATATCGCACCTTTAACGGTTATGAGTATATAGGCGGTTTCAGCGACCATTTTCCAGTTTATTTTACCCTTGTTAAAGTTCAGTAAATCAATGGTGTAATGAATTGTTGAAAAAAAAGTCGAAAAAAAGTTAGAAAAAAAGGGTAACAAAAATCAAAAAACACACATTAATAAGTGAAAAGAGAAAATTATTCAACAGCCGAAATTCTGGATGGAATAAAAAACGGAGATAATAAAGTCCTTCATTTCATCTACGATGAATACTTCAAAAGTATCTTTAAGATGGTTCAGTTGAAGGGTGGATCAGGGGAGTTGGCTCAGGATATTTTTCAGGAAGCTCTTGTCTTGGTTTATAAAAAACTTCGGGCAGGCGAGCTTTCCAGCATTGAAAGTTCTTTTTTTACTTACTTTTATTCGGTCGCCAGGATCACCATGTATTATCATTTTCAAAACCTGCCGAAGTATATTCTTCATCATTCCAATACTATTCTCGAAAGCGATGCCATAGACAATAGCATGTGGGAAGACAAAAAATATGTTTTGGATGGAATTAAGGAAGCCTTGTTTCATAAATATCTAAGGCAGTTATCGAGAAACTGTTTTAATATAATAAAGTGGTTATTGGCAGGGGTTAAAGCCAAAGATGTAATGATTAAACTGGGTTTTGCGAGCGAATTGGTAGTGAGAAAAAAGAAGTTGGAGTGTTTGGATGAATTAGTGAAATTGATTAAAAAAGACCCAAATTCAAAACATGTATTATGAAAATCAGGAAGTCGGATTTATTGCAGAAGAAGTTTTATAATCAGCTTAACGAGAACGAAAACGCTCAGTTTGACCATCTTCTTGTTAGTGATGCTGCTTTTGCAGCTGAGTATCAGATGTATAGAGGTGTTGGTGCTTATCTGGCAAATCAGCAACTGGTTGATTTCAGAGAAAAGCTTTCCAATATCAGGCAACAATATCAGCAGGAATCCAAACCCCGCATTGTAAAGATGAATCAACGTCAGTGGTATTATGTGGCCTCGGTTGCTGCAGTTATACTTTTATTTATTGGCTCTTACTATTTTGCTGGCCGGAATACTTCATCCGAAGAATTGTTTTACCAATACTACTCCACCGATAATGTTTATCTAAACACCCGTAGTGGTGATATTACCCCCGCCGAAAATCTCGAGAAAGGATTGCTTTTGTTCGAAAGCGAAAAGTTTAAAGAATCCATTGAGTTTTTTGAGCAAATGCCCAATAGCATCACCGCTGTTTATTATAGCGGAGTGGCTCATATGGAGTTGGGTGAATATGAAGTAGCTATCTATAAATTCGATCAGGTAATTCAGAATTACGTTAATGTGTTCTTCGATCAATCTCAATGGTACAAAGGTCTGTGTCTATTAAAAATGGAAAAAAATGCCGATGCCAAAGCAGTTTTCTATAAAATAAGTCATTCCAACAGCTTCTATAACAAGCAAGCTATGGAAGTTTCGTCAAAGCTAAAATAGAATTTGAAATACAATATAATGTGTCACGTTAAAAAGTTGGGGAGTAATCTTATTTTTGCGAAAAAAAGGAATTGGAAAAGGAATTGATAGGATACTTTTTATAAGATGGTTTACTGGCACATTTTACCATAACTAATGTTGAAGAATTAGGCGAAGTATCGACAAAGCGAATGGTACTTCAAATCCAATTGGAAGAGATGAATCAACTTCCCAAAGGTTATGATTCGGAATTATATGAATCTAAAGTTTTTTTTCCTATAACAGTAATTCAGGATTTTTCCATGCGAGGGAAAGCATTGTATATAGCCCTAAAGAGAAGGATGTGGCGGCTTAAAACAGACCACAATAAAGTCATACACAATGACTACTCTATAATAGCAGAAGGATCTAGATTAACAGAGGAACTTTCTGCTTTTTTAAAAGGTACAGGTAGAGAGCCGGGAAGATACCATTAGTAATATTGCAAGTTATTATGCTTTAAAACCAGAAAAACTACGCAGGCAATACAAGAAGCATAGTAGCGGATTTAAGGACTGGGATCAAAAGGCACATGCAAATGATTACTTGATTTTTCCGGGAAACTTGGGTGAATATCAGAGTATTGATGAGGTTTCCCTATCACAGGGAGAACTGTACACCTTTGTCACAAATAAGAATGGCAGAGGCAAAAGTGGCTCTTTAGTTGCCTGTATCAAAGGAACATTGTCTCAAGATATTGCCAATGTACTGGGGAAATTACCGTTGGGTTTAAGAAAATCAGTTAAAGAAGTAACTCTGGATATGCCTAAAAACATGGAGACAGCAATTAAGCAATCATTTCCATGTGCCATATTAGTTACCGGCCGATTTCATGTTGTCAAGTTGTCCATGGAAGCTTTACAACACATCAGGGTCAAATACAGATGGATAGAACTTGATATTGAAAATAATGCTATAGAACAAGCTAAAGAAAAAGGAATCAAATACTCTGCTCCCGTACTTGACAACGGAGATACACCTAAGCAATTATTGGCTCGTTGTAGATATATCCTTGCAAAAAAAGCTTCCAAATGGACTAAAAATAAGCAATAAAGAGCAAATCTGCTTTTTAAACATTACCCCGAAATCAAAACTGCTTATGACCATGTTCAAGAATTTAGAAGCATCTACGAACTAATCAGTCGTGACCAAGCTAGACTAAGGTTCGCCCAATGGATTGACAAAACGAACACCATCAAATTAAAGGAATTTAATACCGTTGCAAATACAGTGAAGTACAACCCGGAAAACATTCTCAACTTCTTCAATAATCGAAATACAAATGCAAATGCTGAATCTTTTAACTCTAAGATAAAACTATTCAGAGCTAACTTACGTGGTGTAACAGATACAACTTTCTTCATCTTTAGACTCACCAAACTTTTTGCCTAATCCCCAAAAAATTAATGTGAGCCAATATAATTTGTTTGTCAAACGTGTAAGGATTAGGAAGAAGATGGTAAATTAATATGCGTGTGGGTCTGCTCAGAATTGGGCAGACCTTTTTTTTACTTAATTTTCAGGGGCTTGAGAAAAGTTAACGGGAATAATTCACCCACTGTTAATGTTCGTGATTTTTGTTGGAGCCATGGTGAAGCTCGTAGTTTTCGCAATGATAGTCAGGGTTTTTTTCGCACATACACTCTATTTTCTTGCCATCGTGGGTATCTAAGTCTGAGCTGCAGGTTTTGGTAAAGACTGCACCTTTAACAAAAAACATTTTTATGGCAATGAGAGCAAAGGCAATGCCCATGAGTACAATGGTCAGGAGAAGCAGTTTTAAAATCATCGGAATTTTTTTTGCAAAAATAAGTATAAATGGCGGTTGGGCAAGTATTGGCAGAATATTATCAAATTGCAAAAAAAATTACAAACCAAAATGCGACAACAGGATTCCGGTGGCCACCGCAGCATTGAGTGACTCGGTTTTGGATTGGGGAGCTTGTGGAATAGTTATTTTATTGGTAACCAATTTTTTAACCCCATCCGAAATGCCCTTCGATTCATTCCCTATCACTAAAAACCCCTGCTTTTTAAGATTCATCTGATGTATATTTTCGCCATGAAGTAGGCTGCCATAGATATGAACCTTGCCTGCAAATTCTTTAAAAATAGTTTCAAGATTTTCGTAATAAATGGATACTCTGAACACGGAGCCCATAGAAGCCTGAACCACTTTGGGGTTAAAAGCATCGGCAGTTTCGTTGGAGCACAGAATTTTAGAAATGCCAAACCAATCGGCGGTGCGTATGATGGTTCCGAGGTTTCCCGGATCCTGAATGGTATCGAGAACTAAGATAAACTCGGTGGGGTGGGCATTAAACGGGCCTGGTTCGGGAAACTCTGCCACCGCCAACACCTGATTTGCTGAGGAAAACTGGCTGTATTTTTGCAACTCGTTGGGCGAAATAAGCCTCAAACCTGGCAACGACAAGTGTTTCGGGTTGTTTTGAATCCATTCTTCGGTGGCAGCCACCAATTTGGTTTTAAAAGGTGCATTCAGGAGTTCGTCGACCATTTTGGGGCCTTCCACCAAAAAGGCGTTATTCTTTTTTCGGCCATGACTGGTTTCAAGGGCGTTGATGAGCTTTAATTCTGATTTGGTAATTTCCATGAGCAAAAATAAAAAAAACCCGTCTCAAAGGAAACGGGTTTCGAATAACTTCTTGCGGTGTGCAATTATTCGGCAATAACTTCGAAACTGATTTCAGCTTTGATGTCTTTGTAAATTTTGATAACCGCTTTGTAAGAACCCAATTCTTTAACTGTGTCGCCCAGGATGGTGATGCTTTTGCGATCAACTTCCTGATTGTGCTGAGCCTTAATGGCTTCTGCCAGTTGAATATCGTTAACAGAGCCGTAGATTTTGCCGTTTTCGCTGGCTTTTGCGCCAATGGTGAGGGCTAATCCGTTGAGTACAGCTGCTCTGTCGTTGGCCAGATTAATTTGTTTTTGCTCTTTAAATGCTTTCTGTTTTTTATTTTCCTCCAGAACCTTTTTGTTGCTGGGGGTAGCAGAAATAGCAAAACCCTGAGGAATCAGAAAATTTCTTGCGTAACCTGGTTTTACGTTTACCACTTCGTTGGCATAGCCAAGGTTACTAACATCTTTAACTAATATAATTTCCATATCTTAATTCCTCCTTATTTTAGTAAATCGCCAACGTAGGGCATTAACGCCAGGTGACGTGCTCTTTTAATAGCCTGAGCTACTTTCTTTTGAAATTTGGTAGAAGTACCAGTTAAGCGGCGGGGTAAAATTTTTCCCTGCTCATTAACGAATTTCAATAGGAAGTTAGCATCTTTATAATCAATATATTTAATACCGCTTTTTTTGAAACGACAGTATTTTTTCTTTTTTGTATCGACCGCAATCGGGGTCAGATATTTTATTTCTGTATTTTGTGCCATTGTTTAGTTGATTTGGGGCCACAGTTTAACCTGCGGGTCTTTAATTATTATTCAGTTACTGTTTCAACTTTGGGTTCGCCCGATTTTGCTCTTTTCTTATCGTTATAAGCAACGGCATGTTTGTCGAGAACAACGGTTAAAAATCTTAACATCTTTTCATCACGCTTCATGGCAATTTCGAAATCGCGGATTTTTGCGCCTTCAATTTTGTATTCGAATAGGTGATAAAATCCAGTGGATTTTTTTTGAATAGGGTAGGCCAGCTTTTTTAAGCCCCATTTTTCTTCGTGAACTATTGCTGCACCAAAGCCGGTGAGCAAATCACGATACTTGTTTACCGCTTCCTTCATCTGATCTTCAGACAAAACGGGAGTCATAATGAAAACGGTTTCATACTGTTTAAGCATCCTGTTAATTGTTTAATTATTAATTTAAAATATTGATTTATAGCAATCTGGAGTATTTTTTTCCAAATCGGGCTGCAAATTTAATCATATTTTTCTGATTAGCAACATCCTTTGTGTCAAAATTGATGTTTCGGGTTTATTTTTGGATGAATAGTGGCATTGGAGCCGCAAAATTCTCATAATTCTTGCATTGGGCAATAATTAAAATTAGTTAGTTTTGTGCTATGATAATTTTTCTAACGGGCATGATGGGGAGCGGAAAGAGCAGTCAGGGAGTAAAACTGGCTAAAGCGCTGAATTATCAGTTTTTAGATACCGACCAGTTCATTGAAGCGTCGCAAAATGTCAAAATCAGCGACCTGTTTATTAGCCATAGCGAAGCGTTTTTTCGTCAAATAGAGCATCAGATTCTTAAGGATTTATCACCCCTGAAGAATATGGTTATTGCCACCGGTGGCGGGTTTCCATGCTTCGGGGGGAATATGGAGTTGATGAACCTATTGGGTTTTACCATTTATCTGAAAGCCGATGCTGCCTTCCTGGCAAGCCGTCTGGAAAATCATCAATCGGAAAGGCCTTTGATTGCTCAACTTAGTGGTGACAACCTGGATAATTATCTTAACGATTTGCTTAAAAAGAGAGAAACTTATTATTTAACAAGTAAACTAACTATGGAAGCCCGAAATTTAAAAACACAACACCTTATTGAAGCACTGCAAAAAGAAGGGGTCTTGTGAGTTTTAAAAAGGGATTCATTAAAATGAGAATAGAAAAATGGAAGACAATATTATATGCAATTGTATGAGTGTGAGCGAGCACGAAATAGTATACGCCATTCGTAAACAAAATGCTGTAACACTACAAGATATTATGGATATCACCGGGGCCATGACAGGTTGTGGCAGCTGTACCGAAGAGGTTGAAGATATTCTTCAGCGGGAACTCGAAAAATAATTGTGGATTTCTAAAGGCATTCCTAAAGATGAAAAGGTATTTTATTATTGTGATTTTATTGGGGGTAAGCTATTGTGCAACAAGCCAAAACAATACAAATCAACCCAAATTCAGTAAACAGGTGGAGCTTCAAAACTCAGTCGACAGGCCGTCTCAGCTCACTGAAAGGGTTTTTTTTGGGGGCAATGTTGGTTTTAACTTTGGTAGCGTTACCTCGGTACGATTCAATCCGCTGGTGGGTTATAAGCTTACCCGATCGCTTTCAATGGGATTAACCGGAATGTACGAGTATAATAGTTATGAAACCTATTTGGGCAGGGAGCACTTCAACAATTTCGGCGGAAGTTTGTTTTCGCGATTTCAAGTGATTCCACAGGCCTATGCCCATGCCGAGTTCAACTATATGAGCTATCAATACATCAATAGCAGGGGTGTAAAAAATCGCGAAGGAGTTCCCCTTGTGCTGATTGGTGGTGGTTTTGTAACAGAAATTGGCCCCAATATTTTCTCCTATGCCCAAATCCTGTTCGATGTTTTGCAGGATGCCAAATCGCCCTACGATCCCTGGACACCATTCTATAGCGTAGGTTTTGGAGTAGGTTTTTAATTTGCTGGTTCAACCCTTGCCTTCGAAATTACCTTCATCAATTATCTCAGGAATCGGGCATTCCCCAAATATTTTCAATTGATGTGTCCGGTCTAAAAAGGTCGTAAAAGTATATTGAAATTCACAATTCATTGTTTATCAAATAGTTGCATTTTTGAATTGTGTTTCATAAAACATTAGTAATCAAGTAGTTGTATTTTGTATCTTCGTTTTTGATGGCTTTTTAGACCGGACTCATTGATAATTATTTGATAAATTGGTGTTTGTATTCAATTATTGCCTAATTTAGGTCATATCTTTTGAATCAATTAGGGGTTATTCTATTATGGACACTATGCAGAATGCGCAATTATCGGGGGTTTGTGAATTTGATTTTGTTACTAAGCTTGTAGCAGTTGATTCTAAATTACAGATCCTGTTAAATCTTGATGAATCACTAAAAAGCCTTCACCTGGAGTCCTTTATCTTGTCGCGCGTTGTTGAAGATGACAGGGCAACATGTATGGAACAATTCTCTAAAATGGAATCTACTCATTTTACCCATGATTTTAACACAGCGATGCAGTTTAGGTGTTTAGATTTGAATGGTGGAATCAGAGACATGGAAGCGCTTTTTTTCTCGAAAAGACCAAATCAGCATCATGTTATTTTTCAGGATATTTCCGGCAGAAAGCAGGTAAACCGCAGATATGTTGGCGTTGATGAAAACGAAAACAAGTCAAATATAAATTTCGAAGAGCTTTTTGAGAGAATGGACAATGCCATTGCGGTTTACAAAGTCGAAAATGATGGTAATAATTTTGTTTTCAGTGGATTCAATGCAGCAGCTGAACGATTGGAAGGAATCTTGCGTTCTCAGGTTATTGGGCGAAATGTTAAGAACGCTTTTCCCGGTGCTGAAAATTATGGGATATTGAAAGTATTAAGAAGGGTTTGGGCTACAGGTGTAAATGAGCATTTTCCAATCAAAGAATACTCGAACAAGGGCTTGAAATCGTGGCGCGAAAACTACATCTATAAATTGTCGGACAACGAAATAGCAGCTGTTTATTATGATGTTACCCGCCGAAAAACCCTTGAAATTGAGCTGAGAAAATTGCAGTTTGCCGTTGAACAGAGTGCCAATTCTATTATAATAACCGATGTTAAGGGAAATATAGAGTATGTAAATAAAAAATTCTGTCAGGTTTCGGGGTATTCATACGACGAAGTTTTAGGACAGAATCCGCGGATTTTGAAATCTGAACTCTATAACTCGGGCGACTATAAGCAGCTTTGGGAAACCATATCGGAAGGCAAAGTGTGGAAAGGTGAGTTCATGAATCAAAACAAGCACGGCTTTGCTTTTTATGAGAAGGCCATTATTTCGCCTGTTTATAACGATGTTGGAGAAATTATAAATTTCCTGGCAATTAAAGAAGATATCTCAACTCAAAAAGATCTTGAACTGCAAATAAATCAGCGGGAAGCCAAGATGCGCAGCATTTTTAATGCCATGATGGATGTGGTTTTTGAAATGGATCGCGATGGAATCTTCACATATATTGCCCCAACATCAACAGAAAAGGCTTATGGTATTCCACAAAAACTTGTCGGAAAGACTTTTTACGATCTCTATCCCGAATATTTGGCCGACAAGTTTCTGAAATGGGTGAGGGAGAGTATTGATACAGGTAAATTATTGGTGAAAGAATACAGCCTGATTATCAGCGATAAGCTTGAATGGTTCGAAGGCAGATTAACCCCTAAGGGTCGCGATTCGGTAATTTTTATTTCGCGGTTAATTACCGAACGAAAAGAAATTGAGTTTGAGATGGCTAAAACCAATGCTCTAATTGTTAATAGTGAGCTTAAATTCCGCACCTTGTTCGAAAAATCGGGCGATGCCATCATTATTATCGAAAATGGCAGAATATCGGATTGCAATGAGGCAACAGTAAATATCCTGGGTCATTCGGACCAAAAGAGTATCCTTGGCAAATCACCGTCGGAAATATCGCCTGAATATCAGGAAAATGGGGAGCTTTCTGTAAACCTTGCCCAGAAAATGATTCAGAAATGTCTTGAATTGGGAACCCACCGTTTCGAATGGTATCATACCCGGAAAAATGGTGAAATATTTCCGGTGGAGGTCTTACTAACCAACCTGAGCTCACCCGAAAAAGGCCAGGTGCTGCATGGCGTTTGGCGCGATATCAGTATTACAAAAGCCAAAGCCAAGGAGCTGCAGATGGCCAAGGAGAAAGCAGAACAGGCCGACAAGTTTAAATCGGCCTTCTTAGCCAATATGAGCCACGAAATACGAACCCCCATGAATGGCATCCTGGGCTTCACAGAATTGCTAACCGATCCCGATTTGGATGATGATGAACGCAAACACTTTATTAGGATTATTCGCAAAAGTGGACTTAATATGCTGAATATCATCAACGATATTCTGGATATATCGAAGATTGAATCGGGCGAAATGGAGCTCAACAAAGAAGCTCATAATGTAATAGAAACCTTAAATTATCTCTACGAGTTTTTTAAGCCGGAAATCTCGTTTAAAAGCATTGAATGGATTAGAAATTATGATATGAATGGGCGGTGTAAGTTTTTAGTTGACCAGTTTAAGCTCAACGAAGTGTTGACCAATTTGATTAAAAACGCTATAAAATATACCTACAAGGGCCAAATAGAGCTGGGTTTGAACGATATGGAAAATGAAGTTGTTTTTTATGTAAGGGACACTGGTGTTGGTATTGCCGCCGAGAAGCAAACTTTGGTTTTTGATCGTTTTGTTCAAGCCGAAAACGATATTATGCATATGGTTGATGGTACTGGATTGGGATTGTCGATATCCAAAGCCTATATTGAAATGCACGAGGGTAAAATCTGGGTGGAATCGGTGGTTAATCAGGGCTCGACATTCTTTTTCTCGTTGCCAAAACTGGAGAAGTAAGTTGGGGTTATAAACTCTTGTAACCAATTAAAGGATAATGACTTCGGGTTCTAAGGGAATGCCAAAGATTTCCATCACTTTTTGTTGAATGAGTTGAGATAGTTGATAAATCTCTCCGCCTTGCGCCTTACCTAAATTAATAAGAATGAGTGCATGTTTTGGATGTACGCCTGCTTGTCCGCTTACAAACCCTTTAAATCCTGCTTTTTCTATGAGCCATGCGGCTGGTAATTTTACTCCCCCGCCTTTTTGTGGGTAGCTAACAATATCGTGGTAGAGCTCGGCCATGTCGTCGAAATGCTCATGGGTAATAATGGGGTTTTTGAAAAAACTTCCGGCATTGCCCAATTCGTCGGGGTTGGGGAGCTTAGTTTTTCTTATGGCAATTACTGCATTTCTAACGTCCACTATATCAGGTATTTTCTTTCCACTCATCGATTGAGCCATCTCTTTTAAATTGCCATAATCCAGGGTTACTTTGGGATATCGTGCCAGCTTTACAACAACCGAAGAAATTAAAAACTTATTTTTTAGGGAGCCTTTGAAAATGCTGTATCTATAATCGAAATCCAGCTCCTGCAAATAGAAATTTTGTTTGCTTCCATCGGCTAAATCTATGGCTTCCAAGCTATTAAAGACTTCTTTGAATTCAACCCCATAAGCTCCTATGTTTTGTACGGGTGCTGCTCCCACAGTGCCTGGAATGTAGGAAAGGTTTTCAATTCCGCCATAGCCATGTTCCACAGCCCACTGAACAAGAGTGTTCCAGTTTTCGCCTGCTGCCACTTTAACCCAAACCCATAAGCCCTTTTCCTCAATAATTTCGAAGCCCTTATTATCAATTTGAATCAATTCTCCTTCAAAATCGCGGGTAAAAAGCAAATTACTGCCTCCGCCAATTACCAACCGGTTCGTTGATTCGGCTGGTTTGCTCAAGTATTGCTGAGCCTCCTTTTCATTTGCAAGAATGGTTAATAGGCGGGTTCGTGCATCTGTGTGAAAGGTATGAAATTCCTTGATTGAGTGGTTGTTATATTGAATCATAATGTAAAGTTCTTTGACAGCTTCAGAGCATTTTATCAACTGCAATTTTAGTTATTTATTTTGCATTTTGAGTCAGGGTAAATGCCTGGCTTCGGTTTTTTTTAGTGAATCAATTTTATGTACCAGACGGCTTCGGTATTAATCTGCTTTTTAAAACCCAATTTTTGCAAATATTTATCGTGCTTTTTGCTTTGGCTTTCGCAAACAAACGATTTGATTTCTTTATCTTTAAATTCTTGTAAATTAACATTGTACACATAATTCCCCAGTTTAAAATCGCGATAGGCCGGTGTAACATAATCTAATTTTACCTCCATTTGTTGATTGCTCTCTTCGGCCAAAAACACTCCAGCCACTTGCATATTTCTGAGTACGAGCAATGAAACAGCATATGGTTTTTTTACGAAGCCTGGAAAGAATTTCTGAATATCGGACTTGTTAAAGTCCAGGAAATCTTCGAGATATTTATTGTCGGGGCGAACAGCCAGTGTTCTGAAATATTCCTTTTTAGCATACATGCGGCTGAGATAATAAATATTGGTCATCATGATAAAACCATTCACAGCGCCAACCGGATAAGCACCAATGGTGAAACCGTAGATGGTGAATAGGGTGCTTCCGGTTAAACTAAGCCAGCGAAGCCGGAGTATGGAGTTAAAAAGCATGGCCGAAGCCACAAACACCGAACCCAGATAACCAATTATTTCTATCATAGCCTGCAAATTTTTGGCAAAGGTGAGCAATTTAAAATCACTGAAAAAGTATTTTCGTTATCTAAAATGTAAGTATCAGAAATTGTGATTTATAGAAATAGTAAATAAAGCAGTTGACCAAAAGCGTATATTAGGAATCGATTAAGTATTGGCTTTTTCGTATTCTAATTTTTTAAGAACCACCTGCAGCTCGTTATAACTAAACTTCCCGTTGAAAAGATTATAGAGTTCAGTCAGTTTAGTGGTTTTTGAGCTCAGGAGTTGGGTTTCAATTTCGGCGATATTTTTCTCGTCCATGAGTTCTTTGGCTTGAATTTCGCCGGTGGCTACAAAGCCGACAAGATGCCCGTGAATGGTGGTTGGGCTAAATTCTCGTTGGGCGGCAATCTCAGCAATAGTCAGCCCCGATTTGAACATCTCTAAGCTCGTTTTTCTTGAAATTCCAACCTGGGGTTGCTTTTCCTTTTTTTGTGGGATTTCTTGTGGGATTTCTGGAGCCATTTCCGCAGAATATTCTATTCCATGCTCATCGCAATAATTCCTGATAATCTCCACCAAATCGGCTCCATATTTGGCTATTTTGGCTTTTCCAAGTCCGTGAATATGTTTCAACTCGTTCAAATGGACGGGGAGTTTTTCAATCATATCGAAGAGTGCTTTTTGTGTAAAGACTTGAAAATGAATAATTTCTTCTTCGACAGCTTTGTCGTTTCTATAGGACTTAAGAAGTTTAAACAGTGCAGGATGATCCGATTCTTCTGTCTTTGCAATGGGTTCCGGTTTTTTCTCTACTTTTTGAAAGATTGATTGCGCCCTCACATGCAGGTATTTGGTGGTTTGAAATCCGTCCTTAAGACCTTGGAATACATGTAGTTTCTGAGAAACCAGTTCTTCTAATTGTTCCAACTCCTTTTTAAAATCCTTGAGTATGGTTTTGTTATCGGTGGTGTAAGTGAGCTCTGAAAGTGGAGTTTTTAGATTTTTCTCCACCTGCTCGCTGTAATAGGTTATGGCTTTGGCAATTCGTTCCTGAATGGTTGCGTTTGAGCCCAAATCCTGTGAATTCTGGCTAAGGAACAACAGCTGTTTGCGGAAACTTTCGCTCACTTTTATAAGCTCCAAAGTGCCTTTTTCCTTCATGGTTTTTAGCGGATTGTCTAAATTCCCCACAAGGCTATCGTGGTTTTGAGCATGTATTTTCTGGCATTTATATATCAGATAATCAAGGGGTTTAAAGTTGAATAGCTCGTCGAGCAGTTCGAGTTCGTATTGTTTTTTCGATTCGGCGAGTTGCTGTGCGTTGGGTGCCTGTTCTTCTGCTTCCATCGTAAAACTTGCAACCCGTTCATCCTGAATGATTCCTTGGCGGTTGATGGGGTTTTTAAGAACAATGCCTTCCAGGGTTTTGCACCGGCTAAGAGCAACATAGGTTTGTCCGTGAGCAAAAGAAGCCTCTGCATCGATGATGGCTTTGTCGAAGGTGAGCCCCTGACTTTTGTGGATGGTAATGGCCCAGGCCAGCCGAAGCGGAATTTGCTTAAAAGTGCCGCTAACATCTTCCTCTATTTCGTTGTTCTTGTCTAAGGAGTACTTTATGTTTTGCCATTCTTCCTGTCCAACTTCAATATTTTCGGGCTCTCCGGGACACGAAACCATCACCGCGTCGTGGGTCATGCTGGTAATTTTTCCTATTTTGCCGTTGAAATAGCGTTTATCGGGGGAGCTGTCGTTTTTAATAAACATAACCTGTGCGCCCATTTTTAACTCTAAATCCTCCGAATTGGGGTAGGATATAGGGGGAAAATCGCCATCAATCTTAGCTGAGAAAAATTTGCTTTTCGTTTGGAGCTTGTTCAGCTCGCGGTCGTTCATTTCAGCAGCCCTTTTGTTGTGGGTTGTGAGCGTTATATAGCCATCTTCTTCTCTGGGAGCGAAATGGGGTTGGTATTGTTCGTTGAGCTTGTTGAGCGATGGCTGATCTAGTTTATTATTGCGAATCTGATTGAGGATGTGGATGAAGTCTTCGTTCTTTTGACGGTAAATATGCTTGAGCTCAATGTTTACCGGATTACAAATGGCAAAAGCCTGACTATCAAAAAAATAGGGAGATGAATAATATGGCCGCAAAAGTTCCCATTCATCGGTTTTAACCACAGGAGCCAATTGCTGCAAATCGCCAATCATGAGCACTTGAGTTCCTCCAAAAACCTTATCCTTATTCTTGTAATGCCGTAAAATCTGGTCAACTCCATCGAGCAAATCGGCGCGAACCATGCTGATTTCGTCAATAATAAGCAAGTCGATGGTTCGAATCAAATCTATTTTTCGCTTGTTCATCTTCAGAAAAACCCCCGAACCGGGAGTTGTTTTCGAGTTTTTCGAAAATAGCTGTCCGGGTATGGTGGGACCAAAGGGCAATTGGAAGAAAGAATGTATGGTTACTCCGCGGGCGTTGATGGCAGCCACACCTGTAGGCGCTACCACTACCAGCCTTTTCAGCGATTTCTCTTTAATGTGATGCAGGAACGTGGTTTTTCCGGTACCTGCTTTTCCAGTGAGAAAAATATTGCGGTTGGTGTTTTCGGTGAAGTTTTGCGCCAGTTGCAGTTCAAAATTGTGGGACATAAAATTCAATTTGAGCAAATATAGCAAAATGGCCAATGCTCAATTAATTGGATGCACTTTTTATGTAAATGCAATCAAATGAAATAAAAAAAGGGGAGTAATTCCCCTTAATCTGATGATGGTACAATTCACATTAATTTTTTTTGCTACGGCAAGTGTTTAATCCAAAAGGGAGATAGAGCGGGCACCAGTTAAAGGCAGCTGTTAATATGGGGATGAAACCCAAAAGACCTAACCAGCATTCAAAATAGTAACCAAGGCCTAAAATGGCCAGTCCAATAACCAACCTAATTCCTCTATCGTAAGGTCCAACGTTTTTATTCATGTTTTGTGTTTTAAAGATTTTGGGCAAAATTAACTTATAAGAAAGCAGTGTGGGCACTTTAGGAATAGTTTAACATTAGCCCTGAGAAGGGAACAATAGAAAAATGACAAGAGAGAAGTATGATTTTAGAATATAAATAAAGAATGGTAATTTTTGGGGGAGGTCAGAAAAATGAAAGAATCAATTAAGGTAGGCGATGGGACTTAAGTTGACAAGAAACAGAATATAAGTAAGTTAGTGAAAAAGTAGTCTGGTTCTATGATTCTTCTTCTACGGTGTAATCTGGTTTTTTAAGATAATGCTTGGCGTAGGCATAGGCCAATCCCATGGCAATAAGAATAACCACTCCGCCACCAATGGGGGCGCCACCGCCAACGGGGGTAAGACCGCCAACGCCACCCGAATTGCCATTATTTGGTGGAGGTGGAGTTTGAGCCATAGATAAATTAATGATGAATATGGTGATAATCAGGCTTGTTAATTTAATTATCTTTTTCATATCGACGTTTTATTTATTCCAGCCAATGCTGTATTTCTTTAATTGAGTTGTCAAAAATAAATCATTTTTCGTTGATTTGGTTCTTTAGTGGTAATTTTTTCTCATCTTTTCAGGATGAGCAGTTTTTTATGATACAAGTCATTGTCAAGTTGTACCAGTACCTCGTAAACCCCTGGGGGAATGTTTGTTAACTGTATTGGGTATGTACTGATTTGAGTACTGTCAGAATTAAAACTCCATTCGCTAACTAGTTGTCCTGATAAATTATAGAGTTTAATATGAATTGATTTTACATTCTGAGTTGAAGTAAGATATATGACAGAAGAAGTGGGGTTTGGTGAGATTTCAAAGGGCGATGAATTGACCATTTGTGAAGTTCCGTCTGGTAGATGTATTTCGATATAATTGATTTTTATTTCCTCGTCGAATGTATTATTGTCAGTTGCTTTTAGTTTTACACTGTAGTTTCCAGGTTCGGTGTAAATGAACCAGGGATTTTGATAGGTTGATTCGTAAGAGCCATCATTTTGAAAGTCCCATTCCCAGGCTTGTGTAATTCCGGTGGTTTGATCGAAAAACCAAATGGTATCAAAAACTAAAGCCGTTGTTTTGGTGGCCGAAAAATCGGCGTTTAATCCTTCGCTTCCCAGTATAGTGAACGATTGTGGCGTTACTGTGATTATGGTATCGGTTTGGTTGATAAGCGTATAGCGCAAATAGCAATTGTTGCTCGACATGGTTTCGGGTACTGTCCATTGAAGTCTTCCTGAAATGGAAGCGGCTGTATCTAAAGAGAGCCAGGGTCCGGCGATTCCTGAAACCGACAAATCGATCGAAAGACTTCCGCTGAAATCTTCTGGAACTGCGGCCAGCCAATCGGAAAATTGAACGGAGTTTTGTTTAAAAACTTGCTTACCCAGAGGGTAAACTATTTGAAAGCTTGTTTCGGTGTATGGGCTTGATTCTTTATAGCAATGCAGGTGATTGATGTCGTTGGGCCAGTTCCCTTCTTTTTGAACCAGTACCATGTCGGCAAATCCGTTTCTGTCAACATCGCCACCTACTCTAAAAGCCGCACAATCGCCATTACTAGCAGTTGTTAGGGTAAATTCCTGCGACCATTCCATTTGTTGCTCATCAATCATCGATCCTTTCCATATTGAAAGAAAACCGTTTCCAAAAGCACTAAGATCGAAGATGCCATCTTTGTCGAAATCTGCAAATTGTAGTTCCTGAAAATCTCCGGTTTGTGGCAATGAAGCCGAAAGGTCTATCCATTGTTGTTGCTCATTGCTAAACGTCCAGACTTTAATTCCGCCATTGGGATTGATATAGCCTAAATCGAGTGCTCCATCGCGATTTACATCGGCCAGATCGGCGCCGGAAAATGGGAAGGTATAGGTAGGCAGATTGTAGTTTGCTAAAACAAAACTACCTGTTCCATTGCCAAAATACACCATTCCGGGTTCGTTTGTAAGGGTAAAATCCTGATTCCCATCGTTATTTAAATCGCCAAACAGGAATCGCATTATACTGTTTCCGCCATTGAAAACTGCTGATTGTGTCCAACTGCCATCTCCATTATTCAAATAGATGTGAATATCATCAGTAGAGCCAAAAGAATTGCAACCAATATCCAGGTCACCATCGTTATCGATGTCGGCAAAATCGGTTCCAAACATTCCCCATGATTCGCCATTGGTAGCGAGACCATCGTCGTAGGGTGTCCAATTAATTCCGGAGCCATCACCCAAAGCTACTTCAATTCTTTGGTTGCCAAAATCATCAGAAGAATAGTTATGGTGCATGCCATAACCCACATCCAAGAACCCATCGTTGTTCACATCGCCTATGGCAAGACCTCCGTAGCCAAAATTTCCGGTTGCCTGAACACTCCAATTACCTTGACCATCGCCGAACCATACGTTAATTCCATGGAAATTCGTGCCGGAATTAGGACTACCATGATCGCCAATGGAGAGAATATCTACAAAACCATCGTTGTTAATATCGGCAAATTCTAGCTCAGCCATACCACTTTCCCACACAGGGTTGTTGAGCCCGTTTGAACTGAGAATAAACTCGAAACCTTGTTTGTTTTGGGCATTGACAAAATGCGCTATAAGGGTGACAATAAGAATAGGTATAAAATTTTTCATAATAGCTCATTACGTTAGAAGATGCAATTTAGTGTTTTTTAAATTTGATTTCAACGAAACGACAAGAAAACGATAGGAGGAACTTATTTATGCTAAAAGATGTCTTTCCTTTCGGGTTGTTCAATCGGTTAAAATGGCTATAAACTAAAATCTGTGGCTATGTATAACTAAATATTATAGTTGCTTGATATTATAAAAAATCATACCTTATTATTAAAAAGTTTCGTTTAATTGCATATAAAAACCAGCGTATCCTTCTTCGTT
>DYSN01000054.1 GCA_020718205.1 Draconibacterium orientale
TTGTTAAATTTGAGCAAAGGTATTATTTTTTAACCACAGTGGAAGTATTTATCCACCAGAGCCAGTATTTTTTCCTCATCGTTTCCTACTTCGGCTCTTATATTGGAGTCGTTATAGCTACGAAGTTTTTTAATCATTCCGTCGATGGTTCTTTCGTTAAAGACTCCATGTTCGAGATAATAGTGCCGTTGAGTGTCGAGCTGGTTGGCAGAATCCCAGCAGCTCACGGGTAATTGATCCAGCTGCTCGGCTTTGGCTTTGTTTTTAGCGTCGAAAATGTTTACATCTACGTAGGTTTTTTCGGCAAAAGCCAGACTATCTTTTTCTTCCAGCCCTATACGGGCAGCAACAGTGAGTCCGGCCAAAAGCAGATAAATCTCGGCGCTTCCATCGGGGCAACGAAATTCCACTGTTTGTTTATTGCTAAAATCTTTATCGGTTTCGGTTTCCTGTGGGTTGGCATGAGAAACCATGTTTTTCTGGCCGCTCCATCCCAGAGGAACGCGAACTAAAACCGAGCGGTTTCTGTCGCCCCAGCAAATATTGGTGGGCGCTTCCTGATGAGGCACCAGGCGGAAATAGCTGGTGGGATTGGTATTGCCAAAGGCAGTGAGCGATGGAGCTAATTTCAAATAGCCTGCAATGGCTTTTTTAGCGGTATCGCTGATTTTTCCATTCTCCACCATCATATTTTTACCTTTTTTCATGAGACGGGTGTGAATGTGCATGCCACTGCCTGCTTTTCCCACTGTTATTTTGGGAGCAAAAGTAATGGTAACACCATATTGATAAGCTAAAGTACGCATAACCCATTTAGCAATAATGAGCTGATCGGCAGCATCTTCCAGCGGGCTTGGCTTAAATTCAATCTCGTTTTGTTCGTATTCCAGGTTTCCAACTGTAAAATTTCCGACCTCAGAATGGCCGTATTTTATATTACCCCCCACGGTTGCAATGGCCAACATGGCTTCGCGCCGAAGGTCTTCCCATTTGGTAAATGGAGTACTCTCGTGATAGCCTCTTTGGTCATCGGCTACAAAATATGGTTCCTTTTCGCTGATAACATAATACTCCAATTCGCCCATGACTTCGAATTCCAATCCGGTTTTTTCTTTCAAAATATCATGCGCTTTTTGCAGCGTGTAGGCAGGAGAACCATCGAAAGGATCGCCATTTTTATCGTAGAAAGCACAGAGAATGTCGATGGTTGGAATTTGGCTAAATGGATTTACAAAAGATGTTTTGAAACGGGGGATAACATACAAATCGCTGTTTCCGGCTTCAATATAGGGGAAAAGGCTGGAGCCATCAACCCGCTCGCCCGAGCTTAGAATCTCGTCTAACTGGTTTTCGTCGTAAATAACGAAATTAAGAGTTTTCAATCGGCCATCGGCTCCCGAATATCTAAAGTTCAACATCTCCACACTATTTTCTACAATGTATTTGATAATGTCGGCTTTAGTAAAATTTTTAGGTTCTTTTTGAAGGTATTGCACCAAAGGGTTTGGGCTACTGAATGTTTTGTTTTTCATTCTTTGATTTATTTATGGACATGGGTTTGCCTTAAAAGCTCACCTTTGAATTATTAAAAACTTTTTTTAACACTAGATAACAAAAATAATTTTCCAGTTTACAAAAGAATGTAAAAGTATAATATGTTTTTACCATGGAAGCCTGCATTGATAAAAATCAGTAATACGCTTACAATGGCCGAATGCAAAGTTTAGAAAGTATCAAAACCTATATATATCATACTTCAATTCTCAGTTCGAAAAGGAGTGTTTAAATACTTGACAAGCACGGTATTTTGTATTATCTTTGCAGCCCCTTTAGAATTTGACCCAGTAAGTGATTACCCGGAAACATAAAGTATTATTTTTTAGTAATATAAAACCTGAAAATGAAGTTATCCAAATTCAAATTTACTTTACCCAAAGAACTTATTGCCAACCATCCTGTTGCTATCCGCGACGAATCGCGGTTGATGGTGCTTAACAGAGCAACCAAAACCATAGAACACCGGACTTTTAAAGACATTTTAGAATATTTTAGCGATGGTGATGTTTTTGTATTGAACAATACCAAGGTTTTTCCTGCCCGATTGTATGGTGAAAAAGAGAAAACCGGAGCCAAAATTGAAGTGTTTTTGTTGCGCGAATTAAATCAGGAATCGAGATTGTGGGATGTTTTGGTAGACCCAGCGCGGAAAATCAGAATTGGGAATAAGCTTTATTTCGGCAACGATGAGCTTGTGGCCGAAGTAATTGACAATACCACCAGCCGTGGCCGAACTTTGAGATTTTTATTCGATGGTTCCTACGAAGAATTTAAAAAGACCATTAAACGATTGGGGGAGACTCCGCTGCCAAAAATTCATGAGCGCGCTATTGAACCCGACGACTATGAACGGTATCAAACTGTATATGCCAAACATGAAGGAGCAGTAGCTGCTCCCACAGCAGGGTTGCATTTTAGTCGCGAAATAATGAAAAGGCTGGAGCTACAGGGAGTTCATTTTGCCGAACTTACCTTACATGCTGGCCTGGGAAATTTCAGGGAAATTGAAGTAGAGGATTTGACCAAACACAAAATGGACAGTGAACAACTCATCATTCCCGAAGAAACAACACTCATTGTTAACAAAGCCATTGATGCACATAAACGCGTTTGCAGCATTGGTACAACAGTGATGAAAGGAATGGAAACATCGACCAGTATCAGCGGCCACCTGAAACCTTTTGCCGGTTGGACAAACAAATTCATTTTCCCTCATTACGATTTCAGAATAGCCAATTCCATGATTACCAATTTCCACTTACCCTACTCCAGTATGTTGATGCTGGTAGCGGCTTTTGGTGATTACGATTTTGTAATGCAGGCCTACAAAGAAGCTGTACAGGAAAAATATCGCTTTTTTACCTATGGCGATGCCATGTTAATTCTGTAATTGACCATGTTCACATAGAAAAGCCGGCTCATATGGGTCGGCTTTTTTAATTTAAACCCCTTTTTAATCGCCCAAACATTCCCAATCCTTCATTAATTCATCCTTTTTGCAGATTCGAATTTCCTACAGGTTTTTTTGGTATTACGATTCACCCTTTAGATAGCCAAATACCTTATAGTCATTGTTTTAATAAATTTTTTAAGCCCTAAAAAGATTCCAATTCTATGGCAGAGTGTCAATTAAATATTTGGGAATTATATTCGCTGTAACGTGATAAATGAACAGGACATTAACTTTTGGTTAAGGACAGATCGCATATCCATGTAATTGTCGTATCGCCTTATATTTGCAAGCTAAATATTAATATATTTGATGCCCTTTTTCCCCATCTGGAAAATAAGGGTTGGAATCGAATTAAAACTAAAAATAAATTTATAAAATGACAAAAATTTCTACTTATTTTATGATGTTCCTGATGCTTTTGGGAATATCTTCAACAGCACAAGACCTGGTGATAACAGGGATTGTTGACGGCCCATTGGCAGGCGGACTGCCTAAAGCTATTGAGGTTTATGTTTTAGCAGACATTGCCGACTTAAGCATTTATGCTTTAGAGAGTGCCAATAACGGTAACGTACCTGCAGGACCTGAATTTACATTCCCTGCCGACGCAGCCAACGAAGGAGATTATATCTATGTTGCTCATGATGATGCATCTAATGGTTTTCTTGCTTTTTTTGGTTTCGCTCCAAATTATATTCATAACGTAGCCAATAACAATGGAGACGATGTTATTTTACTTTATCAAAACGGAAACATCGTCGATGTTTTGGGCGAACCCGGAGTTGACGGTACAGGAACTACCTGGGAATCGCTGGATGGATGGGTTTACCGTAATGACGGAACCGGACCCGATGGCGATACCTTTGTAGAAGGAAATTGGACCTTTAGCGGCATTAATGCCTTAGACGGCGAATCAACCAATGCAACAGCCGCCAATCCATGGCCCATAGGAACTTATTCTCCCGGAGCTTCCAATACAGTGGCAACACCGATTATTTCTCCCGCTTCGGGCGATTATTTTTCAGCTATTTCTGTATCAATGACTTGTGGAACTTCTGGCGCAACCATTCGCTATACCACCAACGGTACTGATCCAACCCCTTCATCCACAGTTTATTCAGCTCCATTTAATGTGAGCACAACCACCACTGTAAAAGCTCGTGCTTATAAAGCTGGTATGACTGAAAGTTCTATTGCAACCAGACAATACAATTTCCCCACAGTTACCAATATTGCCAATATTGGACAACTAAGAACCCAAACCGTTGGAAATTACTACAAACTAACTGGTCAGGCAATACTTACATTCCAACAAACTTATAGAGGACAAAAATTCATTCAGGATGCCACTGGCGCAATTTTAATTGATGATGAGTTCGGAGTTATAACTACCACCTACAACTTATACGATGGTATTACCAATATTACAGGCACATTGTCTGAATATGGTGGAATGATGCAATTTGTTCCAGCATTAAATCCTGGCGCAGCCACATCGAGCGGTAATACAGTAACCCCACAGGTTGTTACTTTAAGCACTTTAACATCAAATTTCGAGACTTACGAGTCCGAACTTGTAAAAGTAGTTGGAGCCGTATTTGCCGATGCCGGTACTGATTTTGCCAATGGAACTGTTTATGTAATCACCGATGGTAGCAAAGCAACTTATAACTTCAGAACCACTTTTTACGATGTGGATTATATTGGAACTGAAATCCCCACGGGAGCTCAGGATTTGATTATGATTCCAAACTCCAGAACCGATGGCAACTTTGTTACAAGCCGCAGTGCTGCTGATATTAACCCTTCATCGAGCTCCAATCCTGCTGTTAAACTCGATATTACAGAAATAAACTCAGGCAATCCCGTTTACGAATATCAGCCCTTCACCGTTAAAGTTCAATCGCTCGATGTGAATAATGTTCCTGCCAATGTTACCAGCAATACAACAGTTACATTATCTGTGGGAACAGGAACCGGAACCTTAGGAGGCACCTTAACCGGAGTTATTGCTTCCGGAACCAATACGGTTACTATTTCAGGCGTTACTTATGGCCCACATCAAAACAATGTGGTTCTTAATGTGAATGGCGGAGGTTTGACACAAGGCAATAGCAATCCTTTCAATGTATTGGAAGTTGTTATTGCTGACCTGGTAATAACCGAGGTAATGTACCATGCGATGCCTGGTGAAGATACTTTGGAATATGTTGAATTATATAACAATGGTTCATCAGCAATAAACCTTGAAAACTACGTAATTACTCAAGGTGTTGAACTCACTTTCCCAAATACCAATCTTGCTGCAGGAGCTTATTTACTAATTGCAAAAAATTCTTCTGCTGTTCAGGAAGCTTTTGGTGTTAATGCCATTCAGTGGACAAGCGGTGGCTTGAGTAATAGTGGAGAAGACATTGAAATTACTGATGACAATGGTGCCGTTGTTGCGTACATAGATTTTCTTCCTGGCGCACCCTGGCCTGTAGATGTTATTGGAAAGTCAATGCGCTTTTGTAACCCTGACCTGCCAAACAACGTAGCTGCCAACTGGAGCTCCAGCGACGAGTTAATTGCTACCATTGGCGGGCAAAATATCTTCGGTTCACCACTCGAAGGTTGTGGAGCAACTCCTTTGGTTGCTAATTTTGTGGGCAATCCATTGGAATTGGACATGGGAGGAAATGTAGATTTCACTGACCTGTCAACTGGTAGCCCTACCGGTTGGAGCTGGTCTTTCCAGGGAGGAACACCTTCATCATCAACAGTTCAAAACCCACAAAACATCGTTTATAATACTGCCGGTACCTATAATGTTACATTAACCGTTACACGTGGTGGTGATAATGATACCGAAACCAAAGTTGGATATATTACAGTAAACGATCCAACAGAACCCCCGGTTGCCGATTTTGAAGCAGACTTAACTACTGTTTTTGTAGGTCAGTTTGTTCATTTTACTGACTTATCAACAAACAGCCCAACTTCCTATCAATGGACCTTCCAGGGAGGTAGCCCCGCTTCATCAACCGTTCAAAATCCAACTGTAACTTATAACACACCAGGGATTTACGATGTAACACTGTATGTTGAAAACAGCGCAGGAAACGACGAATTAACCCGTTCCGATTATATTACTGTTTTACCTGCATCAGTTGGCGAATTGGTAATTACCGAAATCATGTACAATTCACCTGAATCCGGAAACGATTCATTGGAGTATGTTGAGATTTATAATAGCTCTGATAATGAAGTGAATATGTTTGGTTATTCGTTCACCAATGGTATAGAATATGTATTCCCACAAATCACTCTCGAAAATGGCGATTATTTGTTGGTAGCTATCGACTCATTGGCCTTATTAAACACTTTGGGGGTTACAGCATATCAGTGGACTTCAGGCGCCTTGAGTAACAGTGGTGAGTTATTAAAACTATCATCACCCATGGGCGAAACCGTGGATTCAATTCCTTATTTAAATGTTGCCCCCTGGCCAGTTGAAGCCAATGGTGGAGGTTCATCCATGACCATTTGTGATCCGAATACCGAAAATTCATTGGGTGAGGCTTGGCATGCTTCGGTAAATTTCCTTGCTGTTAATTCGGTGGGCGATTCAATTTTTGGCAGTCCGGGAATGGATCCGGAACCCATTTCAAATTTCCAGGCCAACATAGTATTACCTGGAGTAGGTGACATGGTTGAGTTCACAGAATTATCTACCTGCAATGCCACATCATTTGCCTGGGTATTCGAAGGCGGAACTCCAGCTACCTCTACACAAGCCAATCCAACCATTACTTACAATTCGGCTGGCGAGTTCGATGTAACACTCACTGTGAGCAATGCTACCGGAAGCCATACCTTAACAATGACCAATTATATTCAGGTAGGTGTGGGTATTACAGAACAGCAATTGTCGCAAATCTCAGTGATGCCCAACCCTTCTACCGGCTTGTTTAATCTAAGCAATCCTTCGCAGCAGGAAATCATCATTCGTGCTTATAACGTTGTTGGACAAGCTGTTTATGAAATGAAATCAAATAGTTCCGAAGTTAATATTGATTTGACATTTGAAGAAAACGGCATTTATCTGCTTCAGGTTTTCATGGGTTCTCAACAAAAAACTCTGAGAATCATTAAACATTAATAATTTCCGAATTAAATAAATGAAGAGGCTGTTTTCTTAAAGATTACAGCCTCTTTTTTTTATAGCTGCTTGTTGATAACCCAATTGATTCATGGCACAAAAAATGGATTTTTACCCTATTTTTGCCCCCTATTATTTTTTTACCGTGCAGAAAAAACAAAAATACTATGTAGTCTGGAAAGGCCATCACCCTGGAATTTACGAGCGTTGGAGCGATTGTCAGGATCAGATTAACGCCTATACTTCGCCCATGTATATGAGCTTCGACACCAAAGAAGAGGCTTCGCTGGCCTATCGCGATAACCCATATAATTATATTGGAAAGAAAGGAAAAAAAACCGCTGAAACTCTATTAAATCTTGATATGCCCAAACCCCAGCTCTTTAGCCTTTGTGTGGATGCAGCCTGTAGCGGTAACCCGGGAGTTCTGGAATATCAGGGGGTTTTTGGTGAAACCGGCACGCGGGTTTTTCATGTGGGGCCCTTTCCACTGGGAACCGTGAATATTGGGGAATTTCTGGCAGTTGTTCATGCGTTGGCTTATTTAAAAAAGAATAAGCTCGATATGCCCGTCTACAGCGATTCCAGAACTGCCATTGCCTGGGTTACCAAAAAACAAATAAAAACCAATCTGGAAAGAACCCCACAAACCGAAAAACTCTTTGAACTCCTTGACAGAGCCCTTATCTGGCTCCAAAAAAATACCTATACAACCCCCGTATTAAAATGGGCAACAGAATATTGGGGAGAAATTCCTGCTGACTTTGGAAGAAAATAAAAGAGTCAACAGGCCGTATTTTGGTTTAATTCCATAAAAATTTTTCCAGCCTCTGATTTCTTCCCTGGACTAATTGAAACATAAAGATGCCCTTTGGTGCTTTAAAAGGAATTGAAAGCTTGCATGTATTTCCCCCACCACTATTAATCAATTTACCCTGTAGGTCAAAAATTTTATAGCTATAATCATCCCCCAATTTTACATTTAAGCGAATACCATCCTTTACAACCATCAGCGACATTTCAAGTCTGGGTTGTTCGGTTGCTGGGTTAAACCCATTCACCTGAAAGGACTCAGTATCACTCAAATGGCACCGATTGGCAGCTCTAACCAGGATACTGTCGCCCTGAGTAAAATCGGACGAAAACACTAAAAAAGCTTCCGAATCCCAATGGTGTGCGTCGTGAAAACGAACCCCCCGGGGTAAATCCCACCAAAATCGGTCGGCATTTCCAGTATTTGAAATCCAAAATCTGTAAACAGAATCCTTTACTATTTCACCATGCGGACCTTCCGGTTCTCCTCCAAAATTCAGCGAATCTGAACACCCCGGCATCTGGGAATAGTTATACCACACATAACCCTTCAAATTTATTTGTTGGGTATAAAAACTGGTGTCGTTGTATAATTCGCCCGCGTAATGCTCCCAAACTAACGGAATGCTACCAATGGTGTCGAGCCAGTCGCGAAGGTGAAACCCTGCATTTTCCTTAACAGCAAAAATGGGGAGAAAGGAAATATTGGTATTCTGCGAACCCAGAAATGAAAGTCGGCGGGTTTGATGATAGAAATGATATAGTTCCAGATTTCCATCGGGGTGTGCAGACTGATAAACGGCTCCCAGTATTCTGTCAATGACTCCATCCGACATCTTTTGAGCCAAAACCTGAGCATGACCCAGGTTTATCCATCCAATATAAATTTCGGTGGTGGTTATGGAAGTGCATTTCATTTGGCCTGAATCGGCCAATAAAGAAGCCAGTGAATCAATTCGCGTGAGCTCGTTCATGGCAAACTCAAAAGCACCTATGCTGTCGCAGCTATAGCCATTGGGCTGAAGATAGTTTTCGCAGTAATATTCCAGATAGATATTGTCGTGAAATGATTTCCAGAATTCGAACTCCAGATTATAGCTGTCAATTCGTTCTTCTACCATCACCGAATCGTGGGTTTGATATTTTTCGTGCATTCTTTCGAAGAACTTTGACGACTGACCCACACAACCTATTTTCATTCCATAATCTGCATGAGCCCGCCTTATAAAACTTCTAAGTGCATTTAAGACTTCCATATTATTCCCCAGGGGAACAGCTGCTAAACCATATAGAATAAGATAGTTAAATCCGCAATTGGCGGCATAATCGAAGAGATTTTGTTCGGCAAGGCTGTCGCCCAAAATTATTGAAGAGCTATCACCGGAAAAAAAATTATCAATATATATGGCTCTGATGGTGGAATCGGGAGAAACCAAATGCTTTGCTGGAGAAGGCTGATAGAAATGGTTGCCGGAAAACGAAATCCCGTTAAAAAATGCTAAAAGCATAATAAAAATGAGCATTTTAAGGTTTTTTAGCATGAGAAGCTTTTTGATAAACTGAGTCATTTCAAAAATAATCCGAAAATCGGATTGTCAGCCTGGCAGGAATATTAATTTTTCAACAAAACCCTTTATTATCAACAGTTTTGGGGGGTGGTAGAAAGTTAATATCACATGACAATGGCTCCATGAAAATGGTTGATAAAAAAATGCCAAAATGTTATTTCATTGTTTTTCAATATATTAACCATTTATTTTATTATATATAATTTTGCAACCCCAACGAAAACAAAAATATGGAGCAAGAAAGAAATAGTATGAATGCATCCAACTTAGTCATTAATCAGGCCAAAAGTCTGAAGACGAACGGCGGTTTTTTAAAGGTATTGTTTGTAAGTTTTATCATGGGCATAGGATTCAACTTGTCCTTTTCATACTTCTTCGATTCGCCCGAAGAAATTATTCTGAAAAAGCAGAATAAGGAGTTGCAAACAAAATTATATGCCATAGGGTACCGCATGGATAGTATTGATAACTACCTGGCGCATATTCAGCAAAAGGACGACTATTTATACCGTATGCTATTGAACGAGAAGCCTTTGGAAAAAGAAATTCGTATGGCTGGTATCGGCGGGGCGGGCTATTTCGCCACATTATCTTCCTATATTACCCCCACCGACCTGGAGCGGGTAGAAGCACGGTTGGCTGTGCAAATGTCATCGCTGAACGAGCTCACCCACAAGGCTGAAAAAATTGTGAAAGAGTATGCCTGTCTGCCCCAGATATCGCCAATATTGCAAACGGATCTCATTCGTTTTACTTCGGGATTTGGTAATAGAAACCATCCCATTTATCATCTTGAGAAATTTCATAAGGGCATAGATTTAACTGCAAATAAAGGAACTTCGGTTTATGCCACTTCCAAAGGAAAAGTTGTTATAGCATCGAATCAGGCCGATGGGTATGGAAATAAAGTAGTGATAGACCACGGAAACGGAATTAAAACCGTTTATGCCCACCTGTCAAAAATTTTGGTGAAAGCCGGGCAAGAAGTGAATTTGGCGCAGGAAATAGGCAAAGTGGGCAACTCGGGTCGGAGTATCGCTTCGCATTTGCATTATGAGCTTCGAAGAAACGACGAACCCATAGACCCAACACCCTTTCTCGACTGGGATTTTTCTGAAGAAGAATACAAAGCGCTTGCCGATGGCAATTAAAAAAACGCTGTGCATAAGCTTTTAAGGCTCCGCAGATAGAGGCGGAATAAGCAAGTTTTGTTTTTCGTTAAAAACTCTATTTTTTTTTCATAGTTCCATGTTAATTGATAATTTTGAAGTCCAATAATTAAACATGGATATTTATTCCCGCATTCACGAAAAATTCAGTCAAAAACGAAAGCAGCTGGCTGTTTTAGTGGATCCCGACAAGCATAACCTGTCGGATTTTGAGCCTTTGGCAAAGAAGCTGGGGAGCTATCCGATCGATTATTTTCTTATTGGGGGAAGCCTTTTAAGCAAAGATTTGCTCGACGAGTGCCTCGAAGCCTTTAAAAAGCATACTCAAATTCCGCTCATTATTTTTCCCGGGGGCGTATTGCAAGTGAATGAAAAAGCCGATGCCCTGCTATTTCTTTCGCTCATATCGGGTCGCAATCCCGATTTGCTCATAGGTAAGCATGTGGAATCTGTCCCCTATATACTGAAGGCTCAAATAGAACCCATTGCCACAGGCTATATACTGGTGGATGGGGGCTCAATAACAACAGCTCAGTATATCAGCAATACCTTGCCCGTACCCGCAAATAAACCCGAAATTGCAGCACTCACTGCAAAAGCGGGCGAGATGCTTGGAATGAAACTCATTTATCTCGATGCCGGAAGCGGAGCCCTCAGAAGCGTTCCCGTTGAAATGATTAAAACTGTTAAAAAGTGGATCGATATTCCATTGATTGTGGGTGGAGGAATCAAAACTACGCAGGATCTCAGAGAAAAACTAGAAGCCGGTGCCGATATTATAGTCATTGGAACAGCCCTGGAAGAAGGGATTATTCGGCTGGAAGATGTTGTGGAATTATTTCAGTAAAGCATTGAATAACAAACTATTCCATTTCCCCAAAATTTAAGAAAGGATTGTTGGCCTGTTCCCAGCCAATGGTGGTTTTGGGACCATGGCCTGGATAAACTTCATAATCAGAAGGAAGAGTAAATAGTTTTTTATGAATACTCTCCAGCAAAATATCGAGATTACCGGTTGGCAAATCGGTTCGGCCAATACTCTCCCTGAAAAGCACATCACCTGTGATAACAAACTTATCATTATGGCTCACAAAACATAGGCTTCCGGCAGCATGGCCTGGTGTGTGCAGGATTTCCAACTCTGTGTTTCCGAATTTTATTGAATCGCCTTCGTCTATAAAAATGGCGGGAGGAAGAACATTTTCAATTTTAAGCCCGTAGAAGGAAGCCTGACGGGCAGCATTTTCAGTGAAAACCAACCCATCGCGATGGGCAGCATAATCGAGTTGGTGATGGCTTTTGAGCAGGTTACCCCCAAGACAATGGTCGAAATGGCAATGGGTGTTCCAGGCTCCCCGCAAGGTTAACTCCTTGTATTTTATGAAATCAGCCAGCACAGAATATTCTTTTTCGTTACTGAAAGATACATCGATGATGGCGGCTTCGCCAGTTTCATCCCACAGGAGATAACAATTGCACTCGAACGGATTGAAGGGAAATCGTTTTATTTGAACCATTGTTTTTCTTTGCAAAAATAGCTGGAATTATCCGAAATTAATAGAGGGAACTGACTCAATCCATGACCTTATTCATTCGGATAAATCTGATTGATATAATGAAATATAGGTTTTGGAAAAGCCAATTGAGCAGCCTCCTCCACCACAATTGCCCTATAATTATTGGTGGGTAAATCATTTACCTGAACATTTAAAAATCGAATTTCGAGCAACCGATGGGTAAGTTTGTGCCGGATTTCGGTAATGGAATTTACTGTAAACTCCGAATTTCGAACTATTTCTTTAAAAAAGACATGATTAATAATCTGTTCGATGGGCTCCAAGTCGGATGTTTCGAGTAAGGGAAGTTGAAAAAGTCCTTTCCAAATATCATTCGATTGCCGTTTCTCTATCAAAAACCTGTTCCCGTCGGACAAGAAAAAATAGTTTAAATATCGCTTCTGAACAGCCGCTCCTTTATTTTTTACAGGGTACTTCGAAACGTTCTTGTTTTTCAGAGCCAGGCAGGAACTGGACAGAATGCACTGTAAACAATTGGGGTTTTGCGGTTTGCAGTACAGTGCCCCAAATTCCATGATGGCCTGATTGTAAGTTCCGGGTTCATGCTCAGGAAGCAATTGTTGTGCGAGCTTTGCAAAAACCTTGACACCTTCGGCAGAGTTAATGGCTAAATCGATATCAAAACAGCGCGACAGAACTCGGTATACATTCCCGTCGACCACGGCATATGGAAGGCCGAAAGCCATGCTGGCAATAGCAGCAGCAGTATAGGAACCTATTCCGCTCAATGCCCTAATTTGCTCATAATTTTGAGGAAAGATCCCACCAAAATTATCCACAATTTGTTTAGCTGCTTTTTTCATATTTCGTGCACGGCTATAATAGCCAAGTCCCTGCCAAAGTTTCATTATTTCATCATCGGAAGCCAGGTGAAGTAAACCCACGTTGGGAAAAGCTGCTAAAAAACGCATATAATATGGTAATCCCTGATCCACACGTGTTTGCTGCATGATGATTTCGGATATCCAAATATTGTAGGGAGATGGGGAAATTCTCCATGGTAAAGGCCTTGCATTGGATTTGTACCAGTGCAAAAGTTGGGACGAAAAATCGCTATGAGGAGTAAACAAATTTATTTTGAGTTAATTAGCCTAAAAAAAAGTTGTAAATACTTGGTAAGATGTAAAAAAAAATATATCTTTGCAACCCATTTACAAAAATAAATTATTTAATTAAACATAAGATCATGACTAAAGCAGAAATCGTAGCAGATATTGCGAACAAAACAGGTATTGAGAAGATTGCAGTTCAAAAAACCGTAGAAGCATTTATGGATGCTATCAAAGACTCTATGTCGAACGGCGAAAATGTATATCTTAGAGGATTTGGAAGTTTTGTAATTAAGAAAAGAGCCGAAAAAACCGGAAGAAACATTTCCAAAAACACAACAATCATCATTCCCGCTCACAATATTCCATCTTTTAAACCCGCAAAAACTTTTATTTTAGAAGTTAAAAGTACCGTTAAATAGATAAAAAGATAAGAATATGCCAAGCGGAAAAAAAAGAAAAAGACATAAAATGGCTACTCATAAACGCAAAAAGCGTTTAAGAAAGAATAGACATAAGAAAAAATAGTCTGAATTGAGATGTCAAGGTTGTAATTTAGAATTGCAACCTTGATTTTTACCCTGATTAATTTATCCAACGATTGCCTCTCCTTTTTTTCTTCCTGACAACTAATCAAGGTGATTGGTTGGAATTTTTATTTAAAATGTTCCTAAATGAACAGAGAACTAATAATAAACTCTGAATCTAATGAGGTCGAAATTGCCTTATTGGAAGAAAATCAACTGGTAGAGTTGCACAAAGATAAAACCAACAGTAACTTTTCTGTGGGTGATATATACCTCGGAAGGGTAAAGAAAATAATGCCCGGACTCAATGCTGCATTTGTGGATGTAGGTTACGAAAGAGATGCTTTTTTGCATTATTTAGACCTTGGACCACAAATACATACCTCTAATAAATACACCAGAACACTGCTGAATGGTACCGAAGTTGAAGACGCCTATCAGAATATAAAAATAGAGGGTGATATTCAAAAATCGGGAAAAATAAACTCGGTTTTAAAACCCAACCAAACAGTGCTCATTCAAATTGCCAAAGAACCTATTTCTTCAAAAGGCCCCCGCATTTCGTCTGAAATATCTTTCGCTGGCCGATATATGGTGCTTATGCCCTTCTCGGACAAAATCAGCATTTCGCAAAAAATTAAAAGTGCAGAGGAAAGAAAAAGGCTTAAACGACTGATTACAAGCATTAAACCACCAAACTACGGGCTCATAGTCCGCACTATGGCCGAGGATCGGAAAGTGGCTGAATTGGACTCCGATTTGCGAAACTTAGTTAGCAAATGGGAAAGCATTCAGTCGAAAATAACTCCAAAAATTAAAGTCCCCACAAAGGTTCACAGCGAATTGGACCGCACTTCGACCATTCTGCGCGACCTGCTCAACGAGTCGTTTAATTCCATTAAAATAAACGATGGAACCGTTGCTCAGGAGATAAAAAACTATGTTGAAAAAATTGCACCAGGAAAATCGAGCATTGTAAGCATTGTTAAAGGTCGTCCTATTTTTGAGCAAACCGGAGTCGCTAAGCAGATTAAAAGCTCATTTGGTAAAATTGTGACCATAAAAAGTGGCATTTACCTCATTATTGAGCATACCGAAGCCATGCATGTGATTGATGTGAACAGTGGTCATAGGGTGAATAAAGATAAAACACAGGAAGAAAACGCCCTGCAAACCAATTTGGAAGCCGCAAGCGAAATAGCCCGTCAGTTGAGACTCAGAGACATGGGAGGTATTATTGTAATCGATTTTATCGACATGAATTTGCCTCAAAACCGCAGAGCTTTGTTTTCGCATTTACGCGATGAAATGGCAAAAGACCGAGCCAAACATACCATTCTTCCCCCATCGAAGTTCGGATTGGTTCAAATTACCCGTCAAAGGGTTCGCCCCGAAATGAATGTAGAGATTCAGGAACAATGCCCTGTTTGTAAAGGTACCGGTGAGGTTACGCCAAGCGCATTACTCATAGACGAGATTCAAAACCATTTGGCTTATCTCATCAACGAGCAGAACGAGAAAACTCTCAAAATCATAATGCACCCATTTACTTATGCCTTTATCCGCAGCAAATTCTACCACATACAACGCAGATGGTATGGCATGTTTAAGAAATGGATAACGGTGGAACAGGACTCCTCCTACCATCTTGTTGAGTATCACATATTCAATCAGAACGAAGAGGAAATTAAGCTTTAAACCTTGGGTAGAAATCCGGCCAAATACATCAGTTATATTTTTCATCCCCTGTGGATGCCCATGTATGTATTCCTTATTTTCTTCAGATTGCAGTTCAGTTCGCATAGCTACGAATATGGGAATTCATGGATTTACATATTTTTGCTTATCCTATTGAATACACTCTTCATACCCGTGCTTCTGTTTTATTTAATGCGAAAGTTTGAATTGATTGAGAGTTTGCACATGGAGAACCGGAAGGACAGATTTCTACCATTTTTAGTAACCGGAATTTTCTACTTAACCACAGGCTATGTGCTGAACCAGGCTGCTGTATTTCAGAATCTTGGGCATGTTTTTAATTTTTCTGCCATTCTGGTATTTATCGCCTTAATAACCACTTTTTTTTGGAAAATATCGATCCATAGCATGGCTATGGGCGCAATGAGTGGATTCATAATATACTTCACACGGCTTCATTTCTTCGAAACCCCCTGGCTTGCCTATGCTGCATTGATGGCCAGCGGCTTTGTGGGTTATGCTCGCCTTCGCCTTGATCTGCACACTCCAGCACAGGTTTATGGTGGGTTTTTAATAGGTGCAGCTACTTTTGTTATTACCTTGTTGTGGTTGCTCAATTAAAGAATTCCCTTCGAAATAAACATTTATTAATTATGCCTATCGAAATAGAAAGAAAATTCCTCGTTTCAGGAGATTATAAACCCGAAGTTTCGATGACCACCCGAATCATTCAGGGATACCTGTCATCGATGCCGGAGCGTACTGTTAGAGTGCGGGTTAAGGGTGATAACGGGTTCATTACAATCAAGGGTAAAGGTAACAAAAGTGGAGCTTCGCGCTACGAGTGGGAAAAGGAAATTCCGGTAGAAGAAGTTATGGAATTGCTTGAAATTTGTGAATCCGGAGTGATTGACAAAACCCGCTCGTTGGTAATAGTTGGAGTCCATACCTATGAAATCGACGAGTTTCATGGAGAAAACGAAGGTTTAGTGATTGCAGAAATTGAGCTGTCTGACGAACAGGAAGAATTTATAAAACCAATATGGCTTGGTAAAGAAGTAACCGGAGACCAGAAATACTATAATTCCATGCTATCCAGAAATCCCTATAAAAACTGGGATAACGATTAAAAAAATTGAATGAATTTTTGGTGGTTTCTGAATTTAATAAATTTAGCGAAGCCCCTTCACATTGGGCATTCCGGCAATAAATTCCTTGAGATAAAAGGGCTCGAAATAAGCAATATCTTCAAATCTGTTTTGACTAAACAGCTCATCTGACTTGCTTATCATACCCAGAGCTGAGCATAAAATTTCGGGATGTATCTCAACGTTTTTGTTGTTGGCGAAAAGCTCTGTGCATTTTAGGCTGCCATCACCCGAAAGTATAATTTGATGATTTTCTAATTCTTTTGCAAAGCTATCATCCTGAAGAATCAGGGGTTTCACAGCCGACAATTGATCCATTTTGTGGTTGAAAAAAGCGGAATATACTTCCATTCGGCGCGCATCGATCATGGGGCAAATGAGGGTATTACCCTTAAAAGTTTCCCCAAGAATCTGGCGGGTATACAGAGCCAGGGATTCTATGGTTCCTACGGCCAGGAGCGGTTTGTCGAGACTATAACACAAACCTTTGGCGGTGCTCACTCCAATGCGAAGACCTGTATAAGAACCCGGCCCCATGCTCACAGCAATGGCATCGAGTTGCGAAAGGGCAAACCCGGTTTCGGCCATTACTTGTTCAATAAAATCTGTGAGCACAAGGGCGTGGCTGTTCTTATCGTTTTGTTCCCTGAGAGCCAACAGGCTTCCGTGTTCCGAAAGTGCTACGGAACAGACCTGTGTTGCGGTTTCAATATTTAAAATTAAAGCCATTGATTTATAATGATTTAACTCCAGGAACAGGGCAAAACCCGGCTATCCTTTAATGTATTTTTTAATCTTTTTATCGCCAATCCAAACCACTTCGGTAGTTTCGATGTCGGTGAGTTGGAGGTTCACCTGATAAAAGATAACTTTTTCTTTATTGAAGCTATCGATGATTGAAGACAAATCGCCCTGAAGCATATAGTCGGCTCCTACTTCCATTCCCCATTTTTTCATGCTGGCTTCGGTGGAGTAGTCCTGTTGTTGGGCTCTTTCTTTGCGAATTTCGTCGCGTTTGGCACCACCAGCCACCAGACGAACCTGACCGCTGTTTATGAAAGCTCTTTCCAAATCGCGGATAAAGGTTTCGGCAACAATATGTTCATCGGTATTGTTGGTAACAAAGCCTACAATAACCACAGGTTTAACACCCGGATTTTTTTGGGAGAAATTGGTGAGCCAGGCATCGGTTAGTGATTGCGCTATCATGGCGTCGGCGGTTTGTTGCGAATCGGTATCGTTCCAGCGTCCGCTTAAATCGATTACTGTACTTTCGTCAACACGGGTAACGACACGTTGTGGCCCACAGGAAACTGAGAATACCACAAGGGCGAGTACTGATAATACTTTTAATTTTTTCAACATAAGAATGGGTTTAAAATTCAGGCTGTAAAGATATTGATAATAGTATATAGCGGCATTGTTTTACAGATTTTTTGAAATTCTGTTCTGTTCATACCAAAAGAATTGATAAAAAAAACCGCCGAATGACTTCGATGGGTTTTTGAAACAAGCTTATTTGCAGTATTTTATCCTTTAATGAAAATAGCTTTTATAATCAGCGAAGCCATTTTTGGGTTTTCTTTTAACCGACGGGTTGAATATCCAAACCACTCTTTACCAAAAGGCACATACACTCTCATGCGGTGACCCTGGTCGAGAATGCTTTTACGCAGAGCCGGTGTAACGCCATAAAGCATTTGGAACTCGTAGTTTTCTTTTTTGTAATTGTATTTTTTCAGGAGATTGTAAGCCCCGTCAATCAATGGTTTGTCGTGGGTGGCAATGGCCGGATACATTCCTTTTTGGAGCATGTATTCCAAATCTTCGAGATATTTCCGGTTCACCAGGTCGTAGCCTTTATAGGCGATTTCGGCAGGCTCCACGTAGATTCCCTTGCAAATGCGATAGTTCACCGGAACTTCTTTGTTATTCAAATCTTCCATGTTTTTGATATCCTGAAGGGTACGTTTCATGTAGGCTTGCAGCACCAACCCAACATTTTTTGGGAATTCGTGTTTTAACCGGCGGAAAAGATCAATTTCCAAATCGGTACAGGGGCTGTCTTCCATATCTACACGTACAAAATTGCCATAGGAAGCTGCTTTGGCCACAATATCTCTAATATGTGTATAAGCCACTTCTTTATCAATTAAGAGGCCAAAAGAAGTAGGTTTTAGTGAATAGTTACCCTGAATTTTGGCAGCTTCGGCCATTTCGATAACCCGCAGATATTCATTTTTATTGGCTTCGGCTTCATCTAAATTATTAATGAACTCGCCCAATACGTCGATGGTAGTTAAAATACCTTCACTGTTCAGTTTTTTTGCTACTATCAGCGCATCTTCCTGAGTTTCTCCGGCTATGTATTCTTTTGAGAAAAGCCAAACCAATTTTTTTGGCATATAGGGAAGCATCCCGGCAATCATTTTATTGAACATGTGCTTAGCTATTATGGTGTTAGTATTAACTATGTGTCCGGTCTAAAAAGCCATCAAAAACGAAGATATAAAATACAACTACTTGATTACTAATGTTTTATGAAACACAATTCAAAAATGCAACTATTTGATAAACAATGAATTGTGAATTTCAATATACTTTTACGACCTTTTTAGACCGGACACAACTATGTTTTGCGTGTGCAAAATTATAAAATCGTTAGAAATTGAACGATGTATGTGCTAAATATTCTGTAAGTACTTTACTGAAATACAAGGAATCAAAGGCCTTTTGGGGTGAAAAACAGGCAACTGTCGCCATAGCTTAAAAAGCGGAAATGGTTTTGCAGTGCATAATCGTAAATCGATTTCCAGGCCGAACCTAAATAGGCCGAAATGAGAAGGAGTAAAGTACTTTTGGGCTGATGAAAATTGGTTATCATGCCATCGATTACTTTAAACTCGTAGCCGGGACCAATAAGAATTTGGGTTTCGGAGCGGAAATCGTCGCTATGTGATTGATTCATATGGGCTAAAATAGCGCCAAGAGCCTCGTTCAACGTAGGTAGAACGGTATTGGATTGACTGAGCTCGTAAGCTTCCCACTGATGGAGATTATAATGAGATTCAGTATGATTTTTAAGCATTTTAACACCGAGCCAATAAAGGCTTTCGAGTGTTCGTACGGATGTTGTGCCAACAGCAATGAGGGGTTGATTGTTTTTATTGATGATGGATTGTAACAAAGATTGTTTCACTAAAATCTGCTCCCTGTGCATGGTATGCTGACCCACCAATTCCTGCGAAACCGGCTTGAAGGTTCCCGCGCCCACATGAAGTGTGAGGTAATGGGTTGATATCTGTTTTTGAGCTAAACTGTCCAAAACCACCCGGGTAAAATGCAGTCCGGCGGTTGGAGCGGCCACAGAGCCATCGTGATGCGCATAAATGGTTTGATATCGCTGCAAGTCGCTTTCTTCGGCATCGCGGTTCATATAGGGAGGCAGGGGAATTTTGCCGGTTTCTTCGAGAACAGTGGCAAAATCGAGCTGTTCTGGTTGCCAGCAAAGCTTTACGAGACTGTACTCATCGGTATCGGAAACCCGTTCGGCCTTTAATACCCTTTCATCTCCATTGAAACTAAAGGGCATTTCGAGAATTTCCCCCTTCCATTTTTTCCGGTTTCCGACCAAACATTTCCAAACAACGCCACTTTTTTGCTGATATGCATCCTGAATTTCGCGGGTGGGTTCCATGGGTTCCAGACAGAAAATCTCTATGGAAGCGCCTGTTTTCTTTTTAAACATAAGTCTTGCTCTCACCACGCGGGTATTGTTGAAAACCAGCATCGAATGAGCCGGAAGAAAAGAAGCCAGGTTTTTAAACGTGTTTTGCTCAATGGATCCATTGTAAATCAGCAACTTCGACTCATCTCGCTGTGCCAGTGGGTATTGAGCAATTCGGTGTGAGGGCAAATCGTAATCGTAATCGTTTATGGAAATATTTCGGGGTTGAATCATGCTACTAAATTCTGTTGATTTTGGTGCGGTGAGGTTGAGATTAAAGACTCAGAATATCGTCGATATTCAGGAATCCCAGGTATTCTTCCACCACTTCGTCCATGTCGGGAGTGCGAATGGCAATGATTTTATTTTTAATGGAATCGTAAATCACTTCCACGTAAAAGTGCTTATAAACATAGAGTTTAAGCAATCGGTCGTTGTCTTTTTTCTCCAATACCAGCCTACCCGATTCCATAATCAGGAGAAGTTTTTGCATTTGAGTCAGTTTATTAAATCGCTCCTGTTCCATGAGTCATTTTCAAAGGGCAAAGGTATTTTATTTTGTCAGGCTTTGAAAAATTGCTGCGGTTTTTATGTGTTTATCTATGGCAGAATAGAGCAGATACCTGGATTTCAATTCCCGGCAAAACCAAAAAACTGACTATATTTGCCCTTTCATATGAAACATAAACTCTGGATTAAAAAATAAAAAATGAAGATTTATTACGGTTTTGACGATGTAGATCACATTAAAAATGCAGTGGTAACTACAGGCTCATTCGATGGTGTTCACCTCGGACACCAAACTATTTTAAGTAAACTCAATGAATTGGCGCGCCAATCGGACGGCGAATCGGTGGTAATCACCTTTTATCCCCATCCACGTAAGGTGTTGTATCCCGAAACCACAGGTCGCGATTTGTTACTCATCAACACGCGAAAAGAAAAAATTCACCTGTTGGAGAAAGCTGGCCTCGACCATTTGATTTTTGTGGAATTTACTCAGGAGTTTGCCAATACATCCTCCACCGAATTTGTTCAGGATTATTTGATTAAAAAATTAAAGACCAAAATATATGTAACCGGGCAAAACCACCATTTTGGCAAAAATCGCGATGGTGATATAGATGAACTTCAAAAACTCAGCGAGAAATTCGATTTTCAGGTGGCCTTAATTCCGTTGCAAGACATTCAGAATGTGGATGTGAGCTCTACATTGGTTCGCGAATCAATTATCAGAGGCCGATTAAAAACCGCCAATATGTATCTCACCTATCCGTTTTTTACCATTGGCGAGCTGAGTGCCGGAAGCCAACATTACAAGCGCATGGGATATAAAACCTTTAAGCTTGAGATCGGAGAGAAATACAAGCTCATTCCGCCTTGTGGAAGCTATAAAGTAAAGGTGAATCTGGGAGGCAAAATGCTGAATGGCATTGCACTTATAACCACTTGCAATAACTCGTTGAGCGAAAGTGTGGTGGATATCTACCTAAAAAATGCCGAAATGTACTATGCGCCCGGAAAAGATGTGGTGGTTTATTTTATCGAAGAGCTTAATGTGCAGGATGATGATAAAAAAGGCAGCCTTCTCAATTCCATCATGATGAAAGATTTAATCAGATTCGACAGCAATGGATAAACCCGCTCCTATTTATATTGAGTTTTTAGGTACCGGCACTTCGCTGGGGGTTCCTATGATAGGCTGCAAATGTCATGTTTGCCAATCAGCCGACCCCCGTGATAAAAGGCTTCGTACTTCATTACTCATCAGGAACGAGAATAAAAATGTGGTCATTGATTGTGGTCCCGATTTCAGAACTCAGCTGCTCAGGGCTGGTGTGAACGATTTGGAATCCATCATCCTTACCCACGAACACCGCGACCACATAGCAGGGCTCGACGATGTGCGAAGCATCAACTATATCCTTCGAAAACCAGTGGAGGTTCGCATGAGCAATGAGGCTTTGAAGGCAATAAAAAGCGAATTTCCCTATATATTTCAACCAGGTGATTATAAAGGTGCGCCTCAGATAAATATAGTAATCATCAATCAAGATCCCTTCAATCTGATTGGCTTAAAGTTTATTCCGCTGGAAGTGATGCACAGAAATATGCGGGTTTTTGGTTTTCGCATAGGAGATTTTAGTTATATCACCGATGCCAACCATATTCCGGATGCTACCATGGAGCTTTTAAAAGGCACCAGAATATTGGTTTTAAATGCTTTGAGGCTCACAAGCCATCCATCACATTTTAGTCTAGACGAGGCTGTGGAAGTGGCAAAAATTATAAACCCTGAAAAAGTTTGGTTCACCCACCTAGGGCATCTTATTGGTAATCACGAATATGTGAACAAGCAATTGCCAAAAAATATGTCGCTTGCCTGGGATGGCCTGAATTTTACCATTTAACTCTGATTGAGCTTTTTAAACGATGAATATTGATTTCTTAAAACATGAACCATGCTATCAATTATAGTGGCTGTGGCTCAGAACGGAGCCATAGGAAAAGATAACCAACTCATTTGGCATATTAGCGATGATTTAAAAAGGTTTAAAAAACTAACCACAGGTCATGCTATTTTAATGGGCCGAAAAACTTTTGAATCGTTGCCTAACGGAGCCTTGCCAAACCGTGAAAATATTGTGCTAACAGGCGATAGACATCTTTCGCTTCACGGTTGCACCATGATTCACTCTATAGAAGTAGCTGTGAACCAATATACCACATCCGACGAAGAAGTTTTTGTGATTGGAGGCGGAATGGTTTATAATGCCTTGCTACCCTTCGCAAGTAAACTTTATCTCACCAGAATTCACGAGTCATTTGATGCAGATACTTATTTTCCGGAAATAAATTATGCTGAGTGGGAAGTTTTATCTGAAGAACACCATCAAAAAGTCGGAAACAATCAGTTTAACTTTAGTTTTATTGATTTGCAAAGGGTTTAACCCAAAGAAAACTTTTTTTGCAAGTTGCCCGCCGGGCATACTATGATATTCCAAAAAAGCAGCTTTTTTGTTACTACTCAGCAGGAATTAGTTCTTGATCAGCCAGATTTGTTAAAGCCTCAAAAACATTCATTGAATTCTTGATAGTTGTATCGATGACCAATCTAAATACGGCATAGTGTTGGGCGAATTCAGCAGATTTGAATTGATTTGAGATTTTCATTTTGACTTTCAGATTTCTTATGCTCCTTTCCGAACCGTTGTTATCGGGAGGGACTTGCTGGTGGTATAGAAATGTGAAAATAGACTTTCGATTTTTGATTAAGCGTTTTACAAATGCCCTTTCTTTTTTATGCTTGTCTGAGATGTCTACATCTAAAAGGGTTGACAATCTCTGCTCAAATTGTATTACTCTTGTGTTAAAGGTTGATTGGTAAACCAACAACATCTGCCAAGAATTTTTTCAATCTATTTGCCGGAAATATTGATACACGGATAAATATAACACCTGGGCTTGTACATTCTTGCCATATTGTATATTTGCTGTTAGATGGTTTGGTATATCGCCAATCGTATTCATTCCACACTTGCCGCAAGTGCATTGATAGGATTGA
>DYSN01000154.1 GCA_020718205.1 Draconibacterium orientale
CGGACTGAAAATCCGTGTGTCCCTGGTTCGATTCCTGGTCCCGGCACCAGTAAATACGAGGGGTTAAGCGATTCCAGCTTAACCCCTTTTTTGTTTTCATTGCTATCTATCCAACTCCTATCCAACTTTATCGGGGAATCATCAGGAAGCATTAAGAACATTTTTTATCTTCGTTGACTTTTGATCGTCAAAAAGAGCCGCCGCTTTTACTATTTTCTCGAATAGAGCAATCTTCCCATCTCGGTTATTTCTTCTTATACAGAACTCATCCAGATACCCTTGTAAATTCATTGATGTACTTATAGAACCGTGATAATTATCCCACATCCATTCATTTAATAACACAGCAATTGCATTCACGCTTTCAAGAGAGGAATACTCTACTGCTGGCTTGCGATAATCGCCAACCCCTTCTTTGCCTGTATTTATCACCAACAACTTCATGAGTGACAGTCCTCTTTCTACCTCTGATGACGGCATGACGTTTTTCGCAAGAAAGTTATCATAGACCATCGTATCAAGTTTGTCTAAAACAAGCATGCGTACCTGACAATGACCTTTATTCTGATAAGTGACGGCAACTAAGACCATCCTATCATTATCATCAAAGCAAGTTCTGCTTGGATAAAACCCCCTGAACACCCCTCCCTCCTTTACCCCAATCACATCAATCTCTATAAAACCACCCTTTAATCGCCTACGAGGTAACCGTGAAAACACCTCCCTAAGTTTCCGCAGACAGCCAAACGTAGTTGAAAGAGGAAGATCCACCATCATTGAAAGTAAGTGTGCATTTGTTTGCGCAGGAAAGAATACCCACGCCCAAATAATTTTGTACCACTCCAGCAGCTCAACCTTTGAGTTGAAGAAGGCTGTTCCAAAAGTCATGGCCGTCTCTTTACGACACTTTCGGCACTTTAGTTTCCCTTTTTCTCTGAGAAATACTGGTTTCTTTTGCCCTTCACAGCTGGAGCAAAGAGATCTTGTGCCCTCTGTTCGGTTTTTAATCAGGTGATCTTGGCAGTTGTCTCTATCGGGGAATTTCTCTTTGAAAGAACAAAATATGTCGCCTGCTATATTTTTTGCATTATCCATAAACTTAGCCAATTTTTTTCCTAAAAAAATTGTTCTTTTTTGGTGGCTTATTCCGAATGCCAGTATAACACGAATAATGTTTATTAATTATAAACTAATCGAGCAAACATAAACACGCCCCTGCCAACCAGCCTCTATCTATATGATATTACGCGACAATAAATGATTTGCTGCGATTGACTTGCGAAGAAATGTGTCGTATTCTCACCATAACTACAGACTGCGGGTGGCATTACCACCCGTCATTTTGATTAAATTATGAAAAGGAGAATTTTTATGACTACTGAGAACCGTAAACTTAAGCTCGTTGCGACTCTTTTGGCGCAATATCCCGCAGGGATTCCTCGCTCCGCTGTGGGCAAGGCGACTGGGGGACTTGTAAGTCCCAAACTGCTCGCAAATCTCGCCATAACAAACAAAGGGCCAGTTGAATCATTTCTGGTGCGTAATCGACGAGTATACCCTGTTGAGATTTTCGTCGAATGGCTTTTCGAAAATGAAGCCTAATTTCAATGTTCATTTTCACACGTGTTACCGTGACAGGACTTACTACTCAAAAAATAAATAGGCAGTAATCAACACCAGACAATTACATAAGCACACATGACAAAAAAAATTGGTCCAACAGTTAAAAAATAAAATTATAGTAGGTAGATATGGAAATTAATAAATTAAAAACGATCATAACCCTGTTTATACAGGCATTATATGGAAAAATAGAGGCAGATGCCTTTTTGAACATATGTCTAAAAGACTCGAAACACAATGGCATCATCACAAAATCTTTTCCGTTTCATAATTTTGACCAGATTAGTGATACCGTTATAAAAAATAGAGAAAAAACGGATGTCTATTTTGAGGTGTGTTTACAAGCAGAACCTCCTGCTCCAGGAAAACGTGGCAACACTGAAGGAGTGAAAATCGTCCCAGGATTTTGGATAGACATTGATATAGCTGGACGACACCACAAATCAGCAAAATATCCCAAGTCCCACGATGAGGCGTTAAAATTTCTTTACTCCCTGCCCTGGCGAGCATCAATCGTTGTCTGTTCTGGTGGCGGCATTCATGCTTACTATATCTTTGCAACACCTTTTCTGATCAACAACTCAAATGATAGACAGCTTATTAGCAACTTGAGCCGTCAGTTTCAGAATTTTATAATTACTAAGGGCCTTCAGCACGGGTGGAAAATCGATAATACCTCAGACCTCGCGCGATTATTACGGGTACCCGGGACTCTGAACCACAAATCTGAGATACCGAGAGATGTGTCCATAATAGAGTCCTGCACTACAGTACTTGACAGCGTCGAGGATTTTCAGATTGTCCTTGATAGAGAGGAGATCCTGGATGGGATAGTTGAACCTGCTACTCAGAACGTTGTTCCGGTCAAAAACCACATCAATATAACTGGCGCAAACTATGCTTATCCGGAAGCTGATATCAACTTCATTGAGCAACACTGCCGATGGATGGCTCATTGCCACAATGATGCGGTTTCATTGTCAGAACCGGAGTGGTTTGCTGCTTGTTCAATATGGTCCCGTTGCAAAGATGGGAGGATCGTCGCACATGAACGAAGCAAGCCATACCCCGGTTACGACCCAGCTGAGGCTGACAAGAAAGTTGATAACGCCCTGAAGGCTGCTCCACGAACTTGCCCGAGTATCTTAACAGGCCTTGGCGCTAGCCAGTATTGCGACGAGTGTTTCATGAAAGACAAAGGGAGAAGCCCTATTAGCCTCGGAAATACAGACCCTATAATTCAAGCAAGATTGAAGATTGCAAACGTTGTTTTCGGAATAGAACACGATCCAAATCGTGCATTTGAAGATGATAATCTGGCAGCTTTGGCACTGTTGAAGATCAAATCCCCAGGCTATTATGTTACTGCCGTCAAGGAACTAAAAAAAGCTGGAATAGCTAAAGGAGAAATACGGCCCGCCCTTGATCGATTCATTGCCACACATGACATGAAATTCGATGACGTTGCGAGTTATGAAGTAGTTTCCAGCTGCATCTACATGAACAAGGCCACAGCACAAGGCATGGTGTTGGTCAAGTTGTCTTTATTCAGCGCAAATATATCGGAGGAAATAATTAAGAATGACGGTTCAACCTCGGAACGATTCTACCAAATTGAGGGATTTCTTCAGAGCGGTGAGCCTCTCCCAACAGTGACATTACTCGTACAGGAATTCGAATCCATGACTTGGATCGGTCGATTGTGGGGGGCGAAGGCATGGTATGCTGCAGGAGCAACTACGCGTGACAATCTTCGAGCAGCTATCACCTTCCTGAGTCAAAATCCCCCTTGCCGTTACATTTTCACACATACTGGCTGGGCCAAACTGGCTGGAGAATGGGTATTTCTCACTGAAGCTGGAGCAATAGGAGTACAAGGACTCATTGACACTTTCGCCGTGGACTTGTCCGGGTCCAATCTCGGAGATTTTTCGTTACCCAAGCCTGATGAAGGATTCTCATTTAGAGAGACTATAAAAAAGTGCCTTTTGCTGCTGGAACTGCTACCCAAGCGTATCTCATACCCGCTGTTGTCGGCTGTGTTTAGAGCACCATTGGGGGAGCCATTGCCTATTACCTTTGCACTTTTTATAGTCGGTGCTACTGGAACAAGAAAAACCGAGGCTGCCGCCATCGCACAATCGTTTTTTGGCCAATCTTTTAATGGTAAGAACCTCCCCTGTAACTGGTCTTCAACCGCAAATGCTATTGAAAAGCTCACATTCCTTACCAAAGATGTATTGGTGGTTATCGATGATTACCTGCCTGGTGACAATCCTCGCCAAATGAACTCAAAGGCTGATCGAATCTTTAGAGCATTGGGGAATCGAGCTGGTCGCCAAAGAATGACGGCGGATACGAATTTTCATAAAGAATACTATCCTCGGGCTCTTATAGTGAGTACCGCTGAAGATGTCCCATCAGGGCAGAGTTTAACCGGTCGAATGTTGGTACTGGAGATTGCAGAAGGGGACGTTGAGCTGAATGTACTGACAGAACTACAGAAATTGTCATCGCAAGGAGTGTTTAATGGAGTGATGTATGAATATCTGAAATGGCTAGTTCCTCAGATCGATGCTTTGAAAAAAGAACTTCCTTCCTATAAGGCTGAGCTTCGTGACAAAGCAGTCTCGGCCGAGAAAACTCATACACGAACCCCTGATATCTTGGCAGACCTAACAATAGGATTTCAGGGGTTTTGTACCTTTGCAGTTGCGCATGGTGCAATGACAGATGAAGAAGCTGTTATCCTCCAGGACGAATGCTGGACGTCTATTCTTAATGCCGCAGGGAAGCAACAATCCCAGCAAAAAGTCGGGGATCCCTGTGAAAGATACCGAGATTTCTTACTAACTTCGTTCCTTATGGGTAAAGCTCACTTGGCGGACAAGACAGGTGGCGCTCCAACCGATAGCCCAGAAACGTGGGGGTGGAAGAAGTCATCGGGGTTGAAAGATGACTCAGGGCTTCCCATTTCAACCCTTTTTCCCCAAGGATCACTCATCGGTTGGGTTGACGATAAATACGTGTACCTCAACGCTGAAGCAGCCTACAAGACTGCTCAAGATATCGGAGGTCGTGATCGACAAATCACCACCAGCCAAAAAACGTTGCTGTTACGGCTTGCAGAGCGTAAACACCTTGTACCAGACCCAACGACAGGCGGAAACACCGTTCGTATGACTGGGGTCAAAGGTACTCGCTCTCGGGTAATGCAGATCCACAAAAGTTTTTTTTATGAGAAGGACGAGGATGCTGCAACAACAAAGTCTATTGGTTTTTTTTCCCCACAACCAGATCTACAGGGGAGCCAAGCCGCACCGTTAAATGTGCTTCACTTGGAGGATGCACTGCAAGAAACATCATCGGAAGTGAACCCTTTTGAGGTCTACACTAACGCCTTTGGGAAAAATTAAGTTTAGGGGGTAGTCGGTTAGCGCCACCTATGCATATTCTCCTCGGCGAGCTTCTTTGAGGGGGAGATGCATAGGTGGGTACAATGTTAATGATATTGTCATGTTACGCAGACGCATCGGCCGCAGCTTTGTTTGAATATCTCAAGACGAGCTACCGTGCGCGGCCAGGTGGAGCTAACCGACTACCCCCCTTAAGTTTTACCTTCCATGCACGATTTTACACCTACTAACCGGTCCGAAGTCATAGGGCCGGTTGGTCAGGTGGGCCAGCAAAAATTTCTTCACCACCTCAAAAAAAAATAAAATCACCACATTTGCATTGTTCAGGTATCTTTTTAGCGTTTCTTTAGTATGCTTCAATTCAACCATCATCGTAGCTATTTTTTATTTTTTTTATTCTACTGAAAACTTCAAATGGAAACAGAGATGAAGAAAAAAACAATAGAATATTAATCGCTGCTCAGCATTTGCTTTGCATGTAATGGCATGGAGGCAGAGTAGAAATAAGTTCATCTTGCAAGCTACATAACAATAACCTGGATACTGAGAAAATCCTCTTGACAAAGAATCATTCTGTAACTTTTTTTGGAAAAATATTTTTTTTTCACTGTGAAAAAAATTACCTGGGCCAGCTGGCCCAGATGCCCCGGTCAATAAAAATAAGATGGCAAAATATATCTGAAACTTAATATGAATTGGTATTATGTTATGAGTTTGTATCAAGAAAGCCAA
>DYSN01000155.1 GCA_020718205.1 Draconibacterium orientale
TCTAAAATTGCTCATCAAACTTCCCAAACAAAACCTGACCACAGAGTGGTCAAATATTTATAAAAAATACGAAGTAACTGGAACTCCGACTCCACCGGAGTCGCACAAAGAATGGGTTTAGCGGAACAGACTCCAATCGAACAACTGAGGAATCTTTTTTTTCTTACTTTTTTCTTGAAATAAAAGTAACAAACCTGCCTGCGCAGCCAGACAGGAACTCAATGCTTTCCCCCAGTGTTTCAGAAAAAAATTAGTCTGCCAAATGGCAAAATAAACATAATCATTGGGTGGAAAACACCCTAAAAATCATAGAAAAATGAAATTTGTCACTCAAAATACCTGAAAATTGAGTAGTGAAAATTAAAAAATCATAGAAAAATCAAAAGAAATTGAAATTACTTTCTCTTGCAAAAGTCTCAACTTATAACATAACTATTAATTTAAATTTCCAAAAAAACAACTCGATCATATACCTGAATTGGTTGAACCAATAAATCTTTCTCCCCCCCAAAAAATAATGACACCAAAAGCGCACATTCTCTTTCGCCAAAAAAGGCTAATTTTGTAAAAACCCATCATTATGCTGAACAATCTCATAAAGAACGATACCATTTGCGCTCCGGCCACAGCACCAGGGAGTGCTGCCATCTCGGTGATTCGTGTTTCGGGTCCACAGACTTTCTCCATCATGGATACCATTTTTCAGGCATTCAACGGCCCAAAAAGTCTCCATGATGCCGCTGGATACACGGTCCATTTTGGGAAGATTCTTGACAAAACGCATCTGATAGACGAAGTATTGGTTAGTGTTTTTAAAAGCCCCAAATCATATACCGGCGAAGATTCGACAGAAATCAGCTGTCACGGATCTGGCTATATCGTTCAGCAAATCATTGATTTATTGCAAAATAATGGTTGTCGGTATGCCGAGGCGGGCGAGTTTACCATGCGGGCTTTTTTCAATGGAAAATTCGATTTGTCGCAGGCCGAAGCCGTGGCCGATCTTATTGCTTCCAATTCCAAAGCATCTCATCAGCTGGCGTTGCAACAAATGCGCGGGGGATTTTCGTCGAAGATTAAGGAATTGCGCAAGGAGCTTGTGGACTTTGCCTCACTGCTGGAGCTGGAACTTGATTTTAGCGAGGAAGACGTGGAATTTGCCGACCGCTCCAAATTCATGAAGCTGTTGCAAAATATAGAAAAGGAAGTGAATCAGCTTATTGAGTCGTTCAAGTTGGGCAATGTGATGAAACATGGAATTCCGGTGGCCATTGTGGGGAAACCCAACGCCGGAAAGTCGACCCTGCTCAATCAGATTCTGCGGGAAGAAAAAGCCATTGTCAGCGAGATTCCAGGCACCACCCGCGACGCCATCGAGGACACCATCGTTATAGATGGAATTGCCTTTCGGTTTATCGACACCGCCGGATTGCGAACCTCCACCGATACCATTGAAAATATGGGCATTGAACGAACCTACGAGAAAATAAAACAAGCCCAGGTGGTGCTCTATGTGTGCGATTTAACCCAATGCCAACCCGACGATTTAAAAACCGATTTGCTCGATTTTCAGGATCATATGGCCGACAAGAACAAGCAGTTCATCATCATTGGCAACAAGATTGACGAGCTCACCGAGCTTCCTGCCCATTTTAGTGAGTATGTGGATTTGGAGACCATTTTTATCTCCGCCAAACGCAACGAGAATATCCACTTGATTGCCGACAAGCTGGTTCAGGCCGTAAAGCAGAATCAGGTGAGCGACCAAACCATTGTTTCCAACGCACGACATCTCGAAGCGCTATATCGTGTTTCGGAAAGTATAGAGCAGGTGAAGGAAGGTTTCGACCAGCAAATTCCAACGGATTTAATCGCCATCGACCTAAAACAAGCTCTGCATTATCTTGGGGAAATTACAGGACATGTAGCTAATAATGAAATACTTGCAAATATCTTTGGCAAATTTTGCATCGGCAAATAATTCTTGTTTTATTACATTTTTTCCTTGTCGAAAAGTAACAAGCCTGGCTGCGCAGCCATGCTGGAACTCATTGCCCGGTCTTGGAGTTTCAGTATGGAAATCCGTTTATTACATAAAGGGATTTCTCCACCACCATTATGGCCACACAACCTGACACCCCCCCATTGCATCTAAATACCCCATGGGGCATGTTTACTCCAATGACAATTCCGACTAATTGAAAAACCCTGAACTAAAAAACTTTATTCAAACCCTTCGTCTTCAACCAAAATAGGTCCATCGCCGGCTTCAAATACCATGGTTTGTATGCGGATATTAAAAAACTTCTGAAACATATCCCAGCTAACTTTTAATGACAGTCCTTCAGAATCTGTATACCAACTAAACAGCTCATTTTTCAGGTAGCTCTGATAATTTTTTTTGAGGTATTCCATTGTTTGATCCAGGTTTTCATGCTCAGGTATCAAATAAACTGTGCTTTGATCGTTTTCACAAAATTCATATTCATCCATAGGCTCGTCATCCTTATAGGCGGCACTAAGCCAATCGAAAAAATCCTGGGTAGGTTGCAGAATGACTGCTTCTCTGTTAATTGTTAATAACATATCTAACTATATTTTAAATATTTATAAATTTTATTTCTCTAACTATCCTATATCATCAGCGGCTGATTTAGTTTTTAGCCAGGGGAAAAATCCATTCATTTTCCCGCAATGAAAATAGTCATTTAAGACCACCCCGCAATGAAAAAATTTAAATTTTTAGGGTGGGCAGGGAGCAAAATGATTTATGGTGATAAATTGTTTTGGTATTTCTTATGGTGGATATTGATTGCCGATGGATACTTAGTGAAAAAGGCAATTGAATTAACACTCGTCATTTCACCAAAAAAATCTGATTGTCTGAAAACAGGGGAAATACAGAAAGCATATCTGTAAGACCGTGTTCCGAACTTGTTCGGAAGTCCAATAAGAATTGGACTAAACAGCTATTGCATCGGCATTATACAATTCATTTATTGGACTATATATTGTTTGTATTTGGTATAAAATCCCGCATCATGAACTTCCCAAATAAAGCATCCGCAAAACCAATTGTAATTAGCAAAATTTATTTGCGCCAATTAATTCATATTAAACTAATTGCTAATTTTATCGGAATTCCTGACAAACCCATTATTAAACCAATATCTAAAATTATCGCTATGAAAAAATCAATCATTTCGGGACTTATAGGTCTTGTACTTTTTATGCCCATCCACCTTTCTGCCCAAAAAATGGAGATTATCGATGTTCGGGTGGTTTTTCCTTTTGCAGCACAGAATGTGTACTTCATGGGGTTTTGGCCCGAGCAAACTTCATTAATGTAACCCACTGGAAAAAACGAATTTACAGCAACCGGATACACTGATTCCGGTGGGCAAATTGTATTCAATATCAAATACGATATCACTGATTTCTCCATGTTTAGCCAATGGCTGGCGGGTGGAAATACCTACTCCTACCCTTTTGAACCGGAACGCTTCGATGCCCATGGGCTTAAAAATGGCAAGGTATATATCAATAACAATCTTATCACCAACAGTTTTACTGTTATTAACTCCATCAATAATGGATTGGACATTACTGCCAAAGTACTGAATTCCTATACGGTTATTCCTTTTTTTGATAATGGACATATTCACTGGCCAACCGACGACAGAATACCCACCGAAGCCCACCACCATCATGCTTTTCAGGATCTGACAATACCCAATGCTGCCCATAACAATGTATTGGGCTGGATGGTGGCCGTAGCTGATAATACTATAAAAGATGATTGCCAGATAGAAGTGGATGATTTCAGGGTATATGGATTCATTGGATTCGATTCGGTTTTGCTTTGTGAGCATGATTTTTCATCGTTCGATGCCATCAATGATGGGGGTTTATATAATAGATATCCCTATTTCCCCGCAGGATACAACGATCCTGATCCCATGCCCGCTAATGTTGATGCGGGAATCATGACTTTTTATCCCGGAGATGAACCCAATAAAGTATGGCATTGGTGGACACCGCGGTATTATTCGAATACAGGCTTCGATTTCGATCATTATAAGGCGGTTTGCTATCTAAGAATAGAAGGTCATGCTGCGGTGCAGACAGGGATTGATTTCCGGACACCCAATGAGGGAATTGGCGAATTGGGCGTTTCTGATTGGTATTTTGAGAACAATGGCCAATGGCAGGAAGTTGTTTTCGATACCCGCGAAATTATCTCAAAAGTCTCTGTTAACAAACCGTTGAACAATTCCATAACCGTGGTGCACAACAGGAATCACAACAGAATGACGTTGAACTATCAGAATTTACCTCCGGATGATTATGTGCTCGAAATATTTTCGGTTCATGGAGCTTCGCTTTGGCGAGAAAGCCTTCATATAGAAAAATCGTCGGGCAAGTATTCTTTTTCAGTAAAAATGAATGAAGGGGTCTGTTTATTCTCCTTAAAAAGCGATAGTGAAACCCGCTCTGGTAAAATTCAAATACAATATCAGGAATAAAATATTTTGTTGTAAAAACAGCTGCGTTTTTTCATTCCCTCGATAGAGCTGGACGCTTGCTCATTTGCTCTAAATAAGTGTGTGAAAATTGTAACAGTATGTTAAAAGAATTCTAATTTTAGAGAAAAATTCGAGTGTTTTTTTACCCGAATCGCTCATTAATAATTTGAAAACTAATAATAACAAGGCATTTACCCCATCGATTTGAGGCCTTATTCTCTAAAAATGAGTATAGCTCTTTCAAACCCAAATGGGATGCTCAAGCTACAGTACAAATATGAAAAAAATCAGATTTTTAGATATTTCTTTTGAAAATGATGTTCAGGCCTGGGAGCTTCCCACCTTCAGGGGAGCTGTGGTGGCTATGGTTGGAAGGGATCATGTATTGTTTCACAACCATCAGAACAACAATTTCCGCTACAGTTACCCGCTCATTCAGTACAAGCAAATCAATAAAAAACCACATCTTATCTGCATTGATGAGGGTGTGGATGATGTGCATCATTTTTTTGAGAAAAAGCAGGAAGGAATCTTTTTGGGGGAAAGGCCCTACGAGCTCAAGGTTGCCTCCATTAACCTGAATCAGTTCACCTTGCAGGTTTGGGACAAATCGTTTCATTACAGGCTATACAACTGGCTTCCGTTGAATCAGGATAATTATGCCCTATATCATCAACTCACCGATGCGCAGGAGCAACTGAACCTTTTGCAGAAAACACTCACAGGCAATATCATTTCCTTAGCCAAAGGCATTGGTTGGGAGGTAGATAGACCCGTAATTGTGCAGATTAAGGAGATTCAAAAAGTGAATATGATAAAAGTAAAAGGAGTAGTACGGGAGGCTTTTACCATAACCTTTCGCTGCAATGTATTTCTGCCCAACCACATCAGCTTAGGCAAGAATGCCAGTTTGGGGTTTGGCGTATTAACCGAGCAAAAAAAACAGGACTTTGCAAATTGATTGCATTTTTAGATTGTGAATTTGTAAAAATATAGAGATATGAATGAAATAAGAAAAACTTCCAAGAGACGTAAATAAATGATTATTAAAAAAAATGAAAACAAATTAAAAATCAATATATGAAAAGATACCTTTACGGTGCCTCCGTTCAAGGCATACAAAGTTTCATCTTTGAAACCAACAAGCTCAAGGAAATTGTTGGGGCGAGCGAATTGGTGGAGCAGATTTGTACGGATAAATTTTACGAAATAGCCAATATTTCGGAAAACGACAATGGAATTATT
>DYSN01000156.1 GCA_020718205.1 Draconibacterium orientale
TACGGGTGTGATTTTTAAGAAAAAGCCTGTTTTCGGACTTTTTGCGAGACCATCATTGTTGATCGTTCCTTTATCAAGGAGTACAGCTTAAACTATTATCTCAAAATTGGGGTCCACTATAGTCTGCAATACGAGATTCAATCTGGCATAGACCTGCTCCAATAATCGCCGCCGAGCCGCCTGAGCGAATTTCTTAAGTCCTGTCGTGTTCATAATGGCGTGTTAATATTTCAACTATCTGTTTCTTATATGATTGCTTCTGTGTCCTAATATCTGTTCATCTTGAATGAACATAGGCAGAAATTATTTCACATCTGCTCAGGACCAACAAACCTATCTTCGTAATCGACAATCCGCTTCGCAAGACCGTTATCCTCGACAGAACTTTGCGGAATAATCTCGCCGATTTCATCATTCGAAAAACTCAATCCATAAGCAACAGCAAGCCTTCTATATTCGCTGGGGGGTATATTCGGCGCTTGCAATGTCTCCGGCTTAGGGATATCCAATACCTTAAATCCATGAAAGCCCATTAAAGAATCAGATAATGATTTACTTATTGTCTGCACAATTTCTTTATATATCTTTTCTTTACTCCCCCCACCGCAGACAAACACGGGGAGTTTACTTGTCCATACCTCAGAAAAGGCATCACGATTCAACTTGGTATCTTTCACTACATCGCCAATAACCTTGCGACAGTCGGCATGAAAGGTTGCATCATGCTCCGCAATATCTTTCTCACATAAACCGATGCTATATTCACTGACCGAGGGTAATGGCTGGATCGGCTCAACCGAGTAAATATTGTTTATAGCGTTTTCAAGTTTCGATTTAACCATTGCCATTCTTTTCCTATGAAGCATACCGGTTCCAAGTTGAGCAACCTTGCAACTGAGCATTGGATAAATATTCTCTCCGTCCCTATGCCCAACCCTGAAAGATGCCACATCCAATGTTGAAGCTCCGACATCAACAAGTAAATGGGTACCTTGTTCCCCAAGAGGCGATTTCACATAACCAACTACCTCCATAACAACTTCCGGATGCGTAGAAAAATAACTGCGATGAAGATGAGCATCATCCAGTACACTATTATTTTGCATATCAAGTTGTTGATTCGTTGTTTCTATTTCCTTGAAAGAGGATTTTATTAACTCGATATCAAGAGGTTGTTGTTGAACAGAGGCATACCAGGCTATTTGAGCTGCCAGTTCAAAACGTTGCCGCAGTCTTTTGTCATCATAATTTTCCGAAGGAATACCAATATTAAGGTGCCACTGGATCTTTGTTTTGGCATATTGTTGTTGGGTCTGTTCAAAAAACCAATTTCTTATCTCTCGTAAAGCAAGCACCAGATATCCTACAAACAATTCCGTAATATCAAGCGAGATGTTCCCACTTGGGCTTTGGATAACAATATCAGAATCGTTGTTAAGGAACCTGAGTTTTAACGCTGTTTCGGTTAGGTCTCCTGGATTAAGGGTCAGAATTCCATCCTGATTGACAGAAACAGCGGTGGGCAGAAGATAACAATTTTCTTTCGGCGCATATGTGCTAAATGGTACAGCATAGGCATGGTTCAACGCCATATCCCGGACAACAACCTTCGTGCTGGAAGTCCCAAAGTCGACACCGATAATGATATCGCTCTCCAACTCATTTTCAGGAAGATCTATATATGCTTGGGAACGACAACCCAAAAAATCATGCGATATAGATAGAGCTGAAGAACTGTTTGTTTTTTTTTGTTGTTTCTCGAGCAGGTCAAGAGTAACAGGCTTGTTCGGAACCTTTATTAAAGAAGGTAATGGTTCTTTCTTTTGAGTATTTATAGGAGCAGATTGCAACTTATTCGAAGGCAAACGAGCCACTTGCCTGTCCACTTTAACAGGAGTCTTTTTCCCTGCTGACTCAAAAACTGTTTTACGAATTGCTGCTCCTTTTTGTGCAGAGGCTCCAGGTTGCTGAGTTTTTTGTTCTGGCACTCTTTGTTGGGACTGAGAAGCCATTTTTTCAAATTCCTGCAATAAGACTTTATCTTCCTTTGTGGAACGAATTCCTTTATGGTCAACAATAGGTTGCTGTACAGTCTTTCTCACTTGTTTTTGCTGATCTTTTTTCTCTCGTAATGCCCCTGTGAGTAATGCTCCAAGTGAACCTTGCGTAGGTTCATATTTTTTTTCTTTGCGTGAGGTTGAATTTAACTGCCCTGATTTTTTTATTATAATTTTCGCCATCCCCATCCCCCAATTAAAGATACTTTCCCTACTGCACGCGAATAACCCCCAGGCTCACTTCCTTACGATGATGTGACAGCACTCTTTTACTCCCAATATCCAGCAACTTCTGTCTCACGCGCTCTTCAAGTCTCTCTTTACGCCCAAGCGTTGGAGCTACCATCTTTTCATGACCTTTTTGTCTTAATTTCCAAACTATTTCGTCAAACTTAGCCAATTGCCTTTGCAAATGAAGCTTTGCAGAATTCTCCTGCATGTCGGCACGGTCATCATTTTCATTTTCCAAGTCAACTATAAAATCCTTATATCGTTTTTCAGCTGAATCCATACACAAATCAATGCACTGTTCAACTGCATCCAGATCGATTGTATTCCCAGCTTCCAGCCAATCCTCACCTGAACGTGCAGCAGTATTGATCAAAAGTTCTGCTTTTTCAGCATCAAGTTCTTGGGCAACATTATCAAGAGATATTGCCAAATAAACGATTTTTTCGAGGGATTTCACTCCTTGGACTGACCAATTTTCAACATAAAAAGAGTATGATCCTTTAGGAATTTGAGAAACATGATGATGAGTGAGAACAACAGCAACGGTCGGATAATGTACTAATTCCTGATTTGAGATACTCTCCCTCACCTGATGACTTACGAAACGAAGAAGAGGATGAAACTGGTTTATAGTTTCCGATTTTTCATATCTCTCTTTACCTACACTATTATTAAAAAAACAACGAACCGGATTGATTGATTCTACCGCCAATTTTGTACTGCCCGACATTCGGTTACTTTGCAGAAATTTTCCCAAATCAAAACGCGCATCCACTGAAAGGGAAATATCAAATTCAAGCTTATCCTCCTTCAGTTGTTGAAACTGACACCCTTTATACCTTTGTTGAAAAAAATCTTTAACATAGGTACATAGGTCTTGCCCGGTAATCCAGCGACCGAGTTCTCTTGCGGCACTCACCTGATTCAGAATATAGTCACCATGTGCCACGAGATTATTCGCCTGACTTTCCAACCTTTCCTCATCTTCCTTCAAGTTAATGACAGCTTGAGCGGTCTGGCTTATACGCTCGCATTCTTGTTCGTTTGTCAAATTGCCACGAAGAAGTTCAAAAGTCAGGTACTGAATTTTTTCGCCTAAAACTGCCTCAAGTCCACCAAGTGCTCTTTTGAAGATATCAAGACGCTCATAAAGTCGTTCATAGATACGTTCATCGATAGTATGTTTGTAAAAAAGATTCCAAATGGTAATTTTGGGAGATTTCTGGCCCAGACGATCTATACGCCCTATGCGTTGTTCCACCTTCATCGGGTTCCAGGGCAAATCATAGTTAATGACTATCTTTGCAAATTGAAGATCCACACCTTCACTGGCAACCTCAGAAGCGAGAAGAATGTTCGGCCCATCAGGCCGTTCAAATGTTTTTATGATTTCATATTTATCTTCCACTCCACCAACAAGGACTATACTTTTTATATTTTCTGCCTTTAGCCGTTCTTGCAAATAAAACAAAGTAGGTCGAAAATATGCAAAAAGAACAACTTTTTCTCGGGGATTATCGTGTAGAGCTTTTTTTAGAATCGCACTCAATCGTATATATTTTGAATCATTTTCCCAAAGCTCATGAAGGTCTCCAAATTCAGAGACATTATCAATTATCTCCTGGACAAGAGGGCCATTTTCACTTTCCTGGCTTTCAATGCCAAAATCTTCATAAAGCTGTTCCGCAAAATCAGGACTTTTTCGTTGCCACTCTCTCAAGGCTGCAGGCATTGAACTGGATATCTGCCGTTGCGGGGTGACAAGCAGAAAGCCTTCACGAATTTCTCGATCCATACAGTACTTACGGATTATAGCTGTTACTTGCTGATAAAAGTTGAGCTCTGCAGAGGTCATTTCAACTTTTTCACCAACAGCCTCACGAATTACCCGCCATTCGGTAACTTCCCGTTTTCTTGTTCGGGTAACAGCTTTCCCCAGCAAATTGATAGACTCAAGTCTGGCAGCGAGCTTACTTCTAACAATCTTGTCTTCAAAATCTATTTGAGATGGGGGTGCATCGAGAATTTTATTAAGCTGGCGACTCTCTCCAATGAGAGGAAAGCTCTTAGCCTTTTGAAGCAGATGAAGGAAATGATCTCGATCTGTTGAACCATGTAGGATTGCATCTTTTGCGGCAATAAGCGGTTCATTGGCCTCCAAGATATCGTCAAACACATGCACCTGATTAAACGAATCCTCGTCAACAAGGTTAAGTAGCTGAAACAGATCTCTATTTTTCAAATGAATGGGAGTGGCTGAAAGCAGTACAATATTTTCCGATATTCCACGAAGTAAATGTCCTAAGCGAGATGTGGAAGTCTCTGAATTTCGCATGTAGTGCGCTTCGTCTACTACCAAAAGATCAATGAGAGAATCTTCATGTGCATTCTCTTGCAAGAATCTGGCAAGGTGAGCTGATCCTGTCTGTGAGGGACTTTCATCGTTATCCCATCCTTTCGATGGACGAAGCCCCTGCATGCTGCAGATTGCTGTAAAGCTATCCAAAAGACCATTCCGGTTGTCCAACAACATCTTCTTTAAGCCTGTAGCATCAACGATGTCTCCCTTAATCCCAAAGCGGAACAACAATTCCGCTCGCCATTTTTCACGAAGCATGGCTGGACAAAGAATAACAAGATTACGTGAATTATACCGACTTCGCAGTTCAGTCCAAATCAGACCTGCTTCAATGGTTTTTCCAAGACCAACTTCATCAGCAATAAGCAAGCCATTACTTGGTGAGTCAAGAAAAGTTAATACAGGTTTAAACTGATACGAATAAAAGTCCGTATTTGTAATCTCCATACTATAAATGAGATCAGCTAACCGTCCGTTTAAGCGTATATGGGTTATTGTTCCACGTAAATCTCTGGCTCTACCGAATTTTCCTTGGTTGAGCAAATCAACAGGAGCATCCAACTCGGCAAGGATCTGTTCCATTTGTTTTTCTGGGATATATTGCACGCCATCAGGGAAAGAGACCTGCCAGAATATGCGACCATCTGGCTTGATACGCGACTTGCCAGTGGTGATACCCCTGCGGCCTGGGTCAGATTTAATTCTTACGAGTGTTCCTGGATTCATATTCTTGCAAGTGAAAAATTCTACAGTTTGACCTTCTTGCCTTTCCTTCTTATCTCTGTCAGATATGCATCCCGTATCGCTTCCACATAGCCAGGTTATCCGCAATAAGGTTGATGATCTGCAAAGGGTACTGGATATATCCGGCCATTTATACTTCCTTGTTTTGTATATGAACCTAACCTGAATATTGCATAAACTTGAGCAACCTATTGAAGTTACGCTATATCAATATTGTTGCTTTATCCGACGATGGCACTGCTTAAATTGTTAAATATCAATATATTGCAAGGCCGACAGGATAGTTTTTCACGATTATTCCACTACCACCACAGCGGGTAAGGTAAAATCAAGGGCTGGATCGTC
>DYSN01000157.1 GCA_020718205.1 Draconibacterium orientale
TTTATGTTGATCCGGTGAATGGCAGTATGTCTAACGATGGGTCGGCAGAGCATCCGTGGTCAACAATGCAAGCAGTGTGGGATGGTTGTAAGATTCAGACTCAGGCTTATGTCCCACCATATAACGCTGTGTCTCCTACAACTGTTGCCAAGTGTCCTAACGGGCCAGTGCATGCCGGTGATACTATCTATTTGCTTTCCGGTTACCATGGTGAGCTCAGTATGATAGGGGCTGTGAATACTGACTGGATTACAGTAAAGGCTGCACTTGGAGCAACACCAAAATTTAGAGGTATTTCGTTACGGTCGGCTTCCAAGTGGATTTTTGATGGGGTGTCAATAAGTACCAGTCATTATGAACCATTTTCAAAAAGAGTAGCAGCTTTGTTTAATGTAGAAAATCACTCCTGGACTGGGCCAAGCTCTTATATATCAATAAAAAATAGCGAAATATTCAGTGTGAATTCTATTGATGGTTGGAGCAAACAGGACTGGCTTGACAAGGCAAGTGCAGGGGTCTCTTCTGGCGGTATATACACAAGTATCGAAGGGAATAAAATTAAGAATGTGGCAGGAGGGATTTCAATAGGTACTGCTCACAATTCAAGTATAACGAATAATATTGTTGAAAACAGTTCTATGGATGCGGTGCGGCTTGTTGGCTCCGACCATGTGAAATTTGAATATAATACCGTGAAAAATATTTACATAGTGCTACCATATGAGCAATATCACTATGATATCATTCAAGCATGGACGCTTGATGGCGATATGGAAGGGCTGGAGGTGAGAGGAAATGTCCTGATTGCATGTGACACACCAGGTAAAGAGTATTGTGGTGGCGGACAAGGGATAGGTTTCTTTGATGGTTGGTTTAATGGTTTTATTATTGAAAACAATCTTGTAGTTATTGATTCTACCCACGGGATATCCGTATGGGGTGGAAATAATACGCGAATCGTCAATAATACCGTTGCGTCAAACTCAGGAGGTGGAGGCGCTCCCATCCTGCTTGTCCCCCATAAAAACCATGAACCCGGTGCTGGCAACACCGTTCGTAATAATTTTTCCTCTGGTGTATCAATGACATCAAGTGGCTATACCAGCGGCACTACAGCGGACCACAACATTACAAGTTTTGTTTGTTCTGACCACTTCAATAATCCAATGGCTTTAGATTTCTCGTTAAAATCGACATCGAATGCGGTAAATACAGGAGTACCTGAACTTGCCCCGATATTAGACCTAACCAAGGCTACCAGAGGGGGCGTGACAGACATTGGGGCATATGAGTATAAAGAGGCCATAAAGATTTCAGCACCAGCAGATTTTATGAGGCAGCCATGAGGTCACAGAAGTTTTCTCGTCAAATTGCTTTGTCGTGATGTGGTGATTCTATTATTCTTCCCCATTTAAGAGTTCTGATATTGTTTTTTATTGGTTTCGCTGGGTTTCCAGCCACAATTGTATTGCCTGCAACATCTTTCGTGACAATTGCCCCTGCAGCAACAACAACTTCATCACCGATTGTTACCCCAGGAAGAATCATGCTGTTTGCGCCAATAAAACAATTTTTCCCTATAATTACAGGCCGTCTAATGTTGCGAGACATGTCATGACACAAAATTGTGGCGCCAAACGCAAGATATGAACCATCTCCAATTATCACTCCTTTGGGATTACGCTTATCCAAATTTGCTTTAAGTGAAATCCTTACATTTTTCCCAATAGTCATTCCATATATTTTTCGTAAATATATATTTCGTAAATACAGAATTAAGTGCCTGACTTCGATGAGAATTTCTTGTATATGTTTGCTGTGTAGCACTGAGGTGCCTCTTGGCTTTGGTGAATCAGCTTCTTTTTTTATAAGAAATTTTGAGTTCACTTATTGGATTGTTATTTGGCTACTTTGGAGATTTGCAATATTGTGAGTAATGTAACACCTACATTTCTGTGGCTTCTTTTTTCTTTGTGTGTAGCGATTTTATCAGTGAAGAAAGAGAATCTTATTGCGCCATTGGCTGTAGCCATGTGCTTTCTGCCAGCCGATATTGCTGTTAAGATTGGCCCGCTCCATTTCTATGCTGTGAGAATAATAGGTCTGTTGGCCTTGTTGAGGATATACAGTAGTTTCAAGAGTCCAAACATATCATTCAACACAATAGATAAACTGTTTTTTTCCTATAATATTATTGGAGCGTTCATCTATTTTCTTGCAAGCCAAGATAAGGGTGGAGCCCTGATATATAAAAGTGGAACGCTTGTGGACAGCATTGTCATTTATATTGCCCTGCGTCATGGAATTCAGTCGAAGGATAATCTTTCTAACATAATAAAAACATTTTGTTATTGCGTGCTGGTGCTTCTACCTTTTGTTATTTTTGAATTTTTTACTGCTCAAAATCTTTTCTCGATTTTAGGCCGTGATGGTGTTTCCAGCCGTAATGGTGAAATTAGAGCCGCATGTACCTTCAGTCATTCAATTTTATTTGGATCGTTTGCGGCAGCCTTATTCCCGATTCTTTGGGGTGGTTATAAGCAAGAGAAAAAAAAGATATGGCTGCTCAGTCTTATTTGTTGCCTTTTTTTTGTATATTCAAGTTCTTCAAGCGGCCCCATTATTGCCCTTGCTGCGTCTATTTTCTTTTTATGGTTTTTTAAGTGGAAACAATATTCTTCGCTTCTTGCATGGATTGTTTTGTCAGTCGCCACTTTTGTTCATCTTGTCAGAGACTCTCCGATTTGGCATTTTGTGTATGTGCGTATATCAATCAAATCAAGTTCGACAGGATATCATCGTTATCTGCTTACAGAGGCGGCAGTGAAAGAATTCGGGAATTGGTGGTCGCTTGGCTATGGAGATAAAGGGCCTAATTGGCATGAAATTTATTGGCCATGGACTCATGCCACTTTTACTGACATGACAAATCACTATTTTCTTGAGGGGGTGCGTGGTGGATTTCTGACAATGGTTTTATTTATTATTTTATGTTTTAAATCCGTTAAAGTTTTAGGTGGTTATGCTAATTCCCGACCTGAGTTGCATGAACAGTGGTTGTGGTGGGGATTTACTGTCATGATGATAACTCATTGTATCTCATTTTTATCTGTAGCCTATTTCGGTCAAATCACCATGTTGCTCTATCTAACGATTGCTGTTGCCGCGTTTGCGTTGGATGAATCAAGAAAACAACAAGCTGTAATGTCCATGAGTAAAATGAAAATTACTAAATAGTGCGGGGCCTTCTGGCGTGTGTGAGAAACTCTCACTTGTTATTTTCTCCGTCAAAAATACAATCGTGAATAACCTTGATGAGTTTGCCGGAAATCCTGATGTTTTGAGTTGTTGTTGGAATATGGTTAGCGTTGTGTAAATCTTCCAGTTTCTTCATGAGTTCCGGTACATCATTCGCCACGGTAATATACCCCTGTTCTAAAAACCGCTTTGCTGTGGCACGCTGGTGGTCATTGCGATGCTCTCCGAAGCATGCCTGGCGGGGCATTACAAGAAGTGGTTTGCCCAATTCCAAAGCCGTGATGATTGTCCCCATTCCTGCATGGGCAATAACGGCATCTGCCGCAAGAAAAACACGTTTAAACTCAAGGGGATCGATATGTTTTTCGTATTGGATATTCTTGGGTTTGAGTTGGCTGTTCCCTATTTGAGCATAAACCTCTGTGCTCGAATCAGCTGCCCAATTATCAATTGCGATTATCAGTCTGTCAAATGGGAGTTGTTCGCCGACAGTAACGAAGATCATAAAACTGCACCCTCATATTTGGGGCCATCTGGTGTCGCAAGATGTTCCCATTGTGTAAGCCAAAGATCGGCGTAACGTTTAACTTTTTTACCGGACAGGGAAAGTTCGTCAACATTGGCGATGCTGTCAAGCCAGATGGTTTTTGCCCCCAGTCTTTTTCCGAAAAAAAGGGCAAAAAATCCAGGAGCTGCACCTGTGGAGACAACGACATCCGGTCGTATGATGAGAATATGTTTTAGCATCACAAGAGCCAGGTAAATAACGCGGAGCTTGTTCCAACGGTTGGCATCGGGAACCAGAAGAAATTTATTCTTTCCAACAGTGTCCTGGTATTTCGCCTCAGTAGTGACAAAGACTTTTTCACAGTCTTCAAAGGCGGGTAGTAATCTGTTTAACTGAACCCAGTGGCCTCCTGAAGAAGAGACCAGCATTATTTTTTTACCCATGGTCATTTCCTCGGATGTTGGAGGTAGGCAACCGGCTACTTTCATCGCGCTCCCATGTCTTGAAGTCGGCGGAGGCCAATTTGCGCAGAGTGTTTTTCTTGGTTTGCATCTGAACATATAAATAAATGGCCATTGCCGGTAACAGAAATGGTTTTTTCGCAAGAACACTGAACACTGAAAGAAAAGATGTGTCTTGGCCCTGTTGAAACGATGGAAACTGTTTGTGTAAAATCGTGCGCCCGAATCTGGAGCGAGTTTTAATCTTCACAAGATTGTTGAGCGTTGCGGGTGCGTGAATCTCAAACTGGCATTCGGGAACGGTCTTTCTTTCCTCTCTGGTAAACAAAAGCCGCACAAAAGCATCATCGGCTATGATATCAGGAAAGGTGTCAAATCGTCTACGACCTTCTTCAGACACCGCGTACACGCCTGATCCAATCATGTCTCCTCGCGAGAAGTAGGGCAGGGATGTCCAAACAGCATAAAAGGATTTAACAGCCCAGTTGCTGCGCGATAGATTTACGCTCAAAGCTGGTGCAGCCGCCAATACACCAGGATTTTCAAGCTGTTTGGCGACTTTTTTGATGGAGTCTCCAGATATTTCGACATCAGCATCGATATAAAAGCGTGGGAAACTTGTTGCCACGGTATCCCCGGTATTCAAGGCTGCAATTTTGGAAGGTTGCTGTATGGAAATGACTTTAACAGGAGGCCCGTATTGCCCAGCGATTTCAGCGGTTTTGTCGATACAGCCATTGCATACAACAATAACTTCCAGATCAGAGTGATTGATCCCGCCCAAAATGCCATCGAGGCAGCGAGCTATGACATTTTCCTCATTGTAAGCAGGAATAATAACGCTGATCATGGTTGAAATGTACTCATTTTAATCGACTGGTTTCAAATTTTATGGCGAGTATAACCGTGCCACCATTCTGATATGTGAAAGATGACTGGTTTGTATTTGTCGTGGAGATTTTGCGCTCGATCTTTACCTATGACTGGGCGCAGTAGTATGCTGATGACCCAGCGAAGCAGGGCGTTCCCTATTATAAGCGCTGCGAGGCAGAGGTTATGAAGAGTCCCATGGAATTTTCTGTCCAGATGCATCTGTCCGCGCAGAATGCCAAACATGCGTTCCTTGTTGTTATCGCAACTCTTGCCAACCAGATGTACCACCGATGCGTGGGGAGTCATGATGAGAGGGGAACCGGTATATTGAGCGATACGGTAGCATAAGTCCACCTCCTCACTGTACAGAAAAAAAGAAGGGTCAAACCCGCCAAGTTCGTTCCATATCTTTCTATCAATCAACATGAAGGCCCCAGACAGAACAGCAACCTCCTGTTCTGTTTCGCTCCCCACCCGAAGAGTTCCTTTTCTCAAGCGTTTTAATCCGATTGACAAAAGGAGCATATTCCAAAGTGTCGGCGGCACCTGCAAGGAAGAGTTCTCCCGTGTTCCATCAGGGTACAGGGTGATGCCCCCCCATGCGCCGT
>DYSN01000158.1 GCA_020718205.1 Draconibacterium orientale
GCGATGTGCTTAATATGGTTTGATTATTGATTTCGATTCAAAATTCGGGCATAAATTTAAAATAAATTTGAGCTTTAATGAACTGCTGGTGAATAAATTATTGAAAAAAAACATCAATCCCACACATATTTCCAGCTTCCATCGGGTCGTCTTTTCCAAATGGTTTGATAGATTCCGCTGAAAGTCGATTTTGGTCATTTTTCCATATCACCCAGGTATATTTTCCATAGACCAACCCATGTTTCCATCGCCCGAAACTTCGATAAAATCGGGTGTCCAAAAGGCAACTGATTTCTCGGGGAAATCAGTAGTGTAATAATGTCGGATGGCTTCCTTACCAAAAATCAGACTGTCGCTGCCCCGTTTTATCACCGCGTTTTCATCGGCAAAGAAAAAGAAAGCCTCAGCGAGTCCTTGCTCACACACCATTCTCTCGAAAGCTTTTTCTGTTTCGCTGATTTCGTTTTTTATGGCGTCCTGATCCTTTGATGGCTTGCATGCGCTGACTATCAGTAGAATAAATAAAAATCCTATCCAGCCTGCCATTTTTACACGGGGCAATACTGAATATTTCTGGTGCGAAGTTAAATTCTTTAATAACAACATTTTAAGGGAATTTTGCGCATAAAATTAATGATTTTACGTTTAGATTCCATCGGGTAAAAAGATATGGAAAGATTGTGGAATAAATCACGAGCTGCATTTTCCCCGAATTAACATCTTTTAACCGCCAACGGCAGTGTTCTGCATTATTTTTGTGAAAGGTCTGATGAAATTTTAAACCCTTTAATTATGCAAAGAAATAGTTTGATTTATGTTGTTTTGGGTGTGATTATAGGAGCTTTAGCCCTAATGGTTTATCAAAAAGACAAATCACAAACCGATTATAAAACCGATATTCAACTTCAGCCTGTAAGCCAGACTGTTCCCCAAAACCTTCCTAATTTTGTGGATGCCGCCGAAAAAACGGTGAATGCTGTGGTTCACATCAAAACCAAGATGTTGAAAAAAAGCAATGTCTACGACTTCTTCTACGATTTTTTCGGTCATCAGCAACCTCATGGTTTTCAGGAGCCTGTGTATGTGGCCACCGGAAGCGGTGTGGTCATTAGCCGCGATGGATATATTGTCACCAATAACCATGTGGTAGAAGGTGCCAACGAGATAGAAGTTGTGCTCAACGATAAGCGCTCCTACACAGCCAAACTCATTGGCAACGACCCTTCCACAGATTTGGCGGTGATAAAAATTGACGAAGTAGAGCTTCCATATCTCCAGTTTGGAAATAGCGATGATGTGCGCGTGGGTGAATGGGTTTTGGCCGTTGGGAATCCATTTAATTTAACATCCACAGTAACAGCGGGAATAGTGAGTGCCAAAGCCAGAAACATCAATATTCTGGGCGACGGCAACAGCTCGGCCATTGAAAGTTTTATTCAAACCGATGCGGCGGTAAACCGTGGAAACAGCGGTGGCGCTCTTGTGAACACCGAAGGATTGCTCATCGGCATCAATGCAGCCATTGCCAGCAATACGGGCTCATACACGGGTTACGCCTTTGCTATCCCCAGCAATCTGGCTCAGAAAGTGGTGGGCGATTTAATTCAGTTTGGTGAGCCCCAAAGAGGCTATCTGGGGGTGAGTATTGCCGAGATGAATGCAGATTTGGCCAATGAAGTGGGTCTCGATAAAATAAAAGGCGTCTACTTAGCTTCGGTGATAGAAGATGGAGCCGCTGGAAAAGCAGGAATCCAGCAAGGTGTCGTGGTGTTAAAAATCGATGGAAAAGACATCAACAGCACCGCCGAGCTCATGAGCAAAGTGGCACAGCACAGGCCCGGTGAAATCATCGACCTGACAGTTTTTCAGGACGGGCGTCAACGCGAAATCTCATTAACACTTCAAAATGCTTATGGAAGCACTCAGGTTATTTCATCATCCAACGATTTTTATGTGAAGGAGTTGGGAGCCACCTTTATCAAGCCCGAGGCCAATGTCATGCGCAAACTGGGCATCAATAACGGGATGCAGATTGCAGAGATTAAAAACGGCGTTTTAAAATCGAAAGGCATAGAAAAAGGATTGATAGTCACCCATTTAAACAAGGAGCGAATTCAATCGGTGAGCGATATTAAACGCGTGGTTCAGAAGGTTCGTGGCGGGCTACTTATCGAAGGAGTTTATCCCAACGGTGTTCAGGTTTATTATGGCATAGGCTTGTAGACAAGCACGGCGAAAGTCAATAAAATATTGGTGTCCCCTGGCAGGATGGCGAAAAGAATTGTCAACTCATTATTTTTTCAAAAACCCGGGACACCATTTTTTTATAGAAAATAAATCAAGTATTTTACTGAGTTTGTTGGCGACAAACATTTCTTAATTTTGCGCTGCAAATAAATTAATATCAACAAAATCGTAGAAAATATGGCTCAAGGAATTTATCATGTACCAGGTGTACCCGTAGCAACCAACGAACCTGTATTGGAATACAGACCAGGTTCGCCTGAAAGAGCAGCACTGAAAGCTGCAATTAAAGAAATGAAAGCGGTAGAAATGGACATCCCAATGTTTATTGGGGGAAAAGAAATCCGTACAGGAAAAACAAAAGCCATACGTCCGCCCCACGAGTTAAAACATATTCTGGGTTACTTTCATGCCGGTGGTGACGAAGAAACCAAAATGGCCATTGAAGCTGCCTTAGCCGCCAAAAAAGGCTGGGCCGATTTGAGTTGGGATAGCCGTGCTGCCATCTTCCTCAAAGCTGCCGAGTTGATTTCTGGTCCGTACCGCGCCAAAATAAACGCTGCAACCATGCTTTGTCAGTCGAAAAATGCTTTCCAGGCCGAGATTGATTCCGCCTGCGAATTGGCCGATTTCCTGAGATTCAATGTTCAGTTTATGACCGAAATCTATATGGATCAGCCCAAAAGCTCCAAAGGCGTTTGGAATAAAACCCAATACAGACCTCTGGAAGGCTTTGTGTATGCGCTCACGCCTTTCAACTTCACAGCCATTGCCGGTAATTTGCCATCGAGCCCAGCACTCATGGGAAATACCGTGGTTTGGAAATGCTCCAATTCACAGGTCTATTCTGCCAACGTAATCATGGAGATATTCCGCGAAGCAGGTTTGCCCGATGGCGTTATAAACCTTGTTTTCACCCCCGGAGCTTCCACTTTCAAAGTAATTTCTGACCATCCGGAGTTTGCAGGAATTCACTACACAGGCTCATCCGCTGTTTTTCACAATGTGTGGAAATCGGTGGCCAACAATGTGGCCAATTACCGCTCATTCCCCCGCATAGTGGGCGAAACAGGCGGTAAAGATTTCGTAATGGTTCATAAATCTGCTTGTGCAAAAGAAGTAGCCACCGCTTTATCGCGTGGAGCTTTTGAGTATCAGGGTCAAAAATGTTCGGCAGCCTCCAGAGCCTATATCCCCGGCAACTTGTGGGACAAGGTGAAAGCCTATTTAATTGAAGATATCAGCTCCTTTAAAATGGGAACCGTGGAAGATTTCAGCAATTTTGTAAATGCTGTAATCGACGAAGCATCTTTCGACAAATTGGCTTCCTTTATCGATCGCGCCAAAGAAGATGCCGATGCCGAAATTATCATTGGCGGTGGTTATGATAAAACCGAAGGCTATTTTATTCAGCCTACCGTGATTCTCACCACCAATCCGAAATACATCACCATGGAAGAAGAATTGTTTGGCCCCGTATTGACCATTTACGTTTACGATGCCGAAAAATACGAAGAAACCATGGAGATTCTCGACCAGACTTCGCCCTATGCTTTAACAGGTTCCATTTTTGCCAAAGACCGGAAAGCCATTGAGTTGGCACTGGAAAAACTTGTGAATGCTGCCGGAAACTTCTACATCAACGATAAACCCACCGGAGCAGTGGTAGGTCAGCAACCTTTTGGCGGTGCCCGTGCTTCGGGAACCAACGACAAAGCCGGTTCGGCTCTGAATCTATTGCGCTGGGTTTCGGCCAGAACCATTAAGGAAACTCTGCTAACACCCACCGACTATCGCTACCCATTCCTGGCCGAATAGTGCTCAGGATCAAAATATGATGAATGGCAGGGATTTTTTCTCTGCCTTTCTTTTTTATATTTGCCCCCAGAAAATAAATCAAGAAATACTAAATAATATGAGCGCAAAAGTTGAATTAAAATGGACGAATGACATGTCGTTCGAAGCCAGTGTAAATGGCCACACCATTATTTTAGATGCCGAACCCCATGTGGGCGGGCAAGATCGCGGACCAAGACCTAAGCCATTGATTTTGGTTGCTTTGGCGGGTTGTACAGGCATGGATGTAATTTCAATCCTGAATAAAATGCGTGTTCAGGTAGATGGTTTTAAGGTGGATGTAGACGCCACCATGACCGAAGAGCATCCCCGCTATTACGATCATTTTACCATCAAATATATTTTTAAAGGAAATGACCTGCCCATGGATAAATTGGAAAAAGCCGTGAACCTAAGTCAGGAAAAATATTGCGGAGTGAGCGAGATGTTGAGAAAATCATCGACCATATCGCACGAAATCATCATTGAGGAATAAACGAGCCTTTAATGAAACACTTGAAACCCGGCTTCTTTTTGATGCTGGGTTTTTTTTTCAGGGGGAGGGAGGGGGAACGCTGATTACACGGATTTTACGGATTAACGCTGATTGTTTTTTATTGCCACTAAGGCTCAAAGGGCACAAAGGTTGGTTGGGGAGAATGCATTAGGTTTGGTTTTTCGATTAAGTTCTTTAAGTGAAAAAAAATTATCCACTGATTTCTCTGATTTGCTAGGGATTTTATTGGCATCAAATTCACGAATTTCCTTTGCGACCTTTGCGTGTTTTCCCTTTGCGTTCCTTGCGTGAAAAAATTCTTATCCACGGATTTTACGGATTAACGCTGATTGTTTTTTATTGCCACTAAGGCTCAAAGGGCACAAAGGTTGGTTGGGGATGGTTGTGGTTTGCAGAGTTTTATAGCCAGGAGCATTTCCGTGCTAGCGGGGGGGGCTTCATGAGGTAAATTTTTGTATAAGGTACTATTGTTTCAAAAGACTATCCAAACATTTTACAGCATCATTTTTTATAAAATACAATGTTCTTGGAGTGGTATCATGTACAAGACCAAAATTCCATTCTGGATTTACATCCGGATACGGCTTTACCATTCTCCAATTTAGTATGGTATCTTTATTCAATATGTAACCACTAAAATTGGCATTAAATGGTTTTGTTCTGCCTCCTCTTATGCGCATTTCTATAGGTGTATGTGCATATATAGAGTCTCCAATAATCCTGTAGCTACCCCACAAATAATTAAATATTTTCGCCGATCGAATCTAAGTATTGATGTCAAAATTTATGCTATCTGTACTAACCCCGCCACTTCTATGTTTCTGACCTAACTTTTTCAACGAATTCCCGCAAACCGCAATCTTAAGGGATCAAAGCCTTGAGGCACGAAAGGATTGAGGCCCCGGAATTAGGGACATTAATCCAAAGGACGCTATCCCCTCATTCTTCGGGGCTATCATCCTTTAGAGCAATACAAGGGATCAAAGCCTTGAGGAAGCAGGATTGATGCCCTGGAATTAGGGACATTAATCCCAAGGACGCTATCCCCTCATGCTTCGGGGCTATCATCCTTTAG
>DYSN01000008.1 GCA_020718205.1 Draconibacterium orientale
CTTGGCAAAGTATTCGTAGCGCATTCCGGCTTGCGATTCGCCGGCAAAGGCTTTTAATAAATTCTGCTCGGTTTTTGTACCCTTTAACGATTTTTCCATAGCTCTTTTATTTAATGTTTAATTACAGTAAAGATAGGAATAAAAGCAATGGGTAAGCCAATGCTGTAGTTTATAATCACTCTAAAATAGGTTGAATATCGAAAAATAAACTGCTGTAAAAATTCTCATCAGTCCGATTTAAGTGATGATATTAATATACATTTGCCGCCGAAATCTGTACAATGAAAGACTTTACTAAAGGAAACGAAGCACGACTCATATTCAATTTTGCAATTCCCATTTTATTTGGAAGTCTGTTTCAGCAATTATACAATATTGTTGACAGCATCTTTATTGGAAATTATGTGGGCAAAGAAGCATTGGCAGCTGTGGGAGTCAGTTTCCCCGTAATATTTGCATTAATATCTTTTGTTATCGGAATTGGTTCGGGGGCTACTGTGGTCATTTCTCAGTATTATGGTGCGAAAGATAATTTCTCGGTAAAGAAAGCCATCGATACCCTGTATATTTTCATGTTCTTCTCGTCTATTTTGCTCAGCTTACTCGGAATTCTATTTGCCCGAACCATTTTTGAGCTCACCGACTTGCCCGAAGAAGTTATTCCACAAGCAGTTACATATCTTCAGATTTATATGGGGGGAAATGTATTTATGTTTGGTTTTATGGGCACTACAGCCATTTTGCGAGGATTGGGCGATTCAAAAACCCCATTATATTTCACCATCATCTCAACCATCATGAATATATTTCTCGATTGGTTGTTCATCCTGGTTTTTGAATGGGGAGTGGCGGGGGCTGCACTTGGTACTGTAATCGCTCAGGGCGGTGCGTTTTTTACCGCAATTTTTTATCTCAATCGCACGCATACCATCGTTACCTTGCATTTGAAAGACCTGAAGTTTGACAAAAAGATTTTTATGCAAAGTGTCAGAATTGGTCTTCCCACAGGGTTTCAGCAAACTTTTGTAGGATTGGGAATGGTAGCTCTATACGGCATTGTGAATCAATATGGTACAGAAACCATTGCTGCCTATAGTGTCAGCATGCGCATAGAATCTGTTCCGGCAATGCTCGCCATGGCTTTTTCGGCTGCGGTGTCGCCTTTCGTGGGTCAAAATATCGGAGCCAATCTCAATGAGCGTGTTAAAACCGGATTTAAAGCTACCCTCTTACTGAGTTCGTTGCTTACCGTGATTGTCACCGCTGCATATATTATTTTCCCCCGACAGATTGTGTCAGTTTTTACAAACGATGCCAAAGTAATTGAGGTAGGAGTGGAGTACCTTATTATTGTGGCCCCCTTCTATATCACCTTTAATATTATGTTCGTGTTGAATGGCGTGCTGAGGGGAGCAGGCGCTACTTTAATCCCCATGTTCATCACACTTATTGCCCTGTGGTTCATCAGAATACCAGCTTCCTGGGTCATGGCAGAGACCTTTGGCAGAACGGGAATCTGGTGGGGAATACCCATTGGATGGTTTTTTGGAATGGGATTCGCTTATATCTATTATCTCACAGGTAAGTGGAAAAATAAGGCTGTAACCCGCCATAACAACTAACCCAATTAATTCCCCAATAATTCAATCTGTTGCTCCAGAAGCTCGGTCAAATAGATTAAAAAGTCGTCGGATTGAAGCTCATCATCAGAAAAATTATTGAGCAAAGCCTGACTATTTAACGTAAACTCTCCTTTTCTTTTCAAAAGGGTGAAAACGATTTCCTTTTCTCTGTTTTCCAAAATTATAACACTCATAAGCTGACCCAGGTTTTTGTATTCAATGGGGTTCGATTTAGCCATGACGAGTTCCAGCTGCAGATTATTAAATCCTTTATGAAAATAGGTGGTTATTTTCGTGGGAATGGCTTCCGGAATGACCTGGAATATCTGATTTCCCCTTTGTTCAGCCTCAGGATTTAATTTTTCGCCATTATCTTTGAAAACAATTTCGAATTTATTGGGGGTGATTTGATCCACAATATACAATTCCAGAAGCGAACACGATTCCGCTCGAAATCTTAAATACTGAATGACTGAAAATGAAATATCCATGGGGAATCATTGAAATCCATGAGAACAGAAAATTGGATTAATTACCGAAATATCAGATGATTAGCGGCTATTGTCTTTCTGATAATAATGGGTTTCGCCATAAGCAGAGCATTTCTTGTTCGATACACAAGATGAGAATGCCAAACTAAGAACAAATACGCTTAATAATAATATGATCAGTCTTTTCATTGATGTGATTATTTATTGTTTCTGATTTGGCGCTAAAATAATCATTTTTTAATTTCATTGCTGCTATTAAAAATAATTGTAGCTAATATTTCTCAATAACGAATTGTTAACTGGATTATTCTCCGAAAAGCACCAAATTGCTGCCCTGAGCCTGTAATTATTTTACCTTTGCGATGAAGAAAAAATCTATGAGCTCAAAAAAAATTGACATTGATGCCGAATGGTTCGAAGTTCTAAAGGATCAATTCCATATGCCTTATTTCGACCAATTAAAAAATTTCCTGATTTCAGAAAAACAACAATTTTCGGTCTATCCTCCCGGAAACCAGATATTTGCAGCTTTTAATCTCACAAATTTTAGCCGGGTAAAAGTGGTAATATTGGGGCAGGATCCTTATCATGGACCAGGGCAGGCTCATGGGCTCTGCTTTTCTGTTTCTCCAGGCATTCCGCATCCACCTTCTCTTCAGAACATTTTTAAGGAGCTTCAAAGCGACCTGGGATTTCCCTATCCGAAATCGGGAAATTTAGAACTCTGGGCCCGTCAGGGAGTTTTTTTACTCAACGCCACTTTAACGGTGAGGGCATCTATGGCCGGATCCCACCAAAAAAAAGGATGGGAGCTTTTTACCGACGAAGTTATTAGCCAATTATCACAGCATAAAACAGGACTCGTATTTATACTTTGGGGGAGCTATGCTCAGGCCAAAAGCAAACTCATTGATGCAAAAAAACATCATATTATTCGCTCGGTTCACCCTTCGCCACTATCCGTTTATCGGGGTTTTTTTGGTTCCAAACCCTTCAGCAAAACCAATAACTTGCTCATAAAAGATGGGAAATCGCCCATCGATTGGCAAATTTTGTAAATTTTCGGAATTATTATTTCGATGTAAATGATTGATGGTTAGTCAGAAAATGGATGAAGCCACTCTAATTTCTATTTTTTTTTTGGCTCATGTTTATTTATTCTTAAATAATTGTATATTTGCACCCACAAAACAACATTGCGGGATGGAGCAGAGGTAGCTCGTTGGGCTCATAACCCAAAGGTCGTAGGTTCGAATCCTGCTCCCGCTACTCAAAGAAAAACCGGCTTATTCAAGTCAGTTTTTTTTATTTTACGCCCGGCCCTTATCCTCTTAAATTTCTTTTATTCAGGTGTTTTTGCATATTCAAATTCAGAATTTTACTGAACAAGGGGTAAAAGAATCAATAGTATATTTGCAGTCTATTTTAAAACAGAAATAAAATGGATTTACAAAAATTTATGAATAACCTGGTGGCAAAACATCCGGGAGAAAAAGAATATCTTCAAGCAGTTCGCGAAGTTTTAGAATCATTGGAAGAGGTATTAGATGCCAATCCACAGTTTGAAGCCGCTGGTATACTAGACAGAATTGTAGAACCCGACAGAATTTTAACCTTCAAGGTGCCATGGGTCGACGATCATGGTAAAGTTCAGGTCAACTTAGGTTACAGAGTTCAGTTCAATAATGCAATTGGTCCATATAAGGGTGGTTTGCGTTTTCACCCAAGTGTTAACTTAAGTATCCTTAAATTTCTGGGATTTGAGCAAATTTTCAAAAATTCATTAACTACATTACCCATGGGAGGTGGTAAAGGTGGCTCCGACTTCAATCCAAAAGGTCGCAGCGATGCCGAAGTTATGCGTTTCTGTCAGGCTTTCATGCTCGAATTGTGGAGAATGATAGGTCCCGAAACCGATGTACCTGCCGGTGATATTGGCGTTGGTGGTCGCGAAATTGGATTCCTCTATGGAATGTATAAAAAACTTGCCCATGAAAACACCGGTGTTTTAACTGGTAAAGGTATCAATTGGGGTGGTTCCTTAATTCGTCCCGAAGCTACCGGTTTTGGCGCTACTTACTTTGCTAAAGAAATGCTCGCTACCAAAGGTCAAACTTTTGCCGGCAAAACTGTGGCTGTTTCCGGTTTCGGTAACGTGTCATGGGGTGTTGTAACCAAAGTAACCGAATTGGGTGGTAAAGTTGTAACAATCTCTGGCCCCGATGGATATATCTACGATCCTAATGGTATCAGTGGTGAGAAAATCGACTATATGCTGGAGCTTAGAGCTTCTAATATGGATGTGGTTGCTCCTTATGCCGACGAGTTCCCGGGTTCTGAATTCCATGCCGGAAAACGTCCTTGGGAAGTAAAAGCCGATGTGGCTATGCCTTGTGCAACTCAGAATGAACTGGGTGTTGACGATGCTAAAAAACTGGTTGCCAACGGTGTAACCTGTGTTGCCGAAGGTGCTAATATGCCTTGTACTCCCGAAGCTGTGGAAACTTTCCAACATGCTAAAGTTCTATTTGGCCCCGGAAAAGCTGTTAATGCTGGTGGTGTTGCCACTTCTGGCTTGGAAATGACTCAAAATTCCATTAAAATGGGTTGGACTTCGGAAGAAGTTGATGCCAAATTACACCATATCATGGTTAGCATTCACAACTCCTGCGTGAAGTATGGAACCGAAAAAGATGGATATATCAACTATGTAAAAGGTGCCAATATTGCGGGTTTCCTTAAAGTTGCCAATTCAATGCTGGATCAGGGTATTCTCTAATATTCAGATATTTAAATAAAAAACTGCCATGCAATTTATTTTGTATGGCAGTTTTTTTTATTTCTAATGAAAGCAAAATGAGCAAACATAATCACACTTAACAAACTTACACCTGCATTGACGAATTCGTCATTGCCCTTCCATATTCCCTAGGTTAGTTTTGTCAATAAAAAATCAATGACCATGAAAACAATTATTAAAACCGGGAAATTATTGCTCTTAGCAATTTCCATCATTAGCATGGGTGCTTGTCAAAAAAAGCTTGATAAAGTGACTGATAACGATATCACCAACCCCGCCAACCAGAATATGGACAATCTTCAGGCATCTCCATCCTTCAACTGGGAAAACTCTCAAACAGCTACTGTAATCATCTACACCAAAGACAATGCAGATAACCCTGTTGCCAATGTGAAAGTGAGTGTATTAAGCGATTTTGAAGAAAACAATGGTCGCGAAATAATTAATGGTGTAACCAACGACCAGGGAGTTCTGGAGTTGGATTATAATTTTGAAGCCGATATGCAGGAAGTGGTAGTAGCCACCGATTTTATAGGCTTCATACCGTCTGCCAAAGTTCCTGTTATCGATGGGAAAGTGGTTTTTACTTTTGGTGGTTCCCGCCAAACTTCACTAAAACAAGAGTTTATAGAAGCTCCCGTGAAGACAATTATTGAAAACACACTCAAAAACACCTTAAATACCAATGTTCAGATTAATTATATCGGTACCTATAATAATATTGGTGTGCCCAATTACCTTGAACCAGAAGGCGATTATTTAAGCCCTGCTTTTTTACATGATATTAATTCTGCTTTGCCTGAACACCTGCAAGTACCTCAGTACCATCCTGAATACCTCATGGGTGTGAACGAACACAATCTGATTGTTTTAGACGATGCTGATGTATGGATTACTTTCGTTACAGAAGGTGCCGGTTATAAAAACGTTTTGGCTTATTATACCTATGACAGAGATTTTCCTCCTTCATCTCCACAGGAAATCACAGAGTGCACAGTCATTTTTCCAAATGCATCATTGAATGGTGCAGGAGGTGGATTGTTTGCCGGGGATAAAGTATATCTGGGAACATTTTCTGCTAATACAGTAATTGGTTGGATGCTCTTTAGAAACGGATGGAATTCAACCACTCAGCAATCAACTGAAGGGTTAGGTTTACTCTACTCAAATTTAGAACTGAACCCGGAACCAATCCTGACCAACAAACAGCACTGTGTTACCCTCTACGACGAAGAACGTGAATTATTCGTCATTGGTTTCGAAGATATGATTAGACCTGCTTGTGATAATGACTTCAATGATGCCGTTTTCTACGCTACTGCCAATCCTATTGAAAATATAGAAATCGAAAATATTCAACCCGCTTATCCCGATCCTATTGATACAGATGGCGATGGAATCTATGACAATTTCGATGACTATCCTACTGATCCTGAATTGGCTTTCGATAATTATTATGCCAGCAGCGGATTATTTGGTACTTTGGCCTTCGAAGATTTATGGCCAGCCAAAGGCGACTATGATTTCAACGATTTGGTTATTGACTATAACTACAACCGCATCACCAATGCTCAAAACGAAGTGGTTACATTGAGAGGCAAATTTGTGGTACGAGCCATTGGAGCCAGCTTTAAAAACGGATTCGGTTTCACCATCGAAGGTTTAGACCCATCCGCCATTGCCAGCATCGAAGGAACTCAGCTTCTTGAAGATTACATTATTACCTCGGCCAATGGAACCGAAGCCAACCAAACCGATGCCACCATCATCGTGTTCGACAATGCCTGGAATCATGGCCACGGCAATACCCGCACAGATCAGGCATTTATAGCACCCGATACCATCACCGTTGATATTCACATGGTTAACCCCATTCCTGTGGACGAGTTCGGAAATGCCCCCTTCAATCCTTTCATCATAGTGAATATGAACAGAGGAAAAGAAGTCCATCTTCCCGACTATCAACCCACCGATTTAGTGGACGAAAGCTATTTTGGTCAATCGTTCGACGACAGTCAGCCCGCCAATGGCAAATATTATAAAACAGTAGAAAACCTTCCATGGGCTTTGAATTTCCCAAGTAAATTCGATTACCCCATCGAAACGGTGAGCATAGATTTGGGTCACTTGAAGTTTATCCCCTGGGTTCTAAGCAATGGATCAGAATACAAAGATTGGTATAAGGATTTGGATGGCTATAGAAATGACGCAAACATTTATCAGGAATAGAATTTGATTAGGTCATTTGATTTTCATTAAAGCTGCTCTCTTTGGGGCAGCTTTTTTCGTTGTATTCCCGTCAAATTGCCTATATTCGCTCCATTATTTTTATCAAATAATTACAAATATGATTGTCAAGGAATTAATGAATCCAACCAGCATTGTTGTTGTCGGTGGCTCAAATGATATTCAAAAACCAGGCGGAAAAATTTTAAAAAATATTATTGATGGCGGATATGCCGGAAAGCTTTATGTGATTAATCCCAAGGAATATATTGTTCAGGGCATACCATCTTACCGCGATATTGCCGAAGTTCCACAGGTTGATTTGGCCATACTTGCCGTTGCCGCCAAATTTGCCCAAAGCACAGTAGAAATCCTGACTGAAAAAAAGAATACACGGGCTTTCATCATCATCTCTGCGGGTTTTAGCGAAGAAAGCGAACAAGGCGCAGCTCTCGAAAAAGCTATTGTAAATCAGATAAATAAATATAATGGAGTGCTTATTGGACCCAATTGCACTGGAATTTTAACCCCCAATCATCATAGTATATTCACCGAACCCATTCCAAAACTCAACCCCAAAGGTTGCGATTTTATTTCGGGTTCCGGAGCCACAGCATGCTTTATCATGGAAGCTGCAATGGATAAGGGTCTAAGCTTTTCTTCTGTTTTCTCAGTGGGCAATTCAGCCCAAACAGGAGTTGAAGAAGTTCTTGAATATTTAGATTTAACCTTCAAGGCAGAAACAAGTAGTAAAGTAAAGTTGCTTTATATAGAGAATATTTCGAAACCCGATAAACTTCTACTTCATGCTTCATCATTAATTAAAAAAGGTTGCAAAATTGCGGCAATAAAAGCAGGCAGCAGCGAAGCCGGTAGCAGAGCAGCATCTTCTCACACAGGTGCTCTGGCATCGCCAGATGTGGCTGTAGATGCATTGTTCAAAAAGGCTGGAATAGTTCGGTGCTATGGCCGCGAAGATCTCATTACGGTAGCTTCGGTGTTTATGCAACGTGAGCTTCATGGAAAAAGAATAGCAATCATTACACACGCCGGTGGTCCAGCTGTTATGCTCACAGATGCACTCTCGAAAGGTGGTTTCGAAATCCCCGCTATTCATGGCGAAGCGGCCGACGAGCTAAAAGCACAGCTTTTCCCTGGCAGTTCGGTGGCAAATCCTATTGATTTCTTAGCAACTGGCACTGCATTGCAATTGGGTACCATCATTGACTTCGTAGAGACAAAATTCGATTTTATCGATGGTATGGTGGTTATTTTCGGAACTCCCGGACTGAGTCCTATTTTCGATGTTTATGAAGTTCTCAGCGAGAAAATGAAAACTTGCTCAAAACCAGTTTTTCCCATCCTTCCCTCGGTTTTTACGGCATCGGAAGAAATAGAAGCCTTCACTGCTAAAAATCATGTTTTCTTCCCCGACGAAGTGGTTCTTGGAAATGCATTGTCAAAGGTTTATAAGGTTTGGTCGCAAATTCCTGCTCAACCTCCCAAAAATCAGCAGGAGCTCGATTTAGCTTACATCAGAGCCATCATCGACAGTAACGAAAATGGTTTTCTTTTGCCCAGAGCGGTTCGTTCCCTTTTAGATGGTGCAGGCATTCCAAGAGCCAAGGAAGAAACCGTTTATACCCGCGAAGCTGCTCAGGAACAGGCCAATGCAATAGGATATCCTGTGGTTTTAAAAGTTGTTGGTCCCGTGCATAAATCAGATGTTGGAGGCGTGGTTCTTAATATCGATTCCGACAAAAAACTAATCAGGGAGTTCGATAGAATGATGAAAATCCAGGACACTATCGGGGTCTTAATTCAGCCCATGCTTAGTGGAACCGAGTTGTTTGTTGGAGCTAAATATGAAGATAAATTCGGCCATATGATTCTATGCGGGCTCGGAGGCATTTTTATCGAAGTTCTTAAGGATGTTCAGTATGCTTTGACGCCGGTTTCTAAAAACGAAGCCATCGAAATGATTCGGGGGCTCAAAAGCTACAAAATAATTCAGGGCGTGCGGGGACAAAAAGGAATCGATGAGAATGCTTTTGCCGATATCATTGTTAAATTATCGGCTTTATTGCAAGTAGCTCCCGAGATTAAAGAAATAGATTTGAATCCCTTGCTGGCAAAAGAGAAAAAAATAGTCGCTGTTGATGCCCGGATCAGAATTGAGAAATAGTTTTGAAAAAAATTCAATAAAAAAAGGGTAAGCTACTTATATCGCACCGCTACAACCACATACCCTTGCTACGTTCCCGTCCTGGGGGGGTTTTGTAGGAGCTGGTCGTACAAGACTTACCCGTTGCAAAAATACAAATGTTTTGACGTGTGTCAAGCATTTTAATTTTTGAGATAATGCTGCTACTATCAATTAGTTAAAATGAATCTATAAAGTTTACAACCTATGAATGGCTGGTTTTATTACCTTTGCAACCCCAATTTATTGCAATCATGACAACAAATACATCAAATCAAATATATCATCAGGGGATTGTGAAGCAAGTTAACGATTCTACAATTTTTGTTAGTATCGTTTCTGCTTCAGGCTGTGTTTCCTGCCAGATAAAAGGCGCATGCTCAGCGTCCGATATGGAAGAAAAAATTGTTCCTGTGAAAAAACTCAAAAACGGAGATTATAAAGTAGGAGAGGTAGTCACCATATCCATGAACCAAAGTGTTGGTGTTTGGGCTGTTTTGCTAGGTTATATTTTCCCCCTGATTTTGGTGGTAACTTCGCTCCTAATACTCACCAGCATTATGGAAGACCAGGGAAATGCGGGTATAATCTCACTCTCGCTTCTCATTCCGTATTATATTACCCTTTATATGAGCCGGAAGATTATGGATAATAACTTCGAGTTTAAAATTTCCTGAAAATGATTGGACTGAACCAAAGAATAGAAGCATTTGCACAGTTAGGCCAAGTCCTGCAAAATCTGATCAAAAATAATTTCGTTTTTATACCATCCACCAAAATACTTCATAATAAAGAGATTGATTATGAAGAACTTGATAAATTACAAACAGAGTTGATTCTTATTTTCGAAAACTTATCAAATTATAATGTTTGGTTTACCTCGGAAAATGTAGCTCTTTCACTCAATGCCTGGGCTTCATCACTTACCCTCTCTAATTTGAAAAGCTGGTTGAATCAGTATCAAATCACCGCCACCAACCATAAAACCATAGGGGTTGTTATGGCCGGAAATCTACCATTGGTAGGGTTTCACGATTATCTATCGGTTTTAATTACCGGCAACAAACTCATAGGCAAACTTTCAAAGGACGATAATAAGCTTTTGCCAATTCTGCACAGAATCTTATCGGTTCTTGAACCCGGATTTAGCGAAATGGCCACCTTTGTCAGCAATCAATTAACAGGCTTCGACGCCATTGTTGCCACTGGTTCAAATAATACAGCCCGCTATTTTGATTACTATTTCGGGAAATATCCCCACATTATTCGTCGTAACAGAAACAGTGTGGCCATTTTGACAGGCAAAGAAACCGCCGAAGATTTATCAGGGCTGGGGAACGACATTTTTTCGTATTTTGGTCTGGGTTGCAGAAATGTTTCGAAGTTGTATGTGCCTGCCAATTACGATTTCGATTTGTTTTTTAAAGCAGCAGAAGCCTTTTCAAAGGTAAAATTCCATTCGAAATATTTTAATAATTACGAATATAACAAAGCCATTTATTTGGTAAACTCTACGAAACATTTGGATAATGGCTTTGTGCTTTTAAAGCAGGATTATGCGCCGGCTTCGCCTATAGGAGTGATTTATTTTGAATATTATACAGATTATCAAATCCTTATGATGCAATTGGCTGGACATAAAAATGAAATTCAATGCATGCTCGGCTCAGCTGAAAATCTCATCCCTTTTGGATTTAGTCAGTCGCCACAACTAAACGACTATGCCGATGGAATAGATACCATAAAGTTTTTATTGGAATTATAATGGTATTCTTTTTGGGAAAATGAAGAGTTTTTTTTCTTGCGCTTTGTCCCGGCAACTAATATTTTTGGCCTGTTTGGCAAGAATGTATCGCTATTTAAGAGGGTAAGAAAAAAACAAAGAAATCTTTTTGTTTTTTCGTAGAATATTGTAATTTTGCACTCCCAAAAATAACAGGAGAAGAACAAATGAAGAAAGACATTCATCCAAAGGATTACAGATTTGTGGTGTTTAAAGACATGTCAAATGGCTATGCATTTCTAACCAAGTCAACTACCAAAACCAGAGAAACTATTCAGTGGGAAGACGGCAAGGAGTATCCATTAATTAAAGTAGAGATTTCCAATCAGTCGCATCCTTTTTATACTGGTAAGATTAAGCTTGTGGATTCGGCCGGTAGGGTAGATAAATTTAGAAATAAATACAAAAGCCATTTCGAGAATCGCACGAAATAATCCCGTTTCACGATATAACTTAAAAGCCCATTCAACCTTGAAATGGGCTTTTAATGTTTATTGAAATTTTTGCGTTATACTTTGGAAATTATAGAAATATTTTTTATTATTGTATACACAGAAAGCATAAATTAATTCCTTAAAAATCAACTTATGAACTACATACTATTTGATGATTCATCGCGAAACAATCTATTGCCTCTTACCTTTGTCCGCCCTATCGCCGACATTAGGATTGGTATTTTAACCATCAGGGAGAAGTGGGAAAAATATCTGGGACAAGCTACTTCGACCATTACAGAGCCTTATCTTTCAGAGAAATTTCCTTTGGTTAAAGCCGAAGAGAACATTTTGATTAATGGCTCTGTGTGCCCAACCCCCGAAATGGTTGACGCAATCATGAAACTGAAAAGAAATGAAACGCTGGCTACCGACGAATATATTTTAGCAATGAATTTGGGTAGTGATGCTTTTTCCGAAGAGATGGTTTCCGATTCCGAAAGCGATTCTAAAGCTGATGTGGGTAAGAGTATTAGCTTTAGCGGAAAACATGTTAAAGTTAATTTTGCTTACGAAATTTTCTCTAAAAACGATCAGGCGTTAAAAGATGATTTTGAATTGATTACCAAAGGAAGAAAATCGGCTAAACTGAGTTCGACCAATAATGTGGTTGGTGCACAAAATATTTTTTTAGAGGATGGTGCCGTTGTCGAATTTGCTACCCTAAACGCCAAGGAGGGTCCAATTTACATAGGAAAAGATGCGGAAGTTATGGAAAATAGTGCCATTCGCGGCCCTTTTGCTATGAACGAGCATTCGGTGGTTAAAATGTCAGCCAAAATATATGGAGCAACTACCTTGGGGCCCTATGTTAAAGTGGGAGGCGAAATTAATAACTCTGTAATATTTGGTTATAGCAATAAAGCACACGATGGATTTCTGGGGAATAGCGTGATTGCCGAATGGTGCAATTTGGGCAGCGATACCAACACATCCAATTTAAAAAACACCTACGAGCCTGTGAGAATCTGGAATTATGCCCAGGCAAGTTTCATGAGTACCGGGCTCATTTTCTGTGGTTTAATCATGGGTGACCATTCCAAATGCGGAATCAATACCATGTTTAATACAGGCACAGTAGTCGGAGTTAATTGCAATATTTTTGGTTCAGGGTATCAGCGTAATTATGTTGCATCGTTCAGATGGGGCGGTACTGGTAAACAAACTACCTATAACATTGATAAAGCTATTGAAGTGGCAAAAATAGTATATGCCCGGCGTGATAAAGATTTCGATGCTGTAGAACAAGATATTCTGCGTGCTGTATTTGATCTTACCGCCGGAAATTCATCCTATTAAAATCAATTGAAAATATTGTAAGCCCTTTTATAGGGCTTATTTTTTGGTATATTTTTTGAAACCTATATTCTATTACCAAACTTATTAGGGTTTAAATTGATAAAAATCAAGTTTTTATATATTTTTACCAGTATTTGTGCTATAATTACACTGTCAATTTGTCAATACTATGAAAGATAAAACATCGAATATAATATACTTATCAAATGTACTCGATCACGAAGCTGAGTTTATTCCTTTGTTATCGCCCGAAGATGAAGACATTATGAACACGGAGTCGCTTCCGGAATATCTGCCGGTTCTGCCACTACGAAACACTGTATTATTTCCGGGGGTCGTAATTCCTATAACTGTGGGACGCGACAAATCCATCAAACTCATCAAAGATGCCTATTCAAAAGCCGAAAAAACCATAGCTGTTGTTGCTCAAAAAGATGTTTCAATCGAAGACCCTGAACTAAAAGACCTTTATACCATTGGCACTACAGCTTATATTCTAAAACTTCTCAATATGCCCGATGGCACCACTACAGCCATCATTCAGGGAAAAAGAAGGATAGAGATTAAAGAACCTGTTCAAACTGAGCCCTATCTCATCACCCGAATCGAGAGTAAAACCGAACAAATGGTTTCGTTGCAAGATACCGAATTCACTGCCTTGCTTGAATCACTCAAAGAAATTTCGGCTCAAATAATCCGATTGTCGCCAAACTTGCCATCAGATGCTGCTTTTGCCATCAAAAATATCGAAAGCCCCAATTTTCTTGTCAACTTTATTAGTAGTAATCTGAATATTAATGTGCAAAACAAACAGCGGTTTCTTCAGATAGATAATATTGCTCAAAGAGCTCAGGAAGTATTGGGAAGTCTACATCAGGAATTGCAAATGCTCGAATTAAAAAATCAGATTCAAAGCAAGGTAAAGAAAGACCTCGACAAGCAGCAAAGAGATTATATGCTCAATCAGCAATTAAGAACCATTCAGGAAGAATTGGGCGATGTGCCCAGCGAAACTGAAATAGAGCAGATTAAATCCAAAGCTTCCAGAAAAAAATGGTCCCCTGAAATTGCCAAAGCCTACGAGAACGAAATGAAGAAACTCCGCAGAATGAATCATCAGGCGGCAGAATTCTCCATTCAGCTCAATTATATCGATACCTTGGTCAGCCTGCCCTGGAACGAATATACTAAAGATAATCTGGATATTTCTCATGCGGAAAAAATCCTAAATCAGGATCATTATGGACTTGAAAAGGTAAAGGAACGAATTCTTGAATACCTGGCGGTCATTAAGCTCAAAGAAGACCTAAAATCACCCATACTTTGTCTTGTAGGCCCTCCAGGAGTTGGAAAAACATCGCTCGGAAAATCCATTGCTCGTGCCATTGGAAGGAAATATATTCGCATGTCGCTGGGTGGATTGCGCGACGAATCGGAGCTTCGCGGTCATAGAAAGACCTATATCGGAGCTTTACCGGGTCGCATTATTCAAAACCTAAAGAAAGTAAATTCTGCCAACCCTGTTTTCGTTCTCGACGAAATAGACAAGGTGAGCGGAAACAATTACAGTGGCGACCCGCAAGCGGCATTGCTCGAAATTTTAGACCCCGAACAAAACACGAATTTTCATGATAATTACCTCGAGCTGGACTTCGACTTGTCTAGAATTATGTTTGTGGCAACAGCCAACAATCTCAATACCATACATCCCGCTTTGAGCGACAGAATGGAAATCATTGACCTGTCGGGATATTTAAAGGAAGAAAAAGTAGAAATTGCACGCAAACATCTGATTCCTAAACAATTGGCCGAACACGGTGTTAAAAAGCAATGGCTCACCTTCTCAAAAAGCTCCATCGAATTTATTATAAGTGACTATACCCGCGAAGCTGGAGTGAGAACTTTGGAAAAAAACATTGCCAAAATCATTCGAAATAGAGTCAAAGCTATTGTTTCTGGCGAATCGTTTAATATAAAAATCAGCGACGATGACATTGTTGCCATTATGGGAAAACCCAGATATTTCCGCGATCGTGATTTGTCGAACGATGTGGCAGGGGTTGTCACTGGACTTGCATGGACCAGTGTTGGCGGCGAAATTTTGTTTATAGAAACCAGTTTGAGTAAAGGCAAAGGTGTATTAAGCTTAACAGGTAATCTGGGCGATGTGATGAAAGAATCGGCAACGATTGCCTATCAGTTTATCAAATCGCATGCGAAACAAATGAATATTGATGAAGATATTATTGGCAAATACGATGTTCATATTCACATTCCCGAAGGCGCCACCCCCAAAGATGGACCATCGGCGGGAGTAACCATGCTGACAGCTTTGGTAAGTTTATTTACACAGCGAAAAGTGAGAGCTAAAATTGCCATGACAGGTGAAATAACGCTTAGGGGGAAAGTACTTCCGGTAGGAGGGATTAAAGAAAAGATTTTAGCTGCTAAAAATGCTAAAATAACCGAAATTCTACTGTCAGCGGCCAATAGGCAAGATGTGGAAGAAATCAACGAAAAGTATATTCAGGGCATTGGTTTTAAATATTTCGAGAACATGCTCGAACTGGTTCAATACGCCCTTTTAGAGCAAAAAGTCGATTCGCCTATGCAACTTGTAAAAGATTAAAAATATTTGTAAATCAATTACTTAATGATAAACGCCCCTTGCTGAGTCAAATCATGTAAAGGGATTTTTAAAACTTCACATTCCTTTTTCCATTGCTCAATTTTCCAATATTTATTGCTCCCATCGGCGATCATATAGTCAGCATCGATTCTTTTCAAGAGCTCTTCGAGTTTAATTTTTGGGGAATTTCTAAGAAGCACATAATCGAACGAAGTAGTTTGCGTAGGAATCATTAAATCCTCGTCAACTATAAAAAAACTCTGCTCCTTAAACACAAAACTCCGCACATTCCGCGAATTATTCAAATCCTGAAATGACAATTTTTCTTTTATCTTGATGCGATTAGCTGTCTGATAACCAGATATGTAGTAATGCTCCTTGTCGTGGTTTAACAAGGCGGTGTCGCCAATGATAAAGGTTTTGGTACCATAATTGAGTTGAATCAAGGAATATTTCGGGACATTGTAAATGCAAAGGGACTCTACTGTGCTGCTTTGATAGCGCAATGCAATATTGGTTATTTGTATAACTCCCATAACCACAAGCGAATAGCTGAGTAATTTAGCATTGCGCATAAATATTGCATAGAAAACAAGTACAATAAAAAGGTATACCAAAGCTGTGTCGAGATGTGTGAAGAATAGATTGGTGGCAACAGAATAGGGCAGATTACTGATTCCTTCAATAAACTCGTTCATTAACAGAAGTGGATAATACAACAATTGCTTGGCAACAAAGCCGACGATGGTACTTGACAAACCAATGACGGATACAAACAAAGCAAAAATTCCAGCTACAAGAATAATGAAACTTACGGGTATGACAAAAATATTGGTAAGTAAAAAGTAGTTTGGGAATTGATGGAAATAGAAAATAGCAAGGGGGAAAGTTCCCAATTGAGCGGCAATAGATACTGCAACAAGATCGAAGGTTTTTTTTGCAATGCCCCGTTTGCATTTGCATAGGCGTGATAAATCGGGTTGAAAGAGAAGGATAGATAAAACAGCCAGGTACGACAACTGGAAACCTATGTGAAACAGGTGATTAGGTTGTATTATTAGAAGTACCAATGCAGATGCAAAAACGCTGTTGAAGGTGCTGGTTTTTCTTTTAACCAATGTTCCGATTGCGATAAATGAAAACATGGCAGCCGATCGCAAAACCGAAGGGGAGAGACCAGTAATTAAGGCATAGAACCATATAATGAGCAAAATAATAATGGGAACAAAAATTTCTCCTTTTTTAAGTTTTCGCAATGGCGCCAAGAGTGCACTAAAAATCATGAATACAATTCCCACATGTAAACCACTCACACACAGGATATGTGTTGCTCCCGAACCCGAATATTCCGCTCTGGTTTCCTGGTCTAAATATTCATCATAGCCCAATAAAATGGCACTGATTACCGCAAATTCAGTATTGGTGAATTTAAAACTCTCCAGTATTTTCAAGAGATAGTCACGCGATTGAAAACCAATTCTCTTTATCCAGATGTAGGTGGCATGACCAGTTTTAATCCAGTCAGACTTATTGAGCCAGGTTTGATGATAAATATTTTGGCGGCCTAAATAGGTTGCATAGTCGAACTCATTGGGGTTTCCTAAATTTTTAATGGGGTTTAATTTCTTAGCCGAAATAAGTATTTCGTCGCCATAATTCAGATTTAGCTCATTTATTTTCGCCAGATAAATAAGCACTTCACCATTTAATGACACCGGCAAGCTATCAGTTTCCCTGAATCCTCCAAGAATCAAACCAGTGGTTTTAAAGGATTTCTTCTTTTCGATGATGGGCGTATTCACCCGAACGATATAATATTCAATATCTGTATGCCTGGAATAATGGTTTACATCATTTCTTGCATCCTCGTTTACAGTAAGCTGGTAACCAAACAGGAAGAATAGAAAGGAAATAAGTATTCCGCCAACAAAACGAAAGCTATAGTTTATAAGAATTTTTGGACGTAGTACCCAAAATAATAACAAAGCCATGATTCCTGCAAGCGCATAAACCATAAAATCCATAGCGGGATAAAAGGAAGCAATCAGTATCCCTAAAATGAATGAGATTAGCAGCCGTAATAATGGATATTTATTCCAGAAATTCATGGGAATCTACTTCAGGTGATATCAATCAATTACTTGTTTTTTAAATACTTATAGGCTTCAATAACAAATTCGTTTATGATGGGAGTTGAAAATGCGGGAGCTACAGTATTCAGTCGTTCGGGATGCCATTGAACCGCCATTAGAAATCCTTTATCATAAGTATTTTTCCATTCCACCGCTTCGGGAATGCTGTCAGTGGACCAAGCAGTTATGGTCAAATCATCCGAAAGCCTGTCGATACATTGATGATGGTTGCTATTGACTTTTCCCGCAGTTGCGCCGCATAATTTAACGAGCAAACTATTCTGAACCAAACTGACTTCATGAAAGCAATTTTCCCAATCATCCTGCCGATGCAAAACTTCATTACTCTTTTGCGATGGAATGTCGGGGACAAGGCTACCACCAAGGGCTACATTGATGATTTGCTCCCCGCGACAAATTCCCAGAATAGGCATTTTTTTGGAAATGGCTTTATTAATGAGCGCAATCTCCAAAGTATCTCGATAACGGTCAAATTCTCCGCATAAAATGGTATCTTCCAGCTGATTATACCATTCTGGGTAAACATCGGCTCCACCGCTTATTATCAATCCATCGCACCATTCCAGAATTTTAAGGGCTGAATCAACCCCCAATTCATACATATTCACAATCTTGACATTGCTGTCGCACTTGTTTAGCCATTGGCTGTAATTGCCATAAAACTCAGTGGGTTTTGCTTTGGAAATGGCGATTACCAGAATCCTTTCCTGCTCTTTACATTGGCTAAACAAAAGAAGAATAAACACTATAATACCCAAAATTTTATTCATAATAACCTCTGATTTAAAATTGCACTTTTTGGAAAACATGTCATAAACAGCTTTTTATTTGCTTAAGTATGCTTAAACTTCTATTAATGCTTTATGATTTATCTATTTGTTAATCAACGAATTTCAGGCTAAAACATGATTTTCGAGAAGCTTTACAAACCATTGCGGAGCTCTTTGTGGTTTTCCAGTTGCTTTGTTCAGAAAAACCAATTCGTTATAGCCTTCGTTCAGCAATATGCCTTTTTCATTAAAAATCTTGTATTCAAAACGAATTTTTGCTTTTGGAAGTTCGGGGATATAAGTCACCACCGTGAGCAAATCGTCGTAATAGGCAGGTCGGTGAAAACGAGAGTATTGGTTGAGCAAAGGCATTACAATTCCCTGGTCTTCCATTTCTTTGTAGGTGTGCCCCATCTGCCGGAGTGCTTCCGACCTGCCTACCTCGTAATAAGTGGCATAATTGCCGTTATATACAAATCCCGATTGATCAACATCTACGTATCTTACCCTGATTTGTGTTTTAAATTCCAATTTCATTTGCTAAATATTTGTTTTAATCGTCATCATTGATGCATGTAACAATAAAAATACGTTCATAAAAAGACTGCTAAATTTAAGAATAATACCTTTACCTTCTTCATCATTTGTTACTAATTCTATGCTTGACTTATAAATGTGCAATAATATTCCAAAAAAGAAGTTTAATTTTGATGAGTTTATTAAAGATAGCCAATGTCCGATAACGCAGTCTCTTTAAATATTATATCATTCGATATTCCTTATCCTCCTGATTATGGTGGAGTTATTGATGTTTTTTATAAACTGCAAGCACTTTCCAATTTGGGGGTTAGAATCCATTTACATACTTTTATGTATGGAAGAAAACCATCAATGGAGCTCGAAAAATTATGTCAAACTGTTTCTTATTATCCCAGACAGCGCAATCCCCGGCATATTTTCTACAAAACTCCCTTTATTGTTTCTACGCGATTATCGAAATTATTGCTTCGTAATTTGCAAAAAAACGATTTTCCAATCCTTTTCGAAGGACTTCATACCTGCGGCTGGATTTCGCATGATACGTTAAACAACCGCCTTAAAATTGTTAGAAATCACAATGTTGAACACGATTATTATCAGTTTTTAGCCCAGGCAACCCCCCATGTTTTTAAAAAGCTTTTTTATCAGCTTGAATCGCGAAAGCTAAAGAATTTCGAAAATCAATTGAAATTTGCCGATTGTTTGTTAACCATTTCTCCATCGGACGAAATTTACTTTAAGGCCAAATTTGATTGTGTGGAGTATATTCCCGCGTTTAATAATAGTTTAGAGATTTCGTGTAAAACGGGTAAAGGCTCGTTTCTGCTCTATCACGGCAACTTATCTGTGGAAGAAAACCTGAAGGCTGTGGGATTTCTACTGGAAAATGTTTTTAACAAAATGGAATATCCATGCAAAATTGCGGGGAAAAATCCACCTAAATGGCTCAAAACCAAAGTATCTGGATTGCATCATGTAGAATTGATTGAAAATCCGGGCAATGACGAACTCAACAGTCTAATCAGTGATGCACATATTCATGTATTGCCTACTTTTCAAGATACCGGTATCAAGCTAAAGCTTCTCAAATCAATCTCACAGGGGCGACACTGCGTAGCGAATAGTCTGATGGTGAAGGAGACAGGATTAGAGTCGCTCTGCCACATTGCCGAAAGCGCATCGGGAATGATAAAAATGATTGAACATCTGTGGCAAATTCCTTTCGACGAAAGCATGAAGGCAAGGCGTATACAAATCTGGGCAAATAAATATTCAGATATTAATAGTGCCAATAAAATATTGGCCCTATTAAACCAAAAAATCAATTAATGATTTATTAAAATCAATAAATCAATATTTTATGATTTTTTTCCTTTCTTCTTTTTGCTGATACTAATTTCGATTTTATCCAATTCCTTATTGAAATTAATTTCAATGACATCGCCTTCGCCCAGCTGAGTTTTAATAATTTCCTCTGCCAATTCATCTTCAATATATTTTTGAATGGCGCGTTTTAGCGGGCGAGCTCCAAAGTGAGGATCCCAGCCTTTTTCGGCCAGAAAATCTTTGGCTTCTGTCGTTACATTTATTTGATAACCAAGCTGATCAATACGTTTATATAAACCTTTAAGTTCAATATCGATAATCTTGTGTACATCTTCTCGTTCCAGACTATTAAAAACAATTACATCATCAATTCGGTTAAGAAACTCCGGAGCAAAAGCTTTCTTTAGGGCATTTTCAATAACCCCCTGAGCATAAGTAGTCTGAGTCGATTTTTTGGCCTGTGTATTATATCCAACCCCACCTCCAAAATCCTTCAATTGCCTGCTTCCAATATTGGAAGTCATAATGATAATGGTATTTTTAAAATCAACGCGTCTGCCAAAACTATCGGTGAGCTGACCGTCATCAAGAACCTGAAGCAACATGTGAAATACATCTGGATGCGCTTTTTCAATCTCGTCGAGCAGAACGATGGAGTAGGGTTTCCGCCTTACTTTTTCGGTTAGCTGCCCGCCTTCTTCATAACCCACATATCCGGGAGGCGCTCCAACCAATCGGCTTACAGCGAATTTCTCCATATATTCACTCATATCTATTCGAATAAGTGTGTCGGCAGAGTCGAACATATATTCAGCCAAAACTTTTGCCAAATAAGTTTTTCCAACACCGGTGGGGCCTAAGAATATAAAAGTACCAATGGGTTTTCCGGGATCTTTTAATCCGGCTCTGTTTCGGCGGATGGCTTTGGTAATTTTTTTAATGGCATCGGGTTGACCAATTACTGCATTGGCTAAATCGTCTTCCATACGAAGAAGCTTGTCGCCTTCTTTCTGGGCAATTCGCTGAACGGGAACTCCCGTCATCATGGCCACTACTTCTGCCACATGGCTATCGGTTACAATTTCGCGGTTTATTTGGGCTTCGCGCTCCCAGTTCTTTTTTGCCGACTCCAGATTTTCGGCCAGTTCGCGCTCTGTATCACGCAGTTGTGCTGCTTTTTCGAACTCCTGCCTGCGGATGGCTTCCTTTTTAAGTTGAGTGGTTTCCTCAATTTTTTGTTCAATTTCGATGATATTTTCCGGTACATTCAAATGGGTAATATGGACTCTGGCTCCGGCTTCGTCCAAAGCATCAATGGCTTTATCCGGTAGAAATCTATCACTTATATATCTGGTTGTCAGTTGAACACAAGCTTTTATAGCATCATCGGTATATCGAACCAAATGGTGGTCTTCGTATCGGCCTTTGATATTGTGGAGAATGGTTTGAGTTTCTTCGGGCGAAGTGGGATCGACAATAATTTTCTGAAATCTTCGCTCCAAAGCCCCATCTTTCTCAATATTCTGGCGATACTCGTCAAGCGTAGTAGCACCTATACATTGCAGTTCTCCCCGGGCAAGTGCAGGTTTGAACATATTCGATGCATCAAGCGATCCACTTGCATTTCCAGCTCCAACAATGGTATGAATTTCATCGATAAAAAGAATAATTTCAGGATGTTTTTCCAACTCATTTAAAATGGCTTTCATGCGTTCTTCAAATTGTCCGCGGTATTTGGTTCCTGCAACAATGGATGCCAAATCGAGCGTAAAAATTCTTTTGTTAAACAAAGCCCGACTCACCTGTCTATTGATAATTCTGATGGCTAAACCTTCGGCAATAGCAGATTTTCCAACACCGGGCTCACCAATAAGAATGGGATTATTCTTCTTTCTGCGACTTAGAATCTGGGCTATACGCTCCAATTCCTTTTCTCTGCCAACAATTGGATCGAGCCTGTTTTCTTCTGCCAAACGGGTTAAATCGCGCCCAAAATTATCGAGAACAGGAGTATTTGACTTTACTTCGGCTGTCTTTTTTCCGGTTTGTGGTTGTTTCGGCTGAAATGAACCTTCCTCAGGATCTTGTGGTAAATCGCCGTGGAACTGGTCTTCAGCAGTGTCGGAAATATCAGTTGCTTCAATATCGTCATCTTCAATTTTATCTACATAGGAGCTCACTTTTTGATAGTCGATTCCATTTTTCGATAAAATCTGAGTCACAATATTGTCGGGATCTTTGAGAATAGCCAAAAGCAAATGCTCGGTTCCAACTTTTTGCGAATGAAACCTTCGGGCTTCCAAATAGGTTAATTTAATCGTTTTTTCGGCTTGTCGAACAAACGGAATATTTTGAGCATTGGTAATATCGGGTCCATTGGAAGCGATGGTTCTTTCAACATAGTTTTTTAGTGACTCTACATTGATTCCCACATCAACCATAATTCTAAAGGCCATACCTTTACCCTCTTTTAAAATACCTAGAAAAATGTGTTCAACACCTATATAATTGTTTTTTAACCGAACTGCTTCTTCTCTGCTTAATGTTAAAACTTCCCTTACGCGGGCTGAGAATTTTGCTTCCATAAAGCTATCTTTTGTGTATAAATTTCGATAATCAAAACTATTTACAAAATTAGCCTGAAATTAACTTTCAGCTTCTCATTTTTCAACAATATCTTGTTAAAAATGTTCATTCTTTGCTTAGTTCAACAGACTTATTATAGAAAGAAAATGACTATCTTCGCGGGCTTGTATTATTTAAACCAAGTGTTATAATTTAAACTCAAATTACAATATATTTCTATGAACGAAGGAGAAAGAATTATTAAGGTGGGGATTACCGAACAAATGAAGTCCGCGTACATTGATTATTCAATGTCGGTAATTGTTTCAAGAGCTCTGCCTGATGTTCGTGACGGATTAAAACCAGTACATCGCCGGGTTCTGTTCGGCATGCTTGAATTGGGAGTTTTATCAAACAGACCCTATAAAAAATCGGCCAGGATAGTTGGGGAAGTTCTGGGTAAATACCATCCCCACGGCGATACATCGGTCTACGATGCTATGGTGCGTATGGCACAGGAATGGTCGTTGAGATATCCAGTGGTCGATGGTCAGGGTAACTTTGGCTCAATCGACGGCGATAGCCCGGCAGCCATGCGTTATACCGAAGCCAGACTGCGAAAAGTGGCCGAAGATATGCTTGTAGATATTGAAAAAGAAACCGTTGATTTTCAACTGAATTTTGACGATTCGCTACAGGAACCCACTGTTTTACCAACTAAAATCCCAAATCTTCTTGTCAATGGTACCAGCGGAATTGCTGTGGGAATGGCAACCAATATGCCCCCACATAATCTCACAGAAGTGGTGGACGGAATATTGGCTTATATCCAAAATACCGACATAGATATCAAAGGCTTAATGCAGTATATTAAGGCTCCCGATTTTCCAACTGGTGGAATTATCTATGGTTACGACGGTGTAATCAATGCCTTTGAAACTGGTAAAGGAAGAATTGTTATAAGAGGTGAAGTAACTCTCGAGGAAACCAAATCGGGAAAAGAAATGATTGTGGTTACCAGCATACCTTATCAGATTAACAAGGCAGAAATGATAAAGAAAACTGCCGATTTGGTGAATGATAAAAAAATCGATGGAATCAGCGATATTCGCGATGAATCTGACCGTGATGGTATCAGAATCGTTTATGAATTGAAAAAAGATGCCAATACCAATGTGGTATTAAACAGCCTTTATCAATACACGGCACTGCAATCTTCTTTTTCGGTAAACAATATTGCCTTGGTTCATGGTCGGCCTATGGTTTTGAATCTCAAGGATTTAATTCATCATTTTGTTGACCATCGTCACGAAGTAGTGGTTAGAAGAACACAATACGACCTTAGACAAGCCGAAAAACGTGCCCACATTTTAGAAGGACTTATTATTGCATCCGATAATATTGACGAAGTCATCAGAATCATCAGAGGATCCAAAAGTCCCGATGAAGCTCGTGAAACTTTAATGACTCGTTTCTCACTATCCGATATTCAGGCCCGTGCCATTGTAGATATGCGATTGCGTCAGCTCACCGGACTCGAACAGGAAAAACTCAGAGCCGAGTACGAAGAAATACTCAAAACAATCGAATACCTGAAAAGTGTTTTGGAGAGTCACGATTTGAGAATGGAAATCATTAAAAATGAGCTTATTGAAGTTAAAGAGAAATTTGGCGACGAGAGAAAAAGTAAAATAGAATTCAGCGCTGCCGATTTTCGTATTGAAGATACCATTCCCGATGATAATGTGGTGATAACCATTTCTCATGCGGGATATATTAAGAGAACCAATCTTTCGGAATATCGCCGTCAGAATAGGGGTGGAAGAGGAGCCAAAGGAAGCAGTACCAGAACCGAAGACTTCTTAGAGCATCTCTTCATTGCAAGTATGCACGATTATATGCTATTCTTTACCGAAGGAGGAAAAGTGTTCTGGCTCAGGGTTTTCGAAATTCCCGAAGGTACCAGAACCACCAAAGGCCGCGCCATTCAGAATATCATAAATATACCCGCCGACGATAGAATCAGGGCTTATATTAATACCAAAGATCTTAAAGACGAAGAATATATCAATAACAACTTCATAATTCTGGCTACTAAAAAAGGAATCATTAAAAAGACATCGCTTGAAGCCTATAGTCGGCCAAGAGCCAATGGAATCAATGCCATTACAGTGCGCGATGGCGATACCTTGCTCGAAGCCAAACTCACCAATGGTGAAAATGAAGTTATTATTGCGGTTCGCAGTGGTAGAGCCATCCGATTCAACGAACGACTTGTTCGTCCCATGGGGCGCAATGCTTCGGGCGTAAGAGGTATTAAACTTGAAAACGATAAGGATGAAGTGGTTGGAATGGTTTGTATGGAAAATCAGGACTATGATATCATGGTAGTTTCGGAAAAAGGTTACGGTAAGCGCTCTAAATTAGATGATTACCGCGAAACCAACAGGGGAGGAAAAGGGGTTAGAACCCTAAACATCACCGATAAAACCGGCGACCTGATCGATATTAAAAATGTTACCGACCAAAACGACCTAATGATTATCAATAAAAGCGGTATCTTAATCAGGATTCCTGTGGGAGGAGAAAATAATCCAATCAGGGTTATGGGACGAAATACACAGGGCGTTCGATTGATTAAAATTCAGGAAGGCGACAGCATTGCTTCAGTGGCCAAGGTTGATATGGAAGAAATAGACGAAATTGAAATCACTGACGATGGCACAATTATTGAAACTGACAGTTTTGAAGAAGAAGTAAATGATTAGTAGATAAAGAGTATAAGTGAAATAAAATTTTAAACAATGAAGAAAATCACATTTTTAGTAGTGTTGCTGATTTCGACAGGGATATTGGCTACTGCGCAAAACAACATTCGTTTAACTGCCTATAATTACCTAAGAAAGGGTAAATTGGATTTAGCCAAGGAAAATATAGATAAAGCAGTATTGCATGAAAAAACCATGAACGATCCAAAAACCTGGTTCTATTATGGAAATACCTACCTTAATATTGCTACCACAGCTGAAGAAGCTTATAAAAACCTTGATCCTGATGCTTTGCAGAAATCCTATGAAGCCTACAAAAAATGTATGGAATTGGATACCGAAAACGAGTATAAAATCCAAATATTACAAGACATGGTGGTTATTTCCAATAACTTCTATTCCAAAGGGTTAAAATTTTATAATTCAGATGATTTTGTAAACTCCTACAAAGAATTCAATAATGCAGTGGGTGTGAATAGCAGTATCAATCAGATGGATACCTTGGCCGTTTACGCCGTAGCTATGTCGGCAAATTCTGCTAAAATGTATCCCGAAGCTATTAAAGGCTATACCGAGCTCATCGAAATGAACTATAAGAATTCCACCATTTACAGCGATTTGGCAGGCATTTACAGAGCCCAGGAAAACCTCGAAAAAGCAAAAGAAGTTTTGCAAATGGGATTCGTTAAATTTCCAAGCGATGTGAATATTCTGTTTGCCAAAATCAATATTCTTTTGTCGGAAAATAAATACGATGAAGTGATAAATGCCTTAAGCAAAGCCATTGAACTCGATCCTGATAATTATACTTTGTATTTTGTTCTTGGTCAATCCTACGAAAATATGAAGGATTTTGACAAAGCAGTACAAGGATATAGCAAAGCAATTGAGCTGAATCCCGAATATTCCGATGCCATCTACAATTTAGGTGCTTTGTATTTCAATAAAGGCGTAGAAGCCGCCATGAAAGCCAATGATTTACCATTGGAAGCTGAAAAAGAATTCGCAGAATTGCAGGAAACAGCCCAAAAAGAATACTTAAAAGCAGAACCATTCTTCGAAAAAGCTTTAACCATGTTGCCCGACGATCAAGCCTTGATAAGATCGCTGGAGCAAATCTATAAATCAACCAAACAAATGGATAAACTCAATGCCTTAAAAAACAGATAGGACAGTGATCGATAGCCTAAAAAAAGCAATCTTATTTTTAAGGTTGCTTTTTTTTGGTTTAAGGATATTGAAGATGTGGAAAGAAATAAAACGAGAAACAATTTGTATATATCTGTATATCAGCGTATTTCTGTATTTCTATTTAACATAATATTAATTATAGGACAAATATATGAATTCATATTATTGATTATCGTAGCATTTAATTTACAGAAAAAAAACATTTTTTGATTTGGAATTATCTAAGTCTATCATTTTCTCAAATCCATGGCTCTCTCTACTTTTCGGCCATAGCAAGCATCAAGTACTTCTGATTCGAGAATTATATTAATGAGTCCGGTCTAAAAAGGTGGTATTAGAAAACTACCACTTAGCATCCGGAAACATCATCTTTTTTATTTGGTTGGCACTTTTTACAATGTTTTGTATCCAACTAAGCATGATTTCAGTTTTTTCAACTTCAGATAGTGACCAGTCTAAATTGCTGTTGCGGAGTTTTTGATTGAGATAATGCATGCAAATGGATGCTGATACCGAGATGTTGAAACTTTCGGCAAAACCAAACATGGGGATTCTCATTCTGAAATCGGCTTCGTTGATGGCGTAATCCGACAATCCATGAAGCTCGTTACCCAACACCAGAGCGGTTTTTTTCTCAATATTAAGCTCTTCCAAAACCAGATCGCTTTGATGTGGTGTGGTAGCGATAATCTGATAGCCTTGTGTTCGAAGTGCTTCATAGGCTAAACGGGTGTTGTCTGGTTGTCTGGGGTATTTCTTTATGGTAAGCCATTTGCCGCTTCCAAGAGCGATATCCCGAAAAATACTGAATTCGTTTTCTTGCTCCAAAACATGAATATCCTGTAAACCAAAACTATCTGCTGAACGTATAACCGCACTTGAGTTTTGTGATTGATATATATCTTCCAATACCACAGTTATATGACGGGTTCTATTCGCTAAAACTTCGTAAAAAAGTTGCTTTTTCCTATCATTAACGAATTCTAATAAACGCTCAAGGAGTATTCGTTTTTGCTCAATGGTGAGTGAAACCATATTTAAAGATTCTTTTTTGGATAAAGCTTGTTCCACCAGTCGGGCTCTTTTTTCAAATGCTTGTCGAACCAGGCCAGTATGGTCTTTTGCCATAATACCCGTTTATCGTAATCCACAATATGATGATCCTGATTGTCAATTTCTATGAGTTCGACCTCCTTATTTAATAGCTTTAGTGCAGTAAGAAACTGACGACTTTCGCCGGGTGGAACATTGGTATCTTTATTTCCATGAAGCAGCAAAATGGGTGTATTAACCTTATCTGCCTGAAACAAAGGACTTTGATCTATATAAAGCTCTTTATTATTCCATGGAAAACTATTGGCAGATGCTACTTCGCTGTATAAATATCCCCAATATCCTTCACCCCAGTAACTGCTGATGCTGCTGATGCCGGCATGTGAAATGGCAGCACAGAAAAAGTCGGTTTGAGTGGTCAGATACATGGTCATAAATCCACCATAACTCGCACCAATACATCCCACACTTGTAGAATCGATAAAATCGTGGGTTCTGCACAGCTTCTTGCTTCCATCGATAATTTCGGCAGCCACTGTTTTCCCCCAATTATTTACATGCATGGCCGAAAAATCCTGGCCATAACCTGTTGCTCCGCTTGGTTGCAACACATAAACCAAATAGCCGTTTGCAGCAAAAAGATTTTTGGGGTAGCGACCTCTGAAATCTCTTTCAGTGGGGCTGGTTCCGCCATAATAATAGACAATCAGGGGATATTTTTTTGATGCATCGAAATTTGGGGGATAGTACAACCGACCTTCTATGGTCACTCCTTCCCTATTGGTAAAATTCCAGTCCTCGGTCTTGCCAAAAACCATATCCTTAAAGAAATACTCTTCCGGATACTCAATTAAGCGGGTTTCAAGGAGATCTAAATCTGTGATATACAACTTTTTAGGCTCAGAAATAGAGCTTCCATAAAACAACATGGCAGGTTTTTTTCTTGAAAAATCCATGGAATTAATCACATCGGGTTTCAACGACATGAGTTCAAAACTATTTACTGAAAAGGAATATTTATAAATATAGTGGTATGTTCGGTCGGAGACCAGCAAATACAGCCAATCATTGTTATACTCGCTCCAATGAGCGCCTTCAACTGATGGATTAAAGCTTTTAGTAAGCGATATTACCGATTGATTTTCAATATTGTATAAATAAACCTGTTGGTCATATTCATTGGGGATTTTACTATTGGTGGTTGCTATTCCAACATCACCAAAAAACGAAGGGCCGGCAGAAACAAGCAAGGAATTTCCATCGGGAGAATACTCTACCGATGAATTCCCCTTTTTACTCCAAATGGTATCCAATTCTTGTTTGAGATTGTCGTACTGAAATAAAATCTGCCGACTAAACGGACGACCTGTTTCTTCATAAATAGATTGCGAAAACAGGATATAGCGACCATTTTTACTTATATCTTGCAGATTATTAGATAAATAACCATGAGTCAAAGGAGTTTTAACACCCGAGAGCACATCAATTTTGCTTAGGTTAGTCCGGCTACGATACCAGGGCCAATGGTCGGCCATATGCTGAACTTGCTTTAAACCTGTTTTGTCTTCCTTTGGCGATTCTGTCTCAGAAACAACCAGGTATTCCTGGTTTGGCGACCACGTAAAATAGGCTCCGCCTGCCAGTTGAGTGTTCACAGGATATTTTTTACCTTCGTTGATATCATATTCCCAAATCCAGGATTTATCGCCCACTGTAGTTACATAGCTCAGTTTATTCCCATTGGGTGACCATTGTAATTGGCTCACCTCGTCATTGTAAAACAGTTGGATGCTTTTGTTTTCGGCTACCGTCCTTACGTCAGTGAGTCGTAGTATTTCATTTTTCGATGTCCGGGTTTTATAGCTTACAAAATAATAATCCCCGGCAGCCGATATTTCTGCCTCCTGAATATCCACACCATTCATTAAATGATTGATATCCATATATAAATGTGCATCAGTACCCTGTTTTAGACTCAATTTATTGTTTTCATTATTCAGACTATAGCTACCCTGAATGGCCCATTTGTTTTCATCGTCCGATTTAAAGAGGGATTTAATTAAAACCACATGATTGTTAGTTTCGAGCGACATTGAGAATTTTAACTCACCTTTCTCATCCTTCTTATCGAAGCTATATTTCCCTTTTTGCATTTCTCCATCCACAAAAACTTCCATCATTTGGGCACTTTTGAACATGAATTCGACTTCGGAAAAACCAGAATTTTCTATATAAAATGCCAAAAATGCCAGCTGATATCCACCCTTTCCCTTCGAAAGAAAAATGGTTCCATCGGAAGTAGAATTATCCACTTTCCAGACAAGTTTTTCGAAATTACTCCAGTCCAACAGATCATCTTCAGATGGGCGAAAATCCATATTGGGGACATATTGCAGTTTTATGAGGGCCGCATCGTCAAACACATCGGAATTTACATTGGGGAGGTGGGAAAAAACAGGTTTTTTAATTTCTACCGAATTGGTTAACAGCCAGTTATTGATGTTTTGTTTTTCTTTTTCCTGAGCATTGGTCTGGATAAAAAACAGGATAAGAGCAAGGGTAATCAAAGATTTCATCATAATAAAATTGATTTAATAAATATGATATCATACCTGTGCTGCAGATACTTTTTTAGGATTGGGGTTGTACAGACAGGGTATTTCATAAACAGGTTTATTTTTCAAAAATAGATATAAAACCCGATTTATAAAATCGAAAAACCATGATTTGCATTAAAAAACAAAAGCCGGAAATCAGCGTGACTTCCGGCTTTAAAGGTTAAAGTATGATGATATTATTTGGTGGCTTTGGTAACATCAACGAGTTCCACATCAAATTTTAAAGGAGCGAATGCATGAATCACAGCACCTCTGGCACGTTCGCCATATGCAAGTGATGAAGGCACAATCAAAGTAGCCTTTCCGCCTTTTTTCATCATGGCAATACCTTCGTCCCAACCTTTTACCACTTCGTTTCTGCCGAGAGTAAATTCATATGGTTCGCCTCTGTCATAAGAAGCATCAAATTTGGTTCCATCTAAAAGTGTACCCGAGTAATGAACTTTAACTTTGTCGCCAGCAACTGCTTGTTCGCCGGTTCCTGCTGCAGTTTCGATATAATATAGTCCACTGGGCGTGGGTTGAACGGTAATCTTGTTTTTAGAAATATAGTTGGCCATAGTCACTTTTTCCTGATTTTTCAGTTTGTCGTTCTGAGCTTGTTCCTGAGCTTTTTTAGCGGCAACTTCTTTCTCATAGTGTTCTTTAGATTTTACACTGTTCAATTTAACTGTGTAAAGCATGGTGGTAAAGGGCATAATCATTCCCTGACGACCTTGTGCTTTAAAAGCGAGTTTGCTTGGAACTATCAAAGTAACTTCGTCGCCCGGAGTTAGGGTATTTAATCCTTCGGTGAAGCCTTCAGTATCAAAAGGTTTGCCTTTCTCGTGGTCGATTGGCCGTCCGGTTTCCATTGAGCTGTAGAGTTGTGGTCCGTTGATGGTTGCTACTGTAAAATCGAAATTCAGCATATCGCCATCTTTTGGAGCTTTTCCACTACCAGCCTTGGTTTTAATGATGTACAAACCAGTTTCAGTTGCCATTGCGGTAGGATAATTCCGGCTCATAAAAGAATTTAAATCCACCATTTCTTTTTCTTTCAACACATCTAATTCTGCCTGTCTTTTTGCATTCAATTGCTCCAAAGATACAATATCAACTATTTTCACCCAAAAGTAAAGGTCGTTATTTGCTTTAAAGAGTTCAGGAACTTCGGGAGAATGAGCAGTTTTAATGAAGAAAGAGTCGGCCTTGATGATAAACACAGCGCTATCGCCTTTGGCAAACATACCCAATGCTTCGTTAATGTCGCCTTTGTAGGTGGGCTCGGCATAGGGAAGTTCAAATGCACGAGCGTTTTGTTTGGCGTCGAAGAGAAGTGAATCTTTCGATCCGTAACTCATGGTGAGCTGAAAAATCATTCCACTGTCGGCTTTTACATTTTTAGTACTGTCGACATTGCTGATGATTTGGTAGTAGATTCCATTTTCGTTTTTTCTGAAACCAGGATGGGTTGTATCGCAAGATACTGCCATGAATGCTCCAACACTGAGAATCAATAATGATTTGATTAATCTGAATTTCATTGACATAGTTATTATTTTATATTAATTAATTTTACTTCGAATAGCAGCGGGGTAAAAGGAGGAATGTCTCCTCTCCCCTCGCCATAACCTAAGGGCGATGGAAATATGAGCAAAACTTCGTCGCCCACGTTCATCATGGTAATGCCTTCGTCCCATCCGCCAATCACTTCTCCCTGACCCAAAGTAAATTCTACGGGTCTGTTTCTGTCTAAAGATGAATCGAATTTCTGTCCATTCAGAAATTTGCCGGTATAATGAACCACCACTTTTTTACCTTTATGCGCCTGTGGACCTTTTCCGCTCACGGTGCGGATAAAATACAGGCCTGTTTCGGTGGGTTGAGCTGATAGATTATTATCGGCCAAATATTGCTGAATCATAAGCACTTCATTGTTCCTGGCATTTTCAATCATTTGCTCTTCTTCTTTTTGAAGCTCTTCGAGCGTTTGAATATTGTGCAGTTTTACATGGAATATTACCTTGCTGTTTGCGTTTACAAATGTGGGCAATTGAAGCACTTTGGCATTTTTTAGTAGAAAGCTATCGGCTCGTATTACAAAAGTTGTGCTATCTCCAACGCCCATCATGGCAAGAGCTTCGTTAATATCGCCAGCAAATACAGGCTTTTCGAGTTGCATTGGGAAGGTTTGACCCTTGGCATCAAAAAGCAGCGAATCTTCGTTGGTTAAGTAAGTCATTTCCACAGTCAGATAATCGCCGGGTTGTGCTTTGGGCATTTTGTTGTCTTGATGGATTTTATAGATTAATCCACTTTTAGCTTCGGAATAGCCTGGATATTCTCTGTTGCCGCAAGACATTAGGATTAAAAGTGAGCCTATGAGGCAGAATGAAAGGAATTTCGTTTTCATTTATTTCAATTTTATCAATTCAATATCATAAACAAGGGTTGCTTTCTCAGGAATTTTATTTAAATCGCCAATGAGTCCAAAAGCCAGGTGCGAAGGTATAATAAATCTGGCCTTATCGCCTTCGTGTAGCAATAAAATGCCTTCTTCCAAACCACTTTCAACCCCGCCTTTTCCAATAAGAAAAGTTCTGTTGCTTCCGGTTTCGGAACTGTAAACCGGTTCCCCCGTAAGCAAACGAACTATAAATGCAATTTCAGCCGTCAGGTCTTTTTCGGCTTTCCTGCCACTACCCTTCTCATAAATGTCGTAATATAAACCTGACCCCGTTTCTGTCATTTGGTAGCCATATCGGTTTATAAAATCCCGGATATTTTGCTTCTCGACTTTGGCTAAAAATGCATTGCTTTTGATTAGCTCATCTTTAATATTATTTTTTTGATGTTTTGATTCAACCCGATTGGGTTCGTGGCTGTTATTGCACGAAAAAAAACTGATAGTAATAATTGAAATAATATATATTAAAAATCTCATTATTATTTACTTACATTGTTTTCTAAAATATATTGACTCATCAGATTTCTGAGCTTTTCAATGGTTTCGGGCATGGATAATCCGGAATTTCCTCCCGCTGCATTTAGGTGTCCTCCACCTTCGAACTCTATGTTGGCAATGGTATTAACTGCAAAGTTTCCTTTGGAACGGAACGACAATCTGATGATATCCTTTCGTTGAGTTAAGAGCACCGCAGCCTGCACGCCATTAATGGATAAGGCATAATTGGCCAATCCTTCGGTATCGCCAGGCTGATGATTGAATTTATTCAACTCATCGAGCTCCAGGCTAATATAGGCCCACTGCTCATTCTCAACAATTATGAGCTTTTGCGAAAGTGCATAACCAAGCAATTTAAGCTTGTCTAATGTGTTTGTGCTATAGACTTTCTCGTGAATCCATTTATCATCAATCCCGCTTTTTACCAAATCTGCTGCCATGAGATAGGGCTTTTCGTCGGCAATGCTGTAGCTAAATGATCCCGTATCTGTCATCAAGCCCACATACAAACAAGTTGCCACATTTTTGGGGAGAAATTCTGATGGATTTATGTGCTTAAGTAGCTGATAGACAAGTTGTGCAGTTGATGAGGCCGTTATGTCACTGATATATGCCTTCAAGCCTGCTTCGGGATTGGGATGATGGTCAATAAGCATTTGAATGCTTTTACTGGTATTTTCCAGCAAAACTTTCACCTTGTCGCCAGTTCGATGTATGGCATTATAATCCACATGAATAATTAAATCGGCATTTTCAATAATATTTTTAACCTTCTCAGGATGACCTTCATAAATAACAATATCTTCAACACCGGGCATCCAGCTGACAGCAGTTGGAATAGAATCCGGACAGATGATTTGGCAATTATAGCCCTGCGATTTTAAGTATAGATACAAACCCAAAGCAGATCCAATGGTGTCGCCATCGGGGTTGGTATGAGTACTCAGAACAATGTTTTCGGATTCGGAAAGAAATGATATTACTTCCTTATATATGCTGATATTCAATATTTTAAGTCGTTTATTTTTTGATAAGTGCAAAATTAATGTTTTTTAGGATAAAAAATTCCCATGCAATTCTATAAGTCTTACATTTGCCTTTGAATTAACAATAATTAAGATTATGAGTGGTAACAAGACTTTTACAATGATAAAACCAACTGCATACAAGAACAAATGCACCGGTACAATCATTCAAAAAATTTATGATGGCGGATTTCATATTGCAGCCATGAAGATTACAAAACTATCTAAAGAAGATGCACAAAAGTTTTATGAAGTCCATGCAGGCAGGCCTTTCTACAACGATTTGGTAGAATCGATGACTGCCGGCCCCATTATAGCTGCAATTCTGGAAAAAGAAAATGCGGTGGAAGACTACAGAAAACTTATTGGAGCCACCAATCCAGCGGAAGCTGCCGAAGGAACCATCAGAAAAATGTGTGGAACCAGTATTGGCGAGAATGCAGTTCATGGTTCTGACAGCGAACAAAACGCTGAAATTGAATCCAATTTCTTCTTCCCAGGCAGAGAGCGTTTCTAGTCTGAAATCAAAAATTTCTAAATAAAACGGGTTAATCCCGTTTTTTTTGTGCCCGCATTACTTTAAAACTATCGTCGTCGTAAACCACAATTATTTTAACCCATTCCCTTTCTTCGGCAATTGTGGGTACTTCAAAACCCATTTCCCCATTGGCTGGCCTTAGGCTAATATCCACTTGTTTAACCGCTTCTTTTTCAACAGGTTGTTGAATCGTTGCTGGGGAATTGGATTCATGAATTACGGGCGGCTTAGCATTAGAAATCACAGACCCGGCTGAAAATAAATCTGGCTGTGCATGCATAATTTCCTTTTGGGACTGCGCAGGAATCATTGGTTTTTTTTCAACCTGATTGGTTTTATCCCCTTTTTGCATTTCACCAATCCCCTGCACCAGCCAATCTGCATTGATATCGGGAAATTTTGCTAAAATCTTTTGAATAAAATCCAGCGATGGTTTATTTCGACCCGAAAGAATATGCGAAATGCCCGATCGTTGAACCCCAATTATAGAAGCGAATTGAATGGGAGAAATATTTTTCGTTGTCATTATTTTCTGTATACGCGAAATCATAAGTTACATATGTAATTGTTAATACTCTATTGTTTACAAAGTCATAAAAAGAACATGTCACAAATATAAACAAAAGAAGAATTACATTTGTAAATGTGGTATATTAATTTTTGTAATCAATTACTCATTTATATAAATCATATATATATCTGATATAAAATTAAATACATAAAATCAATTTATTTAAACGTTTAATTTAAGAAGAATTTTGCTAACAAATTTCCACAATAAATAGCTCCCGTAAAGCTCACAAAGCCAATGAATAACTTGATAATTGATAAAAATAGCCCTGATTCTTTACGTTACATTTGTAATCATCCCATATTACGCAAAAATTCGTTCTAATCCTTATTGTTACAGGAGTATCAGTTCGTATAAAATATCCTTTTGTATACAGATGTAAAAAAAGCCGGTAAATTGTTTACCGGCTTTTTCAACTTTAGAAGAATTATTTTAGTTTAAAACAATCCGTGTTCCGGCATTGGGTTTGCCTAAATCTTCGGCTTGAGTAATAATGCAACGCTTGCCCCCATTCTCAACAAATTCTATGGCTGCTCTAATTTTAGGTGCCATGCTACCTTCGGTAAACTGGCCATCGGATAAAAGCTGTTTCGCTTCTTTAACGGTGATTCTATCAAGGGCAATTTGTTCCGGGGTATTGAAATTTATAAAAACCTTCGAAATGTCGGTCAAAATATAAAACTCATCGGCTCTGATTTGAGAAGCGAGCATACTGCTTGCCAAATCTTTATCGATTACAGCATCGATACCTTCGAGCTTTTGGCTGTCTCTATAATATACCGGAATTCCCCCCCCGCCAACAGCAACAACAATCTGACCATCGCGGGCAAGTTTTTCAATCGATTTTCTGTTATTAATTCTTACAGGTCGGGGCGATGCAACCACTTTGCGCCAGCCTCTTCCACGGGGATCTTCCTTAAACACCGATCCATTTTCAAGGGCAATCTTGTTGGCTTCTTCCAGGGTATAGTAAGGGCCAATGGGTTTGGTGGGGTTTTTAAAGGCTGGATCGTCCTTATCAACAAGCACTTGAGTCACTATGGTGATGATATCGCGCTCCAAATCTGCTTTATAGAGCACATTCCGCAGCTGTTGTTCAATCATATATCCGATGGAACCCTGGGTTTCGGCTACTGCTATATCAATGGGCATTTTTGGCACGCCAAAAACCTTCTCCCCACCTTCGTGCTGAAGTAGCACATTTCCGACTTGCGGACCATTGCCATGGCCAATAACAATATCGTAACCACTTCTTATTAAATCTACAAGATGCGAGCATGTTTCGAATACATTGGCTTCCTGCTCGCTAATGGTACCTTTCTGACCGCTTCTTAAAAGGGCATTGCCACCAAAGGCAACAACAGCTAATTTGTTCATAGGTTATGAATTATATAAATTCTAAATTGATTTGTGAAAAAAGACAGCGAAGATAAGCAAAAGCCATCAATAAGTTTCTAATACCAAATCCTGACAATGTTAATTAGATTGATTTCAATTTGAATATTTATGCGTAAACGCTTAATTGTTAACAGGCTTCTATCACTAAGAATAAATTATTAAATTTGTATGAATCAAAAATATTCAAATGTCTAAAATGTTGAATTCCAAAAATATAGGGTTTTATTCAGGCATCATTGCTTTTATGTTAATTTTGCTATTCGATTTTGATCCCCAAAACAGACTCGTTACCTATACGCTGGCAGTAGCGGCATTGATGGCCATTTGGTGGATAACTCAAGCCATTCCTATTTCTGTAACAAGTTTACTGCCCATTGTGCTGTTTCCACTTTTGGGTATTATGAATGGTAAGGATGTTTCATCTATTTATTTTAATCATGTTATTTTTCTGTTTATCGGTGGATTTTTAGTGGCTTTGGCTATGGAAAAGTGGAATTTGCATACTCGAATAGCCTTAAAAGTATTGCTTCTTGTTGGCAATAACCCCCGGAATATTCTCTTTGGATTTATGTTTTCAGCCGCATTCTTAAGCATGTGGATGTCGAATACCGCCACTTGTATGATGATGATTCCCATTGTTTTATCCGTTATTAGGGGGATTGAAAACGAAGGAATGAAAAAATTTCAGATAGCACTTTTGCTTGGAATTGCTTATGCTTCGAGCATAGGTGGCATTGCTACTTTGGTGGGAACGCCTCCCAATTTATCGTTTGTGAGAATTTATAGTATCATATTTCCTCAGGCTCCTGATATCACATTTTTTAACTGGCTTATATTTGCTTTTCCACTCACAGTACTCATATTTATCTTTGTTTTTCTTTGGCTTTACTATCGCTATAACCCTCGTGAAAAATGGAATTCAATCAATAAAGACTTTATCAAAAACCAATATAAAGCCTTGGGCAAAGTGAGTTTTGAAGAAAAAGTTGTTCTCATTGTATTTATTGCCATGGCCATACTTTGGGTGACTTATAGCGGAATAGAAATTGGTCAAACCAAAATTCCGGGCTGGAATCAGTGGTTTCCAAGGCCAGAGTATATTAATGATGGAACGATAGCCATTCTTATGGCTTTGGTTTTATTTATAATTCCCAGCAATAGCAGAAAAGGTGAGAATATTCTTCAGGGCGATGTGATAATGAAAGTGCCCTGGAATATTGTATTGCTTTTTGGGGGTGGATTTGCTTTAGCAACAGGTTTTACCCAATCGGGTTTATCAAATTGGTTTGGCGAACAGATGAGTTGGGCCGGTCAGTTTCATCCATTGTTGGTTATTTTCATAATCACCTTGTTCATTAACTTTCTGACTGAGCTAACATCAAATACAGCAACCGTCGAGATGATTTTACCCATTGTAGCTGCCCTGGCTGTGAGTATAAAAGTAAATCCACTTCTTTTTATGTTACCCGCAACTTTGGCGGCTTCCATGGCTTTTATGCTTCCTGTGGCTACTCCCCCAAATGCCATTGTTTTTGCAACCAATGAGCTACAAATCAAGGATATGATTAAAACAGGATTTGTCATTAATATGATTTCTGTGGTTCTAATAACCGTGTGGGTTTATCTGTTTGCCGGACAAGTATTTGATTTTAATATTGGCGAATTCCCAATGTGGGCAGCGCATACAGCTGCTCCTGTTAAATAATTAATTGTAAAAATTCCCGAGTTGTTCAATGGCATGTATTTATCATGTATTTTTGCATTTTTAGAACACCTAACCGATAAAGTCGAAAACTGAAAAAATTAATTACAATGGGCAATAAATCAAAGGTTAACGAGCGAATTGTAGAAGTGGCAAGGGCAGTATTCGCTAAATATGGTTATAAAAAAACCACGATGGATGACATTGCTTTGGGTGCTCAAAAAGGGAAAAGCAGCATTTATTATTACTTTAAAAGCAAGGAAGAAATCTATGAAGCCGTGGTGGAGATGGAATCGAAACTACTTTTCGACGATATACTCCGTAAAATTGACCAGCCTATTCCCGCTAAAGAAAAATTCAGGCTTTATGTTTTTACCCGATTGAATAAGATTCGTGAGCTGAGTAATTTCTACGATGTGTTGGAAAACAACTATTTAAGCTCATTGGATTTTATTGAAGTGTTGCAACAAAAATATCATCAAAAAGAGATTGATATTTTACAAAGCATTCTTTCCGAAGGGGTTAAAAGCAGAGAGTTTAATATTCAGGATACCGAAATTGCCGCCATTGCTCTTGTAACCGCTATTAAGGGCCTGGAAGCACCATTAATCATTAAAGGGGCCAAGAAAAATTTGGAGAGACGGGTAGATTATGTCCTGAAAATTCTCTTTTACGGAATTATGCGAAGGAATTAACAAAGGAAAGCATGTCTGTTCCATTTAAGAACAAGGATTAATTTGCTGATTTATTCGAAATACTTCTCAAACTGCGGACACATTGCAGTTTTAATCATTCCCGAATCATCGTAAACCATATAGATTTTAATTTGCGGATGGCTTTTAACAAAATCAAGGCTTTTCTCAACCCCCATTACCATAAATGCGGTTGCATAGGAGTCGGCCTCGCCGGCAGTTGGCGCCAGTACAGTAACGCTAAGAACCTGATTTTTTGAAGGATATCCTGTGGAAGGGTCAATGGTATGGGCAAATCTTTGGCCATCAATCTCATAAAACTTCCTGTAATTTCCCGAAGTGGCCACCGCAAAATCTGAGATAGAAACAATTTTATTGTAACTTCTGTCATTATTGTTCTCATCAGGAATCTCTATCCCTACTTTCCAGGGTTCGTTATTGGTTTTATGCCCTCTGGCGTAAATCTCACCCCCAATATCGACCAAAGAGTTTTCTATTCCCTGACTCAACAAATATTCTGATATTACATCCACCGAAAACCCTTGAGCTACTGCATTAAAATTCAGCTGTATCAGGGGATTTACCTTCACCAATCGTTTATTTGAAATAGTTACATTTCTGAAGTTGACCAACTGTTTCAAACTATCCACAAGGGCGGGGTTTATTGAATCGGGTTTTTCAAAAGTACCAAAGCCCCAAATATTGGCTAATGGGGCTATGGTGATGTCTAAACTTCCGTTGGTTTGTTCCGATATGGTTTGAGCCAGATAAAAATTTTCCACAAACCACTCGTCCAGCTCCACATCTTCGTTTCGGTTCACTTTAGAAACAATGCTGTTCTTTTGGTAAATGGAAACCGATTGGTCAAAAGCTTTCAAAATGCTGTCAATGGCCGTTTGAAGGTTTCTTCCATCTTTATCATAATAGGTAACTGAATAATAGGTTCCCTGGGCAGCACCTTGAAATTGAACCTTTTGTAAAGGTTTTTCAGAACATTCCTTTCCAAAGAAGACCAATAAAATGATTGGTACAACAAAAAATTTAAAATGCATGGTAGTTCTTAAAACCTGATACCTAAGCGAACACTTGGAGTGGCCATGGGCATAACCGATCCATAGCTTGTGTCGTCAGAATCGCGCGACATGATACCAAGACCAAGGTTTACACCAAATACAAAGTGCTCCGAAGGCTCATAAATCATACCGTTATTCAGAAGAAAAGCGGTGTGCATATATTCTTTTTCTTCTATTTTCGACCAGCCATCATAATAAACGGTGTTGGTTTCATGTGCCGAAATTACACGTACTTCAGGACCTACATAATAACGAATTTTTCCCTGACCGGTTGGATATAGCTTCATGCCTAACCCTACCCACCAATTAACTTCATCATCGTAAATGTCCGGCTGCTTGTCGATTGAATAAGACATAGGCACATTGATGGCAATATTGCCTTTATCACCCAAAACATGCTCATACTCAAAGCTGATGCGCTTCATAACCACATCCGAAAGCATGAGCACTACATTATTTTTACCAAAAGATTCAATCTCAGGGGCTTCTTCATTTTGAGACTTTAAGACAGGAATGCTCATCAGAAATACCAATGAGAATAAGACTAGTTTTTTCATTTTATCAAGTGTTTAATTTTTACTGTGATTTTAACGACAAATATCAGATTTTATTTGCTCATATAGAAGACAGAATAAAACTAATTCAGTTGCTCAATTAACTCGTTAGGCAATAAATTTTTCGGATGGAATGTTGCAGGTTAAAAAAAATACTATTTTAGCCCCATGAATTTTACAACAAATAATAGATTTTGGTGGTGGCGTCCGTTTCGTTTTGAAATAGGGAAGTAACCAGCATATATCTATATATTTAAACGAGATACGGCCGATGGTGAAAACCTTCGGCCTTTTTTTATTCATTAAAAATTGAAAACAATGGGAAACTCTATTCTAAACTGGCTTAAAAAGGTACTATTTCGATGGCGAAGCTGATTTCTTTGCCCGCGAATACTGACAAAAAAGAATTTATAAATAACAATCAAAAAAAAAGAAAAATGGAAAATTTAATCATTGAAAATAATATACAAAGTTACGCATCGGTTAACGGACGATTTGGAGAATATGGTGGAATGTATGTGCCGCCGGTATTGGAAGGCAAGCTGACCGAGCTCGCCGATAAATTTATGAAATACACCCGCGAAAGCAGCTTTGAGCAGGAGTTTGCCTATTATCTGAAAAATTTTGTGGGTCGCCCTTCCCCACTCTATTATGCTCATAGGTTATCGCAACATGTGGGTTCGAAAATCTATTTAAAAAGAGAAGACCTGAATCACACTGGTTCCCACAAAATCAACAATACCATCGGACAAATTCTGCTGGCCAAGAGAATGGGAGCCACTGAAATAGTTGCGGAGACTGGCGCCGGACAGCATGGCGTTGCTACCGCCACAGCTGCTGCTTTGTTTGGCATGAAATGCAAAGTTTTTATGGGTGCCAAAGATGCTGAACGGCAAAAGATGAATGTGAGCCGTATGAAGCTGCTTGGAGCCGAATTGGTAATAACTCATTCTGGCAGAGCCACTTTAAAAGATGCTGTGGATGCTGCCCTGGGATATTACATCGAAAATCCCCATGTTTTCTATCTTTTGGGCTCTCAGGTGGGGCCTCACCCCTATCCTACTATGGTGGGTTATTTTCAGAGTGTTATTGGCAAGGAAGCCAAAAAGCAGTTTATTGAAAGAGAAGGCCGACTCCCCGATAATTTGTTTGCCTGTATTGGCGGTGGGTCCAATGCCATTGGGCTTTTCGACGATTTTTTGAACGATCATGAAGTGGCTATTCATGCTGCCGAAGGCGGTGGAAATGGAGAGTTGGGACAAACTGCAGCTACTTTGAGTTTGGGAAAGGTAGGTGTATTTCAGGGGACATACAGCTATGCCCTAATGGACGAAAACGGCGATGTGTATCCAAGCCACAGCATAGCCGCCGGATTGGATTATCCGGGGGTGAGTCCGCAACATGCTCTACTGAAAGATACCGGAAGAGCACATTATCATATAGTTACCGACGAAGAAGCCATACACGGATTTAAATTGCTAAGTCATTTGGAAGGTATTATCCCGGCTATTGAGTCGTCGCATGCGGTGGCATTGGCTGAGAAAATTCTGAAGGGAAAAGCCGGACAAGTGAGCATTATCAACTTGTCTGGACGTGGCGATAAGGATGTGGAGAGGGATTTAATGTAGTCTGTTTGCCAGGTTTTTAAGTTAATGAGGTCGCCATTTTTATGGTGGCCTTTTTTTTATCACCACTGTAAATTGATTATTAAAGTCTGATTATTATCCATTTCTATTACATTCCCTTTGAATCTTTAATAAACTTGAGCATTCGTGCAAAATAATCTTCAATGCTTTCGTTTGGAAGCATTGGAATGGTTTCCAGAGCGGAGAAAAAGCTATTGATGATAGCCAGATTTTTTTCAAAATTGATTCTGAGTAACTCCAAATCATTTGTTTCCCAGTATTTTCCTTCATCCATGAGCTTAAAATCGGTCAGGTATTTCTCTTTCAAATGACGGAAAATCTTAATTATTAATTGATGAGTTTCAACATCGGCATATTGTGTTTTCACCGATAGCATGTATAAAGAATCGCTTTCGGGCTGGTCTTCGGTTTTGCCAAAAAACATGAGATGTGGAAGACTGCTCATTCGTCCGTTTGAAAGAAAACAAATAGGAATGGTTTCGCAGCCGGGTGGCGTAAAGCTTATGCCGTAAATATTTTGGTTATAATGGTCTTTACCACAACAGTTATCAGGAAATTCTTGATCGAATACATTGAATTTCCAATTGTAAGTACCAGCAATATCTCTTACTTCTTCTATCAATTCAGGGAGTAATTGAGGATTGGCAATGACGCCGCTATAGTGAAAACTTAAACCCATATTTATGGTTTTTCTTGAGAGCTAAAGTAAGATAAAATTTACTTATTCAGATTTTTACTTTCTTTCATCAAACGTCTTTCTAATTTTTTTCGCATGGCCTTAAAATGCTTGTCAGCAGAAGCTGTTATAGCGTCGCTAATTTGGTATCTTCTTTCCTCCTCTTCTTCGGGGGTTAGCGGGGGTTCTTCTATTTTGGGGGGCTTGAGTATTGCGGGCTCAACGGGTGTAGAAGCTGCCTTTTCGATACGCGATTCTGCTATAAAGAGACTGCGGTTTTGCATGTTGCACTCTTCAATAAACTCGTCTTTTAACGGGGTAAGTTTTTCATCGTCAATACTTAATAGTATCTATGGTCGACTCATTATGACAGAATTCTTTTATCCGCACGAATTATCCGGTTTTTAACGAGAGTTTTCAGTGTGATTGCGTCCTGAAATCAGGGATATTCTATTTGTTTTTCTCCCAAATTCGGGTCAATATGGAATATCAGATTTCTGAGCAATTCAATTTCTTTGAGTTTGGGATGATGGAGTTGGTGAAGAAATTCCCTGACTTCGGGGTTGTATTACTGATAAAAAAACCACCCCTAATCAATTTCAAAGGCGGTTTTTTATGAGTTTATATTCTCTCCAGTTCAACGGTGAAATGCCGCATAATGGGGGCTTCCTTTAGAATCCTTACTCCCGATGTAATCTCGTTTCGGCGATTGTAGACATTGGCCAAAGCCACAGCCACATAATCCATATGGTTATTGGTGTAGGTTCTGCGTGGCAACGCCAATCGAAGCAATTCGAGCTCTGGGAAACGGTTTTGACGGGTTTTGGGATCTCTGTCGGCCAGAATGGCTCCAATCTCCACGCCCCTCACTCCACCTTCGAGATAAAGCTCTATGGCCAAGGTTTGGGCTACAAAATGTTCCTTGGGCAAATTGGGCAGAAAGCGTTTGGCATCCACAAAAATAGCATGTCCGCCAAAAGGCTCCTGTGTGGGAACACCAAATTCCCGCAGTCTTGAACCCAAATAAGCTACCTGCTCCACCCGCGATTCGAGATAAGGAAACTCCGTGCCTTCATCCAATCCCTGGGCAAGTGCATTCATATCTCTTCCCGACATGCCGCCATAGGTAATAAAACCTTCGTAAATAATGGTGAAAACGCTGGCTTTTTTAAACAAGTCATCATCGCGGAAACCGATAAAACCACCCATATTTACTATGGCGTCTTTTTTGGAGCTCATGGTCATGGCATCGGCATAGGAGAACATTTCCTTCACTATTTCCTTGATGGATTTATCCTGATATCCGGGTTCTCTTTTTTTGATGAAGTAGGCATTTTCGGCAAAACGGGCAGAATCGAAGACCACCAGAATACCGAATTTTTTGGCCATAGCGTACACATCCTTAAGGTTTTGCATGCTCACAGGTTGTCCGCCCGATGAGTTGCAGGTGATGGTAACAATAATCATGGGGATGCGAGCAGCCTGATGATCGGTGAGCACTTTCTCCAATTTATTGAGGTCGATATTTCCTTTAAAATCGTGGTGAATGGTGGTGTTGAAAGCTTCATCGATGGTACAATCAACCGCCGATGCTTTTCTGAATTCAATATGACCTTTGGTGGTATCGAAATGGCTGTTTCCGGGAACGATATCGTTTTCTTTCACCAAAACAGAGAACAGCACATTTTCGGCAGCTCTCCCCTGATGGGTTGGAAGAAAATAATCGAACCCCAGAATATTTTTAATGGCATTTTTCATTTTATAGTAGGAGCTCGCGCCGGCGTAGCTCTCGTCGCCCAACATAAGTTCCGACCATTGCTTGTCGCTCATGGCGCCTGTTCCGCTATCGGTGAGCAAATCGACAAAAACCTGTTCGCTTTTTAAATTGAAAAGATTGTATTTGGCTTGTTTTATCCACTCTTCACGTTCCTGACGAGTACTCCTTTTTATGGTTTCGACCATTTTTATTTTAAATGGCTCGGCATAAGGTAATTGCATAATTCTAATTTTTAAATATTGATAGAAAAAATTTGAAACCTGAATCGAAAAAGAAAATGCAATTAAGCGTGGATAAAGCGATCGCGCCTTTTAATATTTAAAAAGGGGTTAATAAAAACTTTATTAGGATTTGAATTTATCATTGTGTTCTGGTCTATTACAAAATTAAAAAAAATTCGTTCCGTTGAACATGCCTGAACGGAAACTGAAAATAATTTCGTTAAAATATGCGGGAATCTATGTTTGGCCCCTTGTTTTCCTGATTATTGGGGCTGTGCAAACCTGCAATTGACATCTATCTAATTTAAAAATAGGATGCAAAGAAGGTCCGACCCCCGATGGGGTCGCACGATTATCGTGGTATCGATTTTTTTATAAACATGTCATCCCGCCGGGATGATTTATCTAAAAACATGATTGAAAAATGGTATCTAATTTAAAACAAAAGCCTGTCCATTTTAACAATGAACAGGCTTTTTGTAAGTAGGATGATGATTAAATATCAGCTCCAAGCGATATATCTAAACCTTTGATGGTCTGGATAATTCTGTTGTCGAGGGTAACGAGATTTGGCCTGTCAATTGCATCGATAAGCGGAACGGCAATAATATCGGGATGGCGATAAGCTACCATTTGTCCAAATTGCTCGTTAAGAACCATTTCGAAGGCTTTCACGCCAAACTGAGCAGCAAGCACGCGGTCATAAGCTACCGGAACTCCCCCTCTCTGAAGATGTCCCAACATTACATCGCGCATGTCTACTTTAAGTCCTGCCTGCCGAAGCTCATGCAATACCTTATGAACCACACCACCTAATTTAAGATTGTTGTAGCCCACTTCGTCGCTTTGCTCAAAGTGCATGGTTCCATCTTTCGGACGGGCGCCTTCGGAAACTACCATAATACCAAAACCGCGTTCTTTATAGAAACGGCTTTCGAGTTTTTCTTTAACGATATTGATATCGTATGGAATTTCGGGGATGAGACAAACATCGGCACCACCGGCAATGGCAGCATTCAGGGCAATCCAACCGGCATAACGACCCATAACTTCCATACCAAACACACGGTTGTGGGAAGCTGCGGTAGTTACCAATTTATCCAATGCTTCGGTAGCTATTTGAACTGCTGTTTGATAACCGAAAGTAGAATCGGTAGAAGATAAGTCGTTGTCGATAGTTTTAGGAACTCCAATGATATTGAGTCCTTTCTCGTACAATTTCTGTGAAATTTTCTGGCTTCCATCGCCACCAATATTGATAACGGCATCGATGCCCATGAACTGGAGCTTACGAATCATCTCGTCGGAGCGATCCACATTGGTCCATTTTCCTTTATTATCTTTTACCGGCCACTCGAATGGTCCACCTTTGTTTGTAGTTTCGATGATAGTACCGCCCTGATAGTGAATACCTTTTACGGCTTTTTGGTCAAGAATTCTGATTTCGGTAGGTTCCCAAAGCACCCCATTAAAGGCTTGAATACTTCCTACCACTTCCCAGTCTTTCTCTTGTGAAGCTCTTTTTACAATCGCTCTGATAACTGCATTTAACCCGGGACAATCGCCCCCACCGGTTAAAACTAATACTCTTTTCATTAATATTTTATTAGTTGATATGATTTTTCTAACTCAAAAAAAATTGCTGCAAAAGTAACAATATTTGTTCTCGTGCTTCCAGCCAAGGTCATTGTCATCATAATATTTATCACAGTTTTTTAACTGCAAACGTTTGAAAATTAGGACTTATCTAATTTCTTCATTCTCAGAAAAGAAAAAATTGTTAAAAGAGCACTTAAAACTTAAACTTAGGTTAGACTTAGGTTAAACTTAGGTTAAAGTAATGCGCCAAGAGGCTCGTTTTGTATATTTTTGACAACGAAATGAACCGCCGAAAAATAGAATTGGTTATTGCTTTCAGCATTGCAGCGCTGATAGGCTCCATAGTGATTCAAAGCTATTGGATCGCAAAGCTATATGACCAAAACCAGATTCTTTTTCAACAAAATGTAAATCAATCGCTTAAGTATCTGGCTATGGCCATTGAACAGGAAGAACAATTGATACAAATTGATAGCATTCAGCCTAAAATTATTCGCAACTTTTCATCAAACCTTGAAAGGCATAAGACAGAAGTCAACCAAAATATCATTGTTTTCCATCAGGCGACTGATGAAGAAAAAAAAATTGTTGCTTCCAATTCGGGGCAAACCGATCGGAAAATCAGCCTTTCGGAGGACGATTCGGTTACACAGGTCATCATGATTGACAATCAAACCAATTTTTCGTTTAGTTCTGACAGCGGTTTTGAACAAAAAACTACTCTTATTTTAAAGATAAACGGGGATTCAATTATTACCGCCTATGACCGCAAAGCCGATAGTCTAATTAAGGTTTTGAACAGTCAACGTGTTGATTTACAACACAGAGAGATTAAATTGGAAACCACTGTGGATCAATTGGTTTGGGAGATGAATAAATGGGGGAAACCATTTTTGGACAGCATACCCCAAATGGTTCTCGATAAAGTTTTGACAAAAACTAGGATCGATTTTAAGCTCCCTACCGATTTTAGCTTTGCTATAATCGACAGCACCTTGAATAAAATGCAGCAAAAATCGGAAGGATTTAGCTGGGAAGCCAACAGGCTGAGCTTCTTCACAAAGCTTTTTCCTGGTGAAATGGTTTCGCGGGAACAGTATTTTTTGGTTCAGTTCCCCTCCGATATTTTGGTATTCGAAATGGTGGGTCCCATTGTTCTGTCGTTGCTTTTTACGCTCGTTTTTGCCTTCGGTCTATTCTACATCATTCGTAACCTGTTGCATCACAGAAAAATATCGCAGGTTCAAACGGATTTCATCAACAATATGACCCACGAGTTTAAAACCCCCATCGCCACCATTTCGCTGGCATCGGACTCTATTTTAAACAAGGCTGTTATTTCCGACACATCGAAGGTGGCCTATTTTTCAGGTATGATAAAGAAGGAAAATCTGCGGATGAACAGGCTTGTGGAGCAAATTCTGATGATGGCACGAATGGAAGAAAAGAATACCAAAATAAAAAGAAAGCCTGTCGATTTGCATCGGCTTTTGGATTCTGTCATCGAGATTTCTTCGCTAAAACTTCCCGAAGGCGGAAAAACAGAAACCTATTATCAGGCTTCAGCAGCCACTGTTTTGGGAGATGAGCTCCATTTGAGTCATATGTTTGTGAATCTTTTGGACAATGCCATAAAATATTCTCCATCAACTGTCTATATCAAAATAGAAACCTTCAATGAAGGAAATATGATTTTGGTTAGGATTACCGATCATGGCATTGGCATCGACAAAAAAGACATTCCCCATATTTTTCAGAAGTTCTACAGAATTGAAAGTGGAAATGTGCACAATGTGAAGGGATATGGGTTGGGTTTATCTTATGTAAAATCGGTGGTTGACAAGCATAAAGGAGCCATTTCGGTAAACAGCGAATTGTCAAAAGGTAGTGTTTTTGAAGTTAAAATCCCCTTAAAACAATGACAACATGACCAGAATTTTTTTAGTGGAAGACGACAGCAGCTTTGGCGAAGTGCTCAAGGCATATCTCGAAATCAACGAATTTTCGGTTCATTGGGTTCAGGATGGACGCAAAGCGCTGGAACAATTTGACAAGACCAAATTCGACTTTTGTGTTTTCGATGTCATGCTTCCCCATGTGGATGGATTCACTGTGGCAAAAACAATTAAAGAGATTGCTCCGGCTATCCCCTTTATCTTTCTCACTGCCAAAACATTAAAGGAAGATGAGCTCAAAGGTTATAAAACAGGTGCCGACGATTATATTAAGAAACCTTTCGACTCGGAAGTGCTGATTTATAAAATAAAAGCAATTGCCCGGCGACACAGCAACGGGGGCGATGAAAACAATGGGGAATATGAATTGGGGGATTTTAGCTTTTCGGCAAAAATAAGGGAGTTGAAACATGTGGAACAAGCCGTTCCCGTGGTGTTGAGTCCCAAGGAGTCGGAGTTATTGCAAATGCTCTTAGATTCAAAAGGCGAAATTTTACCCCGCGCCGAGGCATTAAACAAAATCTGGGGCGATGATAACTATTTCACCACCCGAAGCATGGATGTGTATATCACCAAATTACGCAAATATCTGAAGGACGATTCGAGAATCCAAATTCTCAATATCCATGGCAGTGGCTACAGGCTTATCACCAACAATTAAATCAGATTTCCTGATTACTTTTTAAGATTGTGCTGAATGATTAAGAAGATGAGCGCATCCCAAACTTTTCCGTTGGCAATTAAATCTTTAGAATAGCATGTTGGGTTTAATCCTTTCTGCTTGAGACCGTTCTGCACGTATACCGATAGCTTTTCTTCCTTAAAGTCTTCATCGTTTGGCAACCTTTCCACCCCAGCCAATTGGGCTTTTTCGGCCTGACTCAGCTCACGCATGATTCTGATGAACTCAGGCAATTTGTCGAAACCGATTCCCACCACCGAAAGCGGTTTGGGGATTTCGAAAAGTGCATCGCCCATGGTTCTCACATAGTAGTTCCCTCCCATTCTACCAACGAAATCGGCCAGATTGGGGTCTATTTGTCCTTTATAGTCCAGAATATCTTCATCAATATGAATTCGGGTAACTTCACAAATCACCAAATTACCAGCCCCACCCTGATCGCCTGTTTCAATCACCTGAATCACTTTACATTCCAGCTGCACCGGCGATTCCTTTACCCGAAAAGGGGCCACAGTTTCCGATTTGAGCATGGTAAATCCTGCCTTTTCAAACTCGTTTTCGCCTTTTGCAAAATCGGAGCTTGCCAAACTTACCTGTTGAACCATATCGAAGGTTACCATATTGATAACGGCTTCGGGCACATCTTTAACATTAAAATAGGTGTGTTTGTGGGTATTATCGCGGCCGCGGCGGGCGGGAGAAAAAATAACAATGGGGGGATTGGCTCCAAAAGCGTTGAAATAGCTAAATGGCGACAAATTGGGTTTCCCATCTTTATCAATGGTGCTTACAAAAGCTATGGGACGCGGAGCAATTCCGCCCAGAATGGCCTGGTGAACTTCCTGATTGGTATCTTCTTTCGGATTTATAGTCAACATAGTCATATTTATTTAGCAGGTAGAATTTTACAAACACTTTCGCCGAAACCAATTTTTCGGCCATCTTTCTCGCACCAGGCCCGCATGATAATGCTATCGTTATCGCTCACAAACCGACGCTCGGTGCCATCGTTCATTTTCAGGGGTTTGGTTCCCTGCCAGCTGAGCTCAAGCAGACTTCCGTAAGAATCGGGCGTTGGACCGCTGATGGTTCCACTGGCGTACATATCACCAGCCTTGATATTGCAACCATTCACGGTGTGGTGCGCCAACTGTTGGTTCATGTTCCAATAAAGGTATTTATAGTTGCTTTTGGACACTGCGGTTTCAGAGCTATCTGCTGGTTTAAGAGAAACCGAAAGATGAATATCGATGTTTTTATCGCCTAAGGTTTCCAGGTAAGGAAAAACCCGGGGATCCTGAATAGGTCCGGCCACCCGATAAAATTCCAGAGCATCTAAAGTAACTATCCACGGACTAATCACCGACCCAAAATTCTTCGAAAGGAAAGGCCCAAGTGGCACATATTCCCATTTTTGAATGTCGCGGGCCGATAAATCGTTGAAAATGACCATTCCGAAGATATAATCGTCTGCTTTTTCCGCGGGGATAGAATCGCCCAGTTTATTGGCTTTGCCTGTAATAAAAGCCATTTCGAGTTCAAAGTCAACGAGTCGTGATGGCCCAAAAACAGGGGTTGTGGCGTCCTTTGGCAGGGTTTGTCCGTAGGGACGATGTATTTCTGCTCCACTAACTACAATGCTGCTGGCGCGTCCGTGGTAACCCACCGGAAGATGTTTCCAATTGGGCAATAAGGCATTGGCAGGATCGCGGAACATGATGCCCACGTTGGTGGCATGTTCTATGGAGCTGTAAAAATCGGTGTAATCGCCCACCTGAACAGGCATTTGCATTTCCACATCAGAGATGGGAATCAGGTATTTATTCACCCAATCGTCGTGGTCACGAATTTCGGCATTGGCCGACTGAAAAAGCTCAATCAACCGGTTTCTCACGCTGGTCCAGGCTTTTTTGTCCAATTCCAGAAAGGCATTGAGCGTAGGGTTATGAAATACTGCTCCGTTTCCCAAGGGTAAATCGTCGAACCAACCATCTTCGCCCAGCAATGCCAAATCGATCACAAAATCACCAATCCGGCTGGCGCAATGGGTTTGACCCTGATAACTCACCACCCCAAAGGGAATATTATGAATAGGAAAATCGCTGTCGGCGGGAACAGATACCCAGGATGACAAGCCTTTTGTGTTAAATATGCTCATTTTGGTTTTTTTATAGTGTTCCGCGGCTACGTTGTTCTAATTCAATGGATTCGAATAAGGCTTTAAAATTCCCTTTTCCAAAAGAACGTGCCCCTTTACGTTGAATAATTTCGAAAAAGAAGGTGGGCCTGTCCTGAACGGGTTTGGTGAACAATTGAAGCAAATAGCCTTGATCGTCGCGGTCGACCAAAATTCTATGCTTTTTCAGTACTTCAATATCTTCTTCTATCTCGCCCACTCTGTCGAGAATGGAATTGTAATAGCTATCGGGCACATGTAAAAATTCAACCCCGCGGGCTCTTAAATCGGCAATGGTTTCAATGATATTTTCGGTTGCCATGGCCACGTGCTGCGGACCGGAACCGTAATAAAAATCGAGATACTCTTCAATCTGCGATTTCATTAAACCTTTGGCAGGCTCGTTGATGGGGAATTTAACCTTGAAGTTATCGTTGCTCATTACCTTCGATTTCAAGGCTGTAAATTCGGTGCTGATATCATTATCGTCGAAAGAAATGAGTTGGGTAAAGCCAAAAACATCCTGATAGAAACGGGCGGTTCTGTCCATTTCGTTCCAGTTTACATTTCCTACGATATGATCCACATAGAGCAGACCGGTATCTTTTGGTTTGTAGGCCGGATTCCAGGTTATAAAGCCAGGTAAAAAGGGACCGATATAATCTTTTCTTTCCACAAAAATATGAATGGTTTCGCCAAAAGTTTTAATGGCCGAGAGCACCACTTTCCCATATTCATCGGACTCTTCGCGAGGTTCGAATTCCGATACGGCACCGCGTTTTATGGTTTCTTCATAAACAGATTTGGCATCGTCAACCGCAAGAGCAATTACTTTTACGCCATCGCCATGAAGTTTCTGATGATCAGCAATTTCGCCATCTTTACTTAAAGCAGCGGTTAATACCAAAGTCAATTTCCCCTGACGAAGCACGTAGGATGATTTGTCGCGCAAACCGGTTTCAAGACCCGCATAAGCCACAGGCTGAAAACCAAAGGCAGATTGATAAAAATGAGCAGCCTGCTTGGCATTACCCACATAAAACTCCACATAATCGGTTCCATTTAATGGAAGGCATGAAATGTTCATTTCTTTATTTTTTATTTTTTTATTTTCAAAATCAATAGCATCAAAACAAGGTCATAACTTACTACCTAATATTTTAATCTCTTCTCACTTTTAGTACCTGATGTACTTTTAAATCAATTACATCCAGCTTTTAAAATAATCTGCCACTTCAATATTCAAGGCTTCCCGAGTCATTTTCAGCGGTTTAAAGGTATCGACCATTACAGCCAATTCCTGAGTTTCTTTTTTTCCAATACTTCGGTCCACAGCACCGGGATGCGGGCCATGAGCAACACCCATAGGATGCAAGGTGATTTGTCCTTTTTGAATATTGTTGCGGCTCATAAAATCGCCATCGACATAATAGAGCACCTCGTCCGAATCAAGATTTGCATGATTATAGGGCGCAGGAATCGCTTGGGGATGGTAATCGTAGAGTCGGGGGACAAATGCACAGGTAACAAAATTGTTGGTTTCCCAGGTTTGATGGACTGGCGGCGGCTGATGTATTCGTCCGGTGATGGGTTCGAAATCGTGAATGGACAGAGCATAAGGATAATAGCATCCGTCCCACCCTACCACATCGAATGGATGTGACTGATAATGATAGGTATAGAGCTTGTCGTCGCGTTTAATGAGCAGTTTATAATCGCCCAATTCTTCATAGGTTTCCAATTGATTGGGTACGCGGATATCGCGCTCGCAGAAAGGAGAGTTTTCGAGCAACTGACCGCTGTTGCTAACATATTTTTTTGGAAAACGGAATGGCGTGAACGACTCCACAATAAACAGCCTGTTATCGGTATCATCAAAGCTCATTTGATAGGTAATCCCTTTAGGTATCATCAGATGATCGCCGGGAGTAAATGCAATTTGACCCAACATGGTTCTCAGGATACCACTCCCCTTGTGAACGAAAATCATCTCGTGCGCCTGACTGTTTTTATAGAAAATGTCCGATGATTTTTCAACCGGAGCAGCCAGGGCAATATAAACATCGTTGTTTCCCAAAACAATTTTTCGGGAGCTTAAAAAATCGCCGGCGGGTTTTATGTCGAATCCATCAAAGCTTCTTTTCACCATCAGGTCGTTTTCTATAAACTGAGGAGCCACCGAAAAAATCTCCCCAATATGGGTGACCAATGTGGGTGGATGATGATGATAGGTTAAAGTATATTCCGCCGAAAAGCCTTCACTGCTAATGAGTTGCTCGGCAAATATGCCGCCATTGGGTTTGTTGAAAACGATATGACGCTTGTTAGGTATCTGCCCAAGTTTATGGTATAGAGCCATGAATTTGAATGTTATTTAGATTCTTTATAGATAAGGCAAAGATATAAATTTCAATCGTTTCCGAAAAATTAAAAATCTGTGAAGAAAACTAATTTCGTTATTTTTGCTAAAAAAAAATGGTATGACCACTATAACAATTGAAAACGGAGAACAGTTATCAAAAAATGTCTTCGAATCATTCGAAGATTTAATTGATGAATATTTTAGTTTAAAAGGTCAGGTTCTGATTCAGGAACTTGATATAAATGATTTACCATATTCAACACAGGAAGCTATCCGAAAATCAAAGGAGCTTGGAAACAATTATTTAGTTGACTTTCAAGGATGAAAATCAGAGAACGGCCTGATGTTATTGATTACTTGAAAACGAGGCAAATCGTAGCACCATACTTAAAAGCTAAAAGTTTTTTAACGGATGGCAATTATAAAATTGTTGATTTTAAATTAAGGAAGCCAAAATCTGAAGGCGTATATTATTTTCGAATTACTAAAAAATATCGTGCCATAGGTCATTTCATCGACGACATCTTTGTTGTAGTAAGTATATCAGATCATCAATAATTTTAGCACCAAAAGAAGTGATCAAGTTTTCATATTGACCAGCAATTTCATTATTCAAATCGTTAAAAATACATACTTTAAATCTTTTATTTTTTTTATTTATCTATAAATCAAAGATTATTAATTCCATTCCCGCTTTCTAACTATACTTTTTGGATCAAAAAGTTCAGAGAAACACATATTATTTCCCATTTTTCATCGAAATCGCAAATCATTATTTACTTTTGAGCCATAAGAAATTAAGACAAAAAACATGAAAAAATTCGTTTTCACTTTTTGGGTGCTGTTTCTATTTATAGCATCTTCCATACAATTATTTGCGCAGGATTTATCTGTACAATTACACCAAAAAATTCCCTTCGATGGTAAGGTGGTTAAAGGCAAGCTCGATAATGGCCTCACCTACTACATCCGCCAAAATGCCAAACCCGAAAACAAAATAGAACTCCGTTTGGTTATCAATGCGGGGAGTATTTTAGAAAACGAAAATCAGCAAGGACTGGCGCATTTTGTGGAGCATATGTGCTTCAATGGAACTGAGCATTTCGAGAAAAACGAGTTGGTGAGCTATCTTCAAAGCCTTGGTATTGAATTTGGTGGCGACCTGAATGCCTATACCAGCTTCGACGAAACTGTTTATATGTTGCCCGTTCCCACCGAAAATCCCGAAACTGTGGACAAAGGCCTGTTGGTATTGAGCGATTGGGCTTCCGGCGTTTTATTTACCGGTGAAGAAATTGACAAGGAACGCGGAGTAATTCTCGAAGAACTTCGCATTGGTCAGGGTGCTCAGCAACGTATGCGCGACGAGTATTTCCCTGTGATGTTCAAGAACTCCATGTATGCCGAAAGATTGCCCATTGGTAAAAAAGACATTCTCGAAACTTTTGAGCACGAAACCATCCGCAGCTTTTACAGAGAGTGGTATCGCCCCGATTTAATGGCTGTTATCGCCATTGGCGATTTGAACCCCGAAGAAATGAAACAAAAAATTGAAGAGAAATTCGGGGGAATTAAAATGCCAAAAGAGTACAGAGAGCGCAAAGAGTTTGATGTGCCCGACCATAAAGAAACCTATGTTTCGGTGGTAAGCGACAAAGAAGCTCCCTACACCATCATTCAGCTCATGTATAAAGACGATACCCAAAACACAGAAACCTGGGCTGATTATCGCCGCGATTTGACCCAAAATATGTACAATGGAATGCTGAGAGCCCGCTTAGATGAGCTTACCAAATCTGCCCAACCTCCTTTTATGTTTGCAAGCACCAGCTATGGTGGCATGGTTCGTTCGAAAAATGCCTATTCCTCGTTTGCAGTGGTTGGTCCAGATGGTATTGAACAAGGACTTAAAACACTTTTAACTGAAAACGAACGGGTTAAACAACATGGATTTACCCAAACTGAGTTCGAAAGATATAAAATTGAATATCTCACCGGTCTTGAAGAACAATTCAAGGAAAAGGATAAAACCGAATCGGAACGTTATGTAAATGAATATGTGGATAATTTTCTCGAAGATGTTCCATCGCCCGGCATTGAACCGGAATATGATTATACCGGACAAATTTTACCCACCCTCACTTTGGACGAAGTGAATGGATTGGCCAAGGACTGGATAAAAGATTATAACCGCGTAGTGGTAATTATGGCTCCCGAGAAAGAGGGTATTGTGTTGCCTGCCGAAGCCGATGTAATAAATTGGCTGGCCGAAGCCGCACAAGCACCTGTAGAAGCCTATGTTGATGCTACCAGCAACCGCCCGCTCATGGAGAATATTCCAGCCCCCGCTCCCATTGTTAAATCGGAAGAGATTAAGGATTTGGGTATCAGAACCATCGAATTTGCCAACGGAATGAAAGTTGTCATTAAGCCCACCGATTTTAAAAATGATGAAATCTTAGTTTCAGCTTTTAGCCTGGGTGGTTCCTCTCTTTCTAACGACAACGATTTTAAATCGGCCGAAATGTGTACCGATTTGGTTTCTGAAAGTGGTGTAAATCAATTTACCAAAGTAGAATTGGAAAAACTTTTAGCGGGGAAAAATTTGAGAATAGAGCCTTATATTTCAGCCATTCAGGAAGGATTTAGTGGTAACACCACTCCCAAAGACTTTGAAACGCTTCTTCAGCTCATCAATTTGTACTTCACAGCGCCCAATTTCGACGCCATTGCTTTTCAATCTACCATCAATAAACAAAAGATGATTCTGCCCAATTTGCTGCAAGACCCCACCACCTATTTCCGCGATCAGATGAACCGGATTATGAGCAGCCATCATATCAGAGGCAGCTATATTCCTTCGGTGGCCGATTTGGAAGCATTGAATTTTGAAACCGCTAAAAAATCCTATTTGGAAAGATTTGCCAATCCGGGCGATTTCACCTTTTTCTTTGTTGGAAATATCAATAACACCACAGATATTGAGCTTATTCAGAAATATTTAGGTAGTTTGCCAGGGCAAAAATCCCCCGAAAATTTTGTGGATTTAGGCATCCGCGCACCCAAAGGACCCATGGAACAAATAGTAAATAAGGGTCAGGATCAAAAGAGTATGGTGAGCTTGTTTTTTACCTCTGAATGTGCTTTCAATACAGAAGATAAATACCTGCTCGAGTCGTTGGGCGAAGTGCTGTCCATCAAGCTTATCGAAAACCTGAGAGAAGAAAAATCAGGCGTTTATGGAGTTGGTGCACGCGGCAGCATGAGCAAATATCCTTATGGAAAATATCAGTTTTCCATTGGTTTCCCCTGTGGTCCCGACAATGTGAATAATCTCATTGCGGCAGCATTATCTGAAGTTGAAAAACTAAAAAATGATGGCCCAACCCAACAGGATATTGACAAGGTAAAAGAGACTCAGCGCCTTGATTTAAAGGAAAATATGAAGAAAAACAACTATTGGTTAAGAGCCATAGAAGGCAATACTTTCAATCAGTTACCGCTGGAAGATATCACCAAAAAACAAGAAGCCATTGACAAGCTCAATATCGAGAGTCTGAAAAAGACAGCTCAAAAATATTTGGTCGACAGTGCTAAAATTCAGGTGGTTTTGATGCCTGAGAAGAAATAGTAAAACAAGACTTTGAATCAAAAACCCCCAGCCGAATTATTTGGTTGGGGGTTTTTATTTGGCTTGAAATTGGAGGAAACCCCAAGAAAAAAGCTACTCAAGAACAATGAGTTGCAGATTGTTTAAGGGGGTTTTGAGACTTAATACTTGCCGAAACCAGCAGCGGATTGCAAAATGCCCTTGATAAAGCCGGTTAAGATTTCTTTTTTTGGTATTTATGATAGCCCCCTTTTTTCAA